>JANMMT010000018.1:0-9394 GCA_031373545.1 Hyphomicrobiales bacterium
CAATGGGCACCTGCGCATATCGAGCGGATCAAGACGCTGACCGGGCAGGGTTTTTATAACGGGGTGATTTTCCACCGCGTGATCGAGGGCTTCATGGCGCAGACGGGCGACCCGACCGGCACGGGTACTGGTGGCTCGGAACTGCCAAACCTGCGCGCAGAATTCACCCCTGAGCCCTACAAGCGCGGGACCATCGGCATGGCCCGCACCTCCGACCCCAACACCGCCAACTCCCAGTGGTTCATCTGCTATGATGGCTGCGGCCCGCTGACTGGCCAGTACACGATCTGGGGTGAAGTCATCAGCGGCATGGAACTCGTGGACAAGATCAAGAAGGGCGCGCGCGGCAGCGGCACCGTGACCGATCCCGACAAGATGGTGCGCGTGCGTCTGGCCGCCCCGGTCCAGTAATCACACAGAAGGAAGAAACTTATGGCAACGCCTGAAAACACCCTCATTCTCGAAACCACCAAGGGCCGCGTGGTCATCGAAATGCGCCCGGACCTTGCGCCTGGTCACGTCGATCACATCAAGAAACTGGTTGGCGAAAAATTCTATGACGGCATCGGTTTCCACCGCGTGATCGACGGCTTCATGGCCCAAGGCGGCTGTCCCAAGGGCACGGGCACAGGCGGTTCGGATTATCCCGATCTGCGCGCCGAGTTCAACGCGGAGCCCCATGTGCGCGGCGTCTGCTCCATGGCCCGTTCGGGCAACCCGCATTCGGCCAACTCGCAGTTCTTCATCTGCTTTGGCGATGCAGGCTTTCTAGACCGCCAATATACGGTCTGGGGCAAGGTCATCGAGGGCATGGAAAACGTGGACAAGTTCGCGCGCGGCGAGCCTGTGCGCAACCCGGACAAGATTGTCACGGCCACGATGATGGCCTGACTTTCAAGCCACGTGCGTCTGTCCGACTTTGATTTCGACCTGCCGGAGGAGCGCATCGCGCTTCGCCCGGCCGAGCCGCGTGATGCGGCCAGATTGCTGCACGTCGTGCCGGGAGGCGCGCCGGAACTGTGTGATCACGCCGTGCGCGAGCTACCCGCGCTGCTTTCCCCTGGCGACGTGATGATCTTCAACGACACGCGGGTCGTGCCGGCGCGCCTCTATGCAGTCCGCCTTCGTGGGGAGCTGGCGGCAACAATCGAAATTCTGCTGCACAAGCGCGAGTCTGCCTCCCGCTGGATCGTGTTCGCCAAGCCGGGCAAGAAATTGCTGCCCGGTGATAGGGTTGTGTTTGGCGCGGGCGCACTTGGTGCCGAAGTAATCTCCAAGGAGCCTTCCGGCGACATTCTGCTGCAGTTCGACCGGGCCGGACCTGCGCTGGATGCCGCCATTTTCACCCTCGGCGAAATGCCCTTGCCGCCCTATATCGCGCAAAAGCGCCCCACGGATTCGCGCGACGCTGCCGATTATCAGACTGTTTATGCGGCCCACGACGGCGCTGTGGCCGCGCCCACGGCGGGCCTTCATTTCACGCCTGATCTCTTGGCCCGCATCGATGCGAGAGGTGTCGATCGCCGCCATGTGACACTGCACGTGGGCGCAGGCACGTTTTTGCCCGTCAAGACGGAGATCGTCAGCGAGCACCGGATGCATGCGGAATGGGGGAGCGTCAGCGCCGAGGTCGCCGAGGTCGTGAACCGGGCGAAAGCGCGGGGAGGGCGCATCATCGCGGTTGGCACCACATCGATACGCCTGCTGGAAAGCGCCGCGACGCCGGAGGGCCAACTGCAACCGTTCAGCGGCGATACCTCGATCTTCATCACGCCGGGCTACCGTTTTCGCATCGTGGATCGCCTGATGACCAATTTCCATCTGCCGAAATCCACGCTGTTCATGCTGGTTTCGGCCTTTGCCGGGCAAGCGCTGATGCGACAGGCCTATGAACATGCGATTGCCGAGGGGTATCGCTTCTACTCCTATGGCGATTCAAGCCTGCTTGAACGCGCATCATGATCGATGCGCCTACGCCGGACTTTCGCTTTCACCTCGCCGCCACGGACGGCGCGGCGCGCACGGGCGCGCTGACGATGCCGCGCGGCGTCATCCGCACGCCCGCCTTCATGCCGGTGGGCACGGCGGCGACGGTAAAGGGCATGTATTTCGACCAGGTGCGCGCGACGGGCGCGGACGTGGTGCTGGGCAATACCTATCATCTGATGCTGCGGCCCGGTGCAGAGCGCGTGGCAGCACTGGGCGGCCTGCACGAGTTCATGCGCTGGCCGCATCCGATTTTGACTGACTCTGGTGGCTTTCAGGTGATGTCTCTGGCGGGATTGCGCAATCTGACAGAGGACGGCGTGGTGTTTCAGTCCCACATCGATGGATCGCGCCACAATCTGACGCCGGAGCGCTCTGTCGAGATCCAGAACCTGCTGGGCGCTGACATCGTGATGCAACTGGACGAGTGCATCAGCTTGCCTGCGGAGCGCAGTGAGGTGGAGCGCGCCATGCGCCTGTCGCTGCGCTGGGCCGAGCGGTGCCAGGTGGCCTTCGGCGCGCCGCAAGGGCGGGCGCTGTTCGGCATTGTGCAAGGGGGCACAGATGAAACCCTGCGCCGCGCCAGCGCCGAGGGCCTCGTATCGATGGGCTTTCAGGGCTACGCCATGGGCGGCTTGGCGGTGGGCGAGCCGCAGGCGGAGATGCTGGCGACGATCGAGGCGACGGAGCCATATCTCCCGCGCGACCGCCCCCGCTATCTCATGGGGGTGGGCACGCCGGATGATATTCTGGAAGCCATCCGCCGGGGCATCGACATGTTCGACTGCGTGCATCCCACCCGCGTCGGGCGGCATGGCACGGCGTTCTCGCGCTTCGGCAAAGTGAATTTTCGCAACGCGCGTTTTGCCGATGACAAACGCCCGCTGGATGAGGAGAGCCACTGCCCCGCCGCGCGGGACTACAGCCGCGCCTACATCCATCACCTGATCCGTGCCGATGAGTGGCTGGGCGGGATGCTGCTGAGCTGGATCAACATCGATTACTATCAACGCCTGACGGAGGGCGCGCGCGCAGCCATTCAGGCGGGCCGCTACGGCGATTACGTGGACGGCGTGAAGACGGGTTGGGCAAGAGGTCTGGATTAGAATTCGGGCTGGATCAGCGCAGCACGAAAAACCCCGCAGGGTCTGCATGGCGCGTGTCCTGCGCCTGCTTCAGTGCGGCCACGATGCGGCTGGCGATCGGCACGCGGTAGTGCAGCGGATCCCAGTAATTGGCGTCATTGCGCGTGATCTCCGACGGGATGCTGAAATCCACAACCTGCACCCCGTGTCTGACCCCGATGGCCGCTATGCGCGCCTTGCATTCCCTCATGCTGGCCTCACCGGATGAGCCGGGCGTCGCTTGTGCCGCCACGTGCAGTGGCATCAGGGCGAGCACGCGGCGGGTGGTCGTGGGCACGCGCGTCATGAGATCGTCGAGCCAGACGAGCGCCGGAAAATCGAGCGCTGCGCGTGCCGCCGGGCTCAACTCGACCGGTGGCGATTGCGGCACGATCCGCATGCCGGCATGTCCCTTCCAGATGTGGAACTGCGCCCGGGCGAGATCATAATTGCTTTCGGGCGGGGTAAAGACCTCATAGCCATCAGCGCGAATGCGTGCGGGCATCAGCCCGAGCTTGTAGCCGAGCAAACGCCCGGCGATTTCCAGAGTCTGCAGGCTGAAAAGATGTGGCAGATCATTCCAGCGGTTGTCGTCATACATCCACTCAGGAAACCCCCGCTCGGTAATGCGCTTGATGGTGTCGCCCTCCAGGCACCACATCTGATCGAGGCCGAGTATGAAGGTTCTGGGATGGGGCTGGTGACGCAAAAAGAGCTTGGCCATCTCGGCCTGCTCCCAGGCGGTGCCGGCATTCATCGCCAGATTGGCAAAACGCCCGCCAAAAGCGGCATCAAGTTCTTGCGGATCGAGCAAGCGGCTCGTCGAAGTGCCGATGACCACCGAGTCGAATGCGCGGGCGCGCACGATCTGCGGATACATATAGCGCTGGTTGATGTCCATGATCGCATGGGCACCCGGCAGGCGAAGCGGCGAGACGCCGAACGGGTCCAGCAGCAGAATGGCAAGCCAGATGCTGCCTGCCAGGACGAGCACCGACGCCAGAAAGCTCTTGAGGAAAACTGGCAGGCTCACGCGTTTATCCTGCAAAGCCACGGCATGCGCACGGCACGTCCCGTTTTGGTGGGCGGGGTGGGTATCGAACCCACGACCACATGATTAAAAGTCACGTGCTCTACCACTGAGCTACCCGCCCGACCGTGGCTGGCTGATAAGCGAGGTCTGATGCGGGGTCAATGAAGATTACGCCGCAGTTCTTCGCATGGGTTAACCCGCCCGCAGCAATTTGACCGCCTCGTCGCGCTCAAAGAGATAAAGCAGCACACGCAAGGCCTTCCCGCGTTCGCTGGTCAGCCCCGGGTCGCGCTGGAATGCCAGAATGGCATCGTCGCGCGCCATGGCGATCAGGTCGGCATGAACGGCCGGGTCGGCCAGGCGAAAGCCGGGCATGCCGCTCTGGCGTTTCCCCAGCACATCGCCTTCGCCGCGCAGTTTCAGGTCCTCCTCCGAGATGCGAAAGCCATCCTCCGTCTCGCGCATGATGGCGATACGCGCCTTGGCGGTTTCGCCCAAGGGGGCTTTGTAGAGCAGGATGCAGGTGGATTGCGCCGCGCCGCGCCCCACGCGCCCGCGCAACTGGTGCAATTGCGCGAGGCCAAAGCGCTCCGCATGTTCGATGACCATCACGGAGGCATTGGGCACATCCACGCCCACTTCGATGACGGTGGTGCTGACCAGCACCTTGGTCTCGCCGCGCTGAAAGCGCTCGACAGCGCTGTCCTTGTCCGCGCCGGGCATCTGCCCATGCACAAGGCCGACGCGGCTCCCCAGCAGGCTCTGCAAGGCTTGAAAGCGATCCGTGGCGGCCGCCACGTCGAGAAGTTCGGATTCCTCCACCAAGGGACAGACCCAGTAGACCTGCCGCCCGGCCTCAACCGCTCGCCGAATGCCCTCCACCACCTCGTCCATGCGGTCCAGCGCGACGGCGCGCGTGTCGATGGGTTTGCGATCTGCCGGCTTCTCACGCAGCACAGAGACATCCATGTCGCCGAAATAGGTCAGCACCAGCGTTCGCGGAATGGGTGTGGCGGTCATGACCAGCAGGTCCACGCCCTCACCCTTGGAGGAGAGGGCAAGGCGTTGATGCACGCCGAAGCGGTGCTGCTCGTCCACGACAGCCAGCGCGAGATCATGGAACACCACCTGCTCTTGATACAAGGCGTGGGTGCCCAGCACGATCTGGATGGAGCCATTCGCCAGCCCCTCCAATGTGGCGCGGCGCTCGGCGGGCCTGTCGCGCCCTGTGAGCAGGGCCAGCCGTACACCCACTTCTGCGGCCAGCGGGGCCAGCCGCTCGTAATGCTGGCGCGCGAGGATTTCCGTGGGTGCCATCATGGCGGCCTGCCGCCCCGCTTCCACTGCCGCGATCATGGCCAGCAAGCCGACAACGGTTTTGCCCGATCCCACATCGCCTTGCAGCAGGCGCAGCATGCGGGTCTCATGCGCCATGTCGGTGAGCACATCTTTCAATGCCTCTTCCTGACCGTTGGTGAGTTTAAAGAGCAGTGCTGCACGGATTTTCGCGCTGAAGCGACCATTCCCCACCGTGACGTGCCCGGTGGCACGGCGCATCTGGCTGCGCACAATGACGATGGCCAGTTGGCTTGCCAGCAACTCATCGTAGGCGAGACGCTGGCGGATATGACTTATGGGCAGAGTATCATGGATATCAACAGGTTTGTGCAATGTCTTGATGCATGAAGCGAAGTCACTCCAGCCCTGCTGGCGCAGCACGCTGGCATCTTGCCATTCGGGCAAGGCAGGCAATCGCGCGCCCGCCAGCCCCACAACTTTGGCCACCATGCGGGGGCCGAGGCCTTCGGTCAGAGGGTACACCGGCTCGAAATCCGGCAGGCTCACCAGTGTACGCTCATCGAGAATCCGGTCTGGATGCGGCATCTGCCGCAGGCCATCGAACAACTCCAGCTTGCCTGAGAGCCAGCGCACGGCCCCCACTGGCAGCATGCTCTCGATCTGCGATGCGCGGGCGTTGAAGAACACCAGTTCCATATCCGCCGTCACATCGCTGACCAGCACGCGGTAAGGGGCCTTGGCACGTCCCGGTGGCGGCGGACGGTGCGACTCCACTGCGATTTTCACGGTGACAACCTCGCCGTAGGGGCAATCACGCAGGTTGGGCCGGATGCGCCGGTCAATGGCGCTGGTCGGCACATGCAGCAGGGCATCCAGCACGCGGGCAGGCGCGGAACCCGTTGCCATCAGTCGATCATACAATGGCGCGAGCTTGGCCCCCACGCCGGGCAGGGTGGTCAGCGGCGCAAAGAGCGGATCAAGCAGGGATGGGCGCATGGCGGGGCCCCGGTATCATAGATCGAGCATGTCCTCGCCCGCAAAAGCCGCCTTCTCCTGAATGAAGGCAAAGCGTCCTTCGGGCTTGTTGCCCATCAAGCGCTCCACCGTGTCGGAGGTGTCCGCGCGCTCGTCGGTTTCGACCATGACCTTCAGCAAAATGCGCTTTTTGGGGTCCATTGTGGTCTCCTTCAGTTGCGCGGGCAGCATTTCGCCCAGGCCCTTGAAGCGCCCGATGTCAATGGTGCCGCGCGTGCCGAGCGAGGCTATGATTTCATCACGGTGTTTCTCGTCGCGCGCATAGAAGCTCTTGGTGCCCTGACTGATCCGAAACAGGGGCGGGCAGGCGAGATAGAGGTGCCCCTTGTCAATGAGGCGCGGCATCTGGCGGTAGAAAAACGTGATCAGCAAGGACGCGATGTGCGCGCCATCCACATCCGCATCGGTCATGATCACGATGCGGTCGTAGCGCAGGTCTTCATCGCGGTAATGCGCGCCCATGGAGCAGCCGATGGCCTGCATCAGATCCTGCAGTTGCTGATTCGCGGCCAGCTTGTCGCGCGTTGCATTGGCGACGTTGAGGATTTTGCCGCGCAGGGGCAGCACGGCCTGCGTGGCCCGGTCGCGCGCCTGCTTGGCGGAGCCGCCGGCGGAATCACCCTCGACGATGAAGAGTTCCGCCCCCTCCGATCGGGTGCTGGAGCAATCCGCCAGCTTGCCGGGCAAGCGCAGTTTCTTCGTTGGGGTCTTGCGGGAAATTTCCTTTTCCTGACGGCGCCGCATGCGCTCATCGGCACGCTCCACCACGAAATCGATAAGCTTGTCGGCCTGCGTCTTGTAGGAGGCGAGCCAATGGTCGAACGCATCGCGGATCGCGCCCTCCACGATGCGTGAGGCCTCCACCGTCGCCAGCTTGTCCTTGGTCTGGCCGACGAACTCCGGCTCGCGGATCGAGACCGACAGCATAGCGCCGATCTGGCAGGTGATGTCTTCCGACGCCACGTCCTTGAAGCGCTTGCCTTGGCCCACGCGCTCGGCATGCTCTTTCAGCGCGCGAAACAGCGCATTGCGAAAGCCGTTCTCATGGGTCCCGCCATCCGCCGTGGGGATGGTGTTGCAGTAGGAGGAGATGTGGCCGTCCTCCTCGGTGAGCCAGGCCACGGCCCATTCGCAGGCCCCGTGACGGCCCACTTCGCCGGATTTGCCCGCGAACATCTGGTCCGCCACAAGCGCTTTCCCCTCGATCTCGCGGGCGAGATAGTCTTTCAGCCCGCCGGGGAAGCGAAACACTGCCTTTTCCGGCACATCCGTGCCGCGTGTCAGCCCGGCGGCGCAGGTCCAGCGGATTTCCACACCGCCGAAGAGATACGCCTTGGAGCGTGCCATCTTGAAAAGGCGCGCCGGCACGAATTTGGCGTCCGGACCGAAAATCTGCGGATCAACCCGGAATTTGACCTTCGTGCCCCGCCGGTTGTGCACGCGCCCCAGGCTTTCCAGCCCCGTGATGGCAATGCCGCGCGAGAAGGTCATGCGGTAAAGCTGCTGGTCGCGCGCCACCTCGACTTCCAGATGATCGGACAGCGCGTTGACCACTGACACGCCCACCCCGTGCAGGCCGCCGGAGGTGTCATAGACCTTGCTGTCGAACTTGCCGCCCGCGTGCAGCGTGCACATTACCACTTCCAGCGCGGACTTGGTCGGAAATTTGGGGTGCGGCTCAACGGGAATGCCACGACCATTATCGGTGACGGCAAGAAAACCATCTTCGCCCATTTCCACGTCAATGAAGGTGGCGTGGCCGGCCACAGCTTCGTCCATCGCGTTGTCGATCACTTCGGCAAAGAGGTGGTGGAGCGCCTTCTCATCCGTGCCGCCGATGTACATGCCGGGACGGCGGCGCACGGGCTCCAGACCCTCCAGCACCTCGATGGCGTCTGCGCTATAATCGCCATTGTTGTTGTTGTTGGCAGCAGGCTTGGGTGCAGGTTTGGGGGCCGCTGCCGCAGGTTTGCGGGCGGGGGAGGAACTGGGGTCCGGCGCTTGCGCACCAAACAGGTCGACAGGGGTGTCGTCGCGGGAAGCCATGGCTCTCTGAGGGTGATGATTCGCTGGACCGCACTATGGCACGGGTAGAAGCGAACCAGCACCTTGCATCAAAAGCAAAACGGGCAACCTTTTGAGGGCTGCCCGCACTTGTTTAAAGAGATTTGAGCATGTCGTGCTCGAAAAATTGCTTTTCCGCGACATGCTCCGAGCGTGCAGTACATCCGTGCTCCACTCATTGAGTGGGAGATTCGCATCACATCGTTACGAAATGATGAAGAAAACGTGTCGGGATTGCGACGGGTGCATTTGCAGGATGCGATCAGGGTGCAAACCGATCCATGGTGCGACGCGCCTCAGGCAAGCCCATGGCATCGCGGTAGGAAGAAGGCGGCGGCGGACACGTGGTGGACCCAAGCGGCAACAGCCGCGCCAGCCACAGTGTTTGCGGGGCGTGGCCAATGCGTGACACAGGGAGTATGCGGCTCTCCCAATCGCCGAGGCATTGGCCAAGGCGCTGCCAGCGCGGCTGATCTGGCCCGATGCCCAGCGCCAGACCGCCGCGTGCGGCCATCGCGGTGCGGTCGATCCAGGGCCAGTCCCGCTCCAGTATAAAGCGTTCCAGCTCGGGGTCGTTGCGGTTGCCGTATCGCACAACCCAGAAGAACTGATAGGCTGCAGGTCGCCCCGGCATGAGCAAAGAGGCTGAACCGATGGCCTGGCGCTCCAGCGCACCACCCGAAAGGCCCAGCACGATTGGCGGCGGGCCTCTGTCAAAGCGTTGCCAGTAAGCCTGCGCGATCTCTGCGACAGCCATCGCGTCCACATGCTCGCGCAGCGGATTGCGGACACCCAGCAAAGCGGGCTTGGCGAAGTAAAGCAGGAATCCGACGGGCTGGATCAGGATGGCCAG
>JANMMT010000024.1:0-21409 GCA_031373545.1 Hyphomicrobiales bacterium
GCCGATGATTTCATCCACAAGACGCGAATTGGGTTCGGGCTCACCGTCTTCTGTCTGATCCATCATGGCCGCCCGCACGACCTCCCCTGCGGTGATGCGCCGGCGCTCCTTGGCGAGTTCGTACCCGCCCTTGGGCCCCCGCACGCCCTTGAGAATCCCCGCGCGCACCAACGATTGCAGCAGTGTTTCCAGGTGACGCGGCGGCAGATGATGGCGCGATGCCAGAGCCTTCGCCGCCACGGGACCAGGCCTTGCATGGGTCGCGATATCGACGACGGCAGCGATGCCCAGCAAACTCCTCCGCGACAACAGCATCATGTCAATTCACTCCCGCTCGTGCCGGTTGATCCGAACCCCTTTGTGCCGCGCGGGGTGTCACCGGGTTCACTCACCTGCACCCAATGGACAGTCACAACAGGCGCAACCACGATCTGCGCGATCCGCATCCCACGGGTGACGACAAAGGGTTCCTCTCCGAAATTCACCAGCAGCACCTTGACTTCACCTCTGTAATCCGAATCGATCGTGCCCGGCGCATTCAGCACGGTCACGCCATGTTTGTACGCCAGTCCTGATCTTGGTCTGATCTGGGCCTCGAACCCCGTTGGCAATTGGAGCACAAGTCCGGTCGGGACAAGTATCCTTTCACTTTTTTTTAGTGTGATTTGTTCACCTGATTGTACTGCTGCAATCAAATCCGCTCCGGCTGCGCCTTCCGTTTGCATTTGAGGAAGAGGAAGGCCCTTTGCATGGGCCAATTGAACAATGCGGATGGGCAGAGCTGCGCTCATTGGCCCAGCATTTCAGCAAGCCGACCGATCAACGCTGCAGCGACACGTTCCTTGGTCATCGTTTCCCAGTGCTCGACACCAGCCGCAGTCACGACATGGACAGTGTTGTCACTTTTCCCGAACACGCCGCCGGTGGTCTCGCCACCAGCGCCAACATCATTGGCGATGATCATGTCACACCCCTTGGACAAGAGCTTGACCTGCGCATGCGCCACCACATCCTGGGTTTCGGCCGCAAAACCGATGACAAGGCGCGGGCGGCCCGTCGGGCGCTTGGCAACCCCGGCCAGGATGTCGGGGTTCTCGGTGAACGCAAGGGCAGGCATGCCGGATGCGCCTTTCTTGAGCTTGTGCGCCGCACTGTCCGCCACGCGCCAATCGGCCACGGCGGCGGCGCCGATGAAGACATCTGCAGGCAATGCAGCCTCGACCGCATTCTGCATTTCGCGCGCGGTCTCGACCCGTATGACCTCCACGCCGCGCGGGTCGGCCAGGCCGACGGGGCCGGAAACAAGCGTGACGCGCGCCCCCGCCTCGGCGGCGGCAGCCGCGAGCGCATGGCCCTGCTTGCCGGAAGAACGATTGGCGATGTAGCGCACAGGATCGATCGGCTCATGGGTAGGGCCGGAGGTGATGATGACATGCCGCCCGCCGAGCGGCGTGCTGCCGGCCCATAACCCCAGTGGCAGGGAAGGGTCATGCAATGGCTTGGTTGTCGCGCTGGCCAGGGCCTGCTCGATGGCTGCCAACAGCACGGGCGGCTCGGCGAGGCGGCCAATGCCGTATTCGCCGCAGGCCATGGAGCCTTCCACCGGTCCAATGAAGCGGACGCCATCCGTTTTCAATTGCGCCACGTTGCGCTGTGTGGCGGCATGCTCCCACATCCGCACATTCATGGCCGGCGCAACCAGCACGGCCTTGTCCGTGGCGAGCAATGCGGTGGTGGCAAGATCGCTCGCCAGGCCATGCGCCATCTTGGCCAAAAGGTTGGCGGTGGCGGGGGCGACCACCACCAGGTCAGCGTCGCGCGAAAGCTGAATGTGCCCCATGTCGGCCTCGTCGGTGAGCGAAAACAACTCGCCGTACACCTTGTCGCCTGTGACAGAGCCCAGCGACAGCGGCGTCACGAATTTGGAACCGGCTTCGGTGAGGATCGCGCGCACCAGAATGTCCTTGCGGCGCATCAGGCGGCACAGATCGAGGACCTTGTAAGCCGCGATGCCGCCGCCCACGATGAGCAGAACGCGCTTCTGATGGGGCTTGGTCATGTCCTGCGGCCTCCGGATGGACTCATTGCAGTTGCCACACCAGCACCGCCAGCAACCCGGCGATGACCCAGAGCGCAGCATTGCCCCAGCGGGCACGGCGGGCTTCCGCCAGGCCAATGTCGCGCACGCTGTCAGGTGCCAGCGCAAAGCCCTTGTCCACGCTGCGCTCCAGCTCGCCTAGCAAGCGCTCGCCGCGTGCGAGCATTTCCGGCAGGCGCACGGCCCCCTTGGCCATGTCGGCCATGCCGCCGCCGGCGTCCTGCAGAAAACCAAGCGGGCCAAGGCGTTTCTCGATCCACGCGCGCACCACCGGTTCCGCCGTCCCCCACATGTTGAGCTGGGGATCGAGCGTGCGGGCCACACCCTCCACGACCACCATGGTCTTCTGCAGCATCACCAGTTCGGGCCTTGTTCTCATATCGAAAAGTTGTGTCACCTCGAACAGCAGCGTCAACAACTTGGCCATGGAAATCTCGTCGGCGCGGCGCTGGTGGATCGGCTCGCCGATGGCGCGGATAGCCTGGGCAAAGTCATCCACCGAGTGGCGCGCCGGCACATACCCCGCCTCAAAATGCACCTCGGCCACACGGCGGTAATTGCGCGTGATGAACCCGAAGAGAATTTCCGCCAGAAAACGCCGCTCCTTGTCGCCGATGCGCCCCATGATGCCGAAATCCACCGCAATCAGATTGCCTGCACGATCCGCCATCAGGTTGCCCTGATGCATGTCGGCATGGAAGAAGCCATCGCGGATGGCGTGGCGCAGAAATGACTGGATGATGGTGCGTCCCAGCGCAGGCAGGTCAAGGTTGGCGGAACGCAAGCTGTCCAGATCCGAGAGCTGGATGCCATCGATCCATTCCATGGTGAGGACATCCGCACCTGTCAGCTCCCAGTCTGGTGCCGGCACGCGAAAATCGGGATCGCCCTTGGCATTCTCGGTCATTTCCGAAAGCGCCGCCGCCTCCATGCGCAGGTCAAGTTCGATCGTCACGGATCGCGCAAGCACATCCACCACCGACACGGGCTGTAACCGGTCCATGTTGGGCAGCCAGCGTTCGGCAAAGCGTGCACCGCCGTAGAACGCATCGAGATCGCGCTTGAACCGCCGCCCCACGCCGGGGCGCAGCACCTTCACCGCCACGGTACTCCCGTCACGCACCCGCACCGCCTTGTGGACCTGCGCGATGGACGCTGCTGCGACAGGCTCGCTGAAGGAGCTGAACATTTCACCCAGCGGCTTTCCGAGTGTCGCCTCGATCTGCCGGATGGCCTCGGCCTGCGGAAACGGCGGCATGCGGTCCTGCAGGCGCTCCAGATCCTTGGCGAGCCCTGCGCCCACGACGTCGGGGCGGGTCGCCAGAAATTGCCCGAATTTCACATGACTTGGCCCCAATCGCCCGATGGCGCGGGTCAGGCGCTCGGCATTGTCCGCGCTGCCGCGCCGCGCCAATGCGTTGGCCACCCAAAGCCCGGGACGTGCCGCAGGAGGCACGAGCGCAGGATCGATGCGCATGAACGCGCCCTCGCGCGCCAGCACCCAGCCCACCCGCCCAAACCGCAAAACATGACGCACAAAAGCAAACATGGGCGCGCTACAACTTCCAGCCCGAGTGAATTTGCACCACACCGCCCGACAGCGCCATGTGCGTGACGCGCCGGAAGCCCGCCTTGGCGATCATGCCGGCGAACACCTCGGGGCGCGGAAACTGGCGAATGGATTCCACAAGATATTGATAACTCGCCGAGTCGCCCGTGACGGCCTTGCCCAATGCCGGGATCACGTTGAACGAGTAGGCATCATAGATACGATCGAGCACCGGCGTGTCGACAGGTGCGAACTCAAGACACAGGAATCGGCCACCCGTCTTCAGCGTGCGGAAGGCCTCCTCCAGTGCCAGCTGAATGCGCGGCACGTTGCGGATGCCGAAGGCCACTGTGTAGCCGTCAAAGGTGCGATCCGCGAAGGGCAGGCTCTCGGCGCTGGCCTCCACGAAGTCGATTACACCGGGCAGATGGCGCTTGGCCGCGCGGTCACGGCCCACCTCCAGCATGCTGCCGTTGATATCGAGCACCGTGGCATGGGCCGGTCGTCCCTGCACGCTTTTTCCTGGGGCGGATTTGCCCGCCGCATCCAGAATGCGGAACGCCACATCGCCCGTGCCGCCCGCCACATCGAGGTGACGCCAGCCGCGATGGGGCGATGGGCGCAGCTGTGCCACCAGCGTGTCTTTCCAGACCCGGTGCATGCCTGCGGACATGAGATCGTTCATCAGGTCGTATTTGGCGGCGACCGAATGGAAGACATCGTTCACGCGCCCCTGCTTCTCCGTCAGGGGTACGGTCTCAAAGCCGAAATGGGTGGTGCCGGGTTCAGGACGGGATGCAGACACGGGAAGCGGCTTTCCTTGCGCGGAATACATACGACCTCATATAGAGCCTTCCCCACCCAATGCCACGCCCAACTTGACGCGCCCAACTTGACGCGCCCGGTCGGGCGCACCCGACGGGCCGCCCTCCGTCGGCCAGGAGTCAGAATGCCCGAACTTCCCGAGGTCGAGACGGTGCGTCGCGGTTTGGCACCCGTGATGGAGGGGCAGCGCATCATCCACGCGGAAATCCACCGCGCCAACCTGCGCTTTGCTTTTCCGGACAAATTCACCAGCCGCATCACCGGGCGCACCATCACGGCGCTCGGGCGGCGGGCGAAGTATCTCCTGGCGGACCTCGACGACGGCGAAGTGCTGATCATGCATCTGGGCATGACGGGGCGCTTCATCATCGAAACGCCGTCGCACACGAGCGCACCGGGTGAATTCAATCAGCACATCCCCCGCCATAGGGCGCACGACCATGTGGTCCTGATCATAGAGGGTGGCGCGCGCATCACCTATAACGATGTGCGCCGCTTCGGTTTCATGGCGCTGGTGCCCCGTGCAGAGATCGAAACGCATGCCTTGACACGCGACATCGGCATCGAGCCTCTCGGCAACGGCTTCAATGCCGATGTGTTGGCCGCGCTGTTCGCCGGCAAGGCAACGCCGCTGAAAGCTGCGTTGCTGGATCAGAAACTGATCGCAGGTCTGGGCAACATCTATGTCTGCGAAGCGCTGTTTCTCGCCAATCTCTCGCCCCTGCGCGCGGCCGGCACCATCGCCGGGCCATCACTCAAGGCACGCCAGCAGCGTGAATTGCTGGTGCAGGTCATCCGCAGGGTGCTGGAAGAGGCCATCGCAGCGGGTGGCTCGACCTTGCGGGATTTCGCCCACGCCGATGGCTCACTTGGCTATTTCCAGCACAGATTCCAGGTTTATGACCGCATGGGCGATCCTTGCCCCAACCCGCTTTGCGCAGGAGCCGTGGAGCGAATCGTGCAATCCGGCCGCTCCACATTTCTCTGCGCAAGGTGCCAGCGCTAAAGTTTTGTCCCCGCCTGGATAACTCCCGAATCTGTGCACAGCGCAGACGAATCGTTGTGGCAAACCGGCGAATCCAACACCGTCGCCCTGACTTCAGACTTCGCGTGCATCTGTCGATTCGCTCGTGTTAGACCTAGACGCAGTGGTGATTCGCTGGGTCGTTAAGCCCGTCTTAACACCCCTGGAACACCCTTCGTTTGTGTTGCGTGTTCGGACGATCAGCGGTGGCAGAGGCCTCGCCAGGCCTCTTCGCGAAGGGGAGCCTCATGAGCCGTACCGAGAACGAAATGACCTTCACAGAAACCATCGACGAACGCATCGAGCACCCGCTGGACATGGTCGAGCGGCTCGCTTCCGTGAAGGATTGGTCGTTCGAGCGCGACGAGGACGATGAAATCTGCATCTCGGTCAAAGGGCGCTGGGCGGATTACCACGTCGCCTTCACATGGCTGGACGATCTGGAAACGCTGCACCTCGCCTGCGCCTTCGACCTGAAGGTGCCCGAGCGGCGCAAGCCCGAATTGCTCAAGCTGATCTCCACCATCAACGAGCGGCTCTGGATCGGCCATTTCGATCTCTGGTCGAAGGAAGATGTGGTGATGTTCCGTCACGGCCTGGTGCTGTCGGGCGGGCTGGAGCCCAACTCCAAGCAATGCGAATCCATGCTGAAATCGGCGCTGGATGCCTGCGAGCGCAACTATCAGGGCTTTCAGTTCGTGGTCTGGGCCGGCAAGAAGGCCGAGGAAGCGATGGATGCCTCACTCTTTGAAACCGTCGGCGAGGCTTGAAACGCAGGTCTGATCAGGCGCGCTAGCGCTTGGCTCAAATGATCCGAGGTACGCGCATGATCATGCCGGAACAATTGCTGCTGATCGGCGCGGGCAAAATGGGCAGCGCCATACTTGAAGGCTGGCTGCGCGCAGGGCTAGAACCCGCACGCGTGGCCGTGATCGAGCCTTATCCATCCGACGCGCTGCAAGCTTTGGCGGCTCGTGGGGTCAAGCTGCTGGAAACCTCGGGTGCCGTGCCGCCCTGCGATGTGGTGCTGCTGGCGGTGAAGCCACAAAGTCTTGACGGCGTGGCGGATGCGCTGGCGAGCGCGGTAGAGACCGAAACGCTCCTGATCTCCGTGCTGGCGGGCAAGACAATTGCCAACCTCGAAGCACGCGCGCCTGCCGCGCGGGCCATCGTACGGGCCATGCCCAACACGCCCGCCGCCGTGGGGCGCGGCATCACGGGCTGCGCGGCCTCCGCCCATGTGACCCCGGCGCAGCGCGCGCTGGCAACCGGTCTGCTCGCCGCCATCGGGCAAGTGGTGTGGGTGGAAAACGAAGACCTGATCGACGCGGTGACCGGCGTATCAGGCTCAGGCCCGGCTTATGTTTTTTACATGGTTGAAGCCATGGCGGCCGCTGGCATACAGGCGGGCCTGCCGCCAGAGATCGCGATGCAGCTTGCCCGCGCCACGGTGGAGGGCGCGGGGGAGTTACTGTTCCGTGAGCCTGGAACTGCGGCAGCCACACTGCGCAAGAACGTCACCTCCCCTGGTGGCACCACGGCAGCGGCGCTGGAGGTCCTCATGGCTTTGGACGGGCTGGAACCCTTGATGACGCGTGCGGTCGCCGCCGCCAGGCAGCGTGGTGCAGAGCTTGCCGGTTGATATGTCGGAATACGTTCTCACGCTGTCCTGCAAGAACTGCCCCGGCATCGTGGCGGCAGTTTCGGGTCATCTATTCGAAGCCGGGTTCAACATTCTGGATGCACAGCAGTTCGACGATACAGAGACCGACGTGTTTTTCATGCGCGTGGTCTTCAACCGGGTGAGAAACGCTGCCGATCCTGCAGGGCCTTTCGCGGCCATTGCCCGGCGCTTCTCCATGGCCTGGTCGATCCGCCATTCCTCGCACAAGCGCCGCGTGATGATTCTGGTGTCGAAATTCGACCATTGCTTGGCGGACCTGATTTACCGCTGGCGCATCGACGAGCTTCCGATGATCCCGACCGCCATCGTCTCGAACTATCCCGTGAAGACCTACGGGCACCTCGATCTCTCCGGCATTCCCTTCCATCACCTGCCGGTCACGCGCGAGACCAAGCTGGAGCAGGAAGGGGCCATCGAGCGCCTAATTGCGGAAACCGGCACGGAACTCGTCGTTCTGGCGCGCTATATGCAAATCCTCTCCGATGGGTTCTCCGCCCGCCTGGCCGGGCGCTGCATCAACATCCATCACTCGTTCCTGCCGGGCTTCAAGGGGGCCAAGCCCTATCATCAGGCCCATGCGCGCGGGGTCAAGCTGATAGGGGCGACCGCCCATTACGTGACGCCCGACCTCGATGAAGGGCCGATCATCGAGCAGGATGTGGAGCGCATCAGCCACCGCGACAGCCCCGAGGCGCTGGTGCGCAAGGGGCGCGATATCGAGCGCCGGGTGCTGGCCCGCGCCGTGCGCTATCACCTGGAAGACCGCGCCATCGTCAATGGACACAAGACGGTGGTGTTCACCGATTAAGCTGTGACATCGGATGTTTTAGGCCCTCCCGCACCGAATGCGGCTCTGCTAAAAGCTCGGCCATGAGTGCTGCAAAAACCGCTGAACCCGCCATCACGCCCGAGCTTGTGAAGGCCCACGGACTCAAGCCCGATGAGTACGCGCGCTTCGTCAAACTTGCGGGAAAAGATCACACTTTCACGGAACTGGGCATTGTCTCGGCGATGTGGAACGAGCATTGCTCGTACAAATCCTCGAAAATTCATCTGAAAACCCTGCCCACCACAGGCGAGCGCGTGGTCTACGGGCCGGGCGAAAACGCCGGCGTGGTCGATATCGGCGACGGCGATGTGGTCGTCTTCAAGATGGAGAGCCACAACCACCCCTCCTACATCGAGCCGTATCAGGGCGCGACAACGGGCGTCGGCGGCATTCTGCGCGATGTTTTCACCATGGGTGCGCGGCCCATTGCGGCGCTGAACTTTCTGCGCTTTGGCGAGCCTGATCATCCCAGGACGAAGCGTCTTGTGGCGGGCGTGGTCGCGGGCATCGGCGGGTATGGCAACAGCTTTGGCGTGCCGACCGTGGCAGGCTCAGTGGGCTTTCATGCGCGCTACAACGGGAACTGCCTTGTGAACGCCATGGCTGTCGGCATTGCCAGGCGTGACGGCATTTTCACCAGCCAGGCGTCAGGAGTCGGCCTGCCCATCGTCTATCTCGGCTCCAAGACGGGCCGCGACGGCATCCACGGCGCGACGATGGCATCTGCCGAGTTTGACGACGCCTCCGATGAAAAGCGCCCGACCGTGCAGGTGGGTGACCCCTTTGCGGAAAAGCTTCTGCTGGAAGCCTGCCTCGAAATCATGGCCAAGGGCTGTGTTGTGGCCATTCAGGACATGGGCGCGGCGGGCTTGACCTGCTCGGCGGTGGAAATGGGCGCCAAGGGCGATCTGGGGGTCGAGATGGACCTCGATCAATTGCCCTGCCGTGAAGAAGGCATGACGGCCTATGAGATGATGCTGTCCGAAAGCCAGGAGCGCATGCTCATGGTGCTCAAGCCCGAGAAGGAAGCGGAAGCCCGCGCCATTTTCGTGAAATGGGGGCTGGATTTCGCCGTTGTCGGCAAGACCACCGACACCCGACGCTTCGTCATCAAACACGGCGGCGAGGTGAAGGTTGATCTGCCGATCAAGGAATTGGGCGATCAGGCGCCCGAGTACGACCGCCCTTGGGTCGCACCCCAAAAGCGCCCGGTTTTGAACCCGGCCGATATCGCGCCCGTCATGGACAACCGCGCGGCGCTGCTAAAGCTTCTGGGTTCACCGGATTTCTGTTCCAAGCGCTGGGTCTGGGAACAGTACGACACGATCATCGGCGGCAACACACTGCAACGCCCCGGCGGCGATGCGGCGGTTGTGCGCCTGGGTGATGGCCCCAAGGGCTTGGCCATGACCTGCGATGTAACGCCCCGCTATGTCGAGGCCGACGCCTTCGAGGGCGGCAAGCAGGCCGTCGCCGAGACATGGCGCAACATCACCGCCGTGGGCGGCCTGCCCATCGCCATCACCGACAACCTCAACTTCGGCAACCCCGAGCGGCCCGAGATCATGGGGCAGTTCGTCATGGCCATTCGCGGCATTGGCGAGGCCTCGCGCGCGCTGGATTATCCCGTCGTGTCCGGCAATGTGAGCCTCTACAACGAGACCAATGGGAAAGCTATTTTGCCTACCCCCACCATTGGCGGTGTGGGCCTCATGGCCGATTGTACGGTCAGCGCCACCATCGGCTTCAAGGCCGAAGGTGAACAGGTGCTGGTGGTTGGTGCTTCGCAGGGCTGGCTGGGCGCCTCGGCCTATCTGGAAACGCTGGCAAGCCGGGCCGAGGGCGCCCCGCCACCGGTTGATCTGGCGGCCGAAAAGCGCAACGGCGATTTCGTGCGTGGGCTGATTCTGGCCGGGCGTGTCAGTGCCGTGCATGATTGCTCGGATGGCGGACTGGCCGTCACGCTGGCCGAAATGGCGCTGGTTGGCGGCATTGGCTGCATGGTGCAGGCGTTGGATGCGGCGCTTCCGGCCCATGCCGCCCTGTTCGGCGAAGATCAGGCGCGCTATGTGATCACGGCGAGCGAAACGGAAGCTGGCAAGATCACGGCAGAAGCCGCAAAAGCAGGCGTGCCGATCTCCTTTGTGGGTGTCACGGCGGGGCGCACATTGACGCTGCCCGGCGAGCCGCCCATATCAATGGCTGATCTGCGTAGCGCCCACGAAGACTGGCTGCCCGCGTTTATGAGTTGAGGACATTCCATGCCTATGGCCGCCACCGACATCGAACGCATGATCAAGGAAGGCATCCCCGGTGCCGTCGTCGAGATCAAGGATCTGGCGGGCGACGGCGACCATTACGCCGCGACTGTGATTGCGCCTGCCTTCAAGGGATTGCCCAAAGTGCGCCAGCACCAGATGGTTTATGCCGCGCTCCAAGGCAACATGGGCGGCGTGCTGCACGCGCTGGCTTTGACGACCAGCGCGCCGACTGAATAAGATGGATTTACAGCGGCTTTGACCCGCTTGAGGAGTTTGAAATGACCGACATCAACACCTGGATCGAAACCGAAGTGAAGAGCAACGACATCGTGCTGTTCATGAAGGGCACGCCGCAATTTCCCATGTGTGGATTTTCCAGCCAGGTCGTGCAGATTCTCGACCGCATCGGCGCGCCCTACAAGGGCCACAACGTGCTGGAGAACGCCGAACTGCGCGATGGCATCAAATCCTACACCAATTGGCCGACCATTCCCCAACTCTACATCAAGGGCGAGTTCGTGGGCGGCTGCGACATCGTGCGCGAGATGTTCCAGGCCGGAGAATTGCAGGCCCTGCTGGGCGACACCACCGCTGCCAAGACCGCCTGAACCCGGTGACAACCCCCGAGGCTGCGGCGAGCGAGCTCATCACGTTGCGCGATTTTCTGCGCCACGCTGTCACGGCCTTTGAAACCGCGGGGCTGGTCTATGCCCATGGCACCACCACCGCGCTGGATGATGCGGCATTTCTGCTGCTGGAATCCCTCAGACTGCCCGTGGATCAGCTGGAACCCTGGCTTGATGCGCGGTTGTTGCCCTCCGAGCGTCTGCTGCTGGCCCAGGTGATCGAGGAGCGCGTGACCTCGCGCAAGCCCTCGGCGTATCTAGTGAAAAAGGCCTACATCCAGGGTGTGCCGTTCTATGTGGATGAGCGGGTCATCGTGCCGCGCTCCTACATCGGCGAATTGCTCATGGGCGATCTTTTTGGCGCAGATGGTTCGCCCCTGATCGAGGATGTCACCTCCGTTACCCGCGTGCTGGATCTGTGCACGGGCTCGGGTTGTCTCGCCATTCTGGCCGCCATGCGCTTTCCCCTGGCGGAGGTGGATGCCATCGAGTTGTCTCTTGATGCGCTGGCCGTGGCGCGGCGCAATGTGGCGGATCATGATCTGGAAGACCGCATCACGCTGATTCAGGGCGATCTGATGAAGCCGTTGCAGCACGAAAAATACGACCTCATCATCGCCAACCCGCCCTATGTGTCCCGCGCAGTGGTCGAGGCTTTTCCGCCCGAATACGCTGCCGAGCCACGGATGGCCCATCTGTCGGGCGAGGATGGCTTTGATCTTGTCCGGGCGATCCTCGACGAGGCTCCCAAGTATCTCAAAAAAGGCGGCGCACTGATGTGCGAGGTGGGGGAGGACCGCGACCTGCTGGAAATCCAATACCCGGCCATGGCGTTTCTCTGGCTAGATACTGAGGAGAGCACGGGAGAGGTGTTCTGGGTGCGGCGGGAAGACTTTTAGCCAACGATCCTGGGTTGTATTAAAGAGATTATTTACATCATAGGTTGCATATCTTGGGAACAGGCGAGTCCCATGATCCGCGAAGTGAACACCCATAACATCGAGGCGCATGCCCGCTCGCCCGAGATCACGCGGCTGATCCGGCTGTATGATGCTGCGCGTCCGGCACCTGATGCCATGGCCGACTTCTCCCGCTTCAACATCACCGCCCTGGACGAGTTTCGCGAGAATCTCATGGTGCTGCTGCCGAATGGCGTGGGAGATTACACCTACCTGCACTACGGAGGCGCCATCGCCCGCATATCGGGCTTCGACATGACCGGGCTCAAAACGTCATCATTGGGCGGCGAGGTCGCAGAATTTTTCTGCGAGTGCTACGAGAAAGTCGCCACGGAGCGCTGCGTCATGCACACCTTCCACCAGGCCTTGCGGTCCGGCAGCCTGACGATGTGGGAGCGCCTGATCTGCCCCGCGGAGGGGGGGCTTGGGCAGCCCCTTCTGGTGGTGTTCAACAAGCCGATCGCCCATCGCAACGACCTGCTGGCCACCGTCATGGAGGCATCGCCCAATGGCATCATGGCGTACAAGGCCGTCCGCGACGAGGCGGGAGAATTGATCGATGCGGTGCTGGTGACCATGAACCCCGCCGCCGGACGTCTCATCGGCATGATCGCCGAACACATGATCGGGCGAAACCTGCTGCAGATCTTGCCGCATGTGACGAAGACAGGAATCTGGGACATCTATCGCCGCGTGATCGAAACAGGCGATGCTGCCGGGTTTGAAACACAGGCCCAATCCACCCCGGGTGCGCCCTGGCTGCGCGCAAGCGTGTCGCGCTGGAGTGACGGTTTTGTTGTCGTCTTCGCCGACATCACCGAGCTCAAACTCAGCCTGACGCATGTTCAGCAAAAGGCTGCCGTGCTGCGGCTGGAGGTGGGCGCGGAGCGGGCGACAAATCGCGCGCTGGCCGACGAGTTGAACCAGACGACAGCCCGCGCGCAGGTGCTGGAACTGCAGGCCGAGAATGATCCGCTGACCGGACTGCCCAACCGGCGCGGCTTTACCACGCGCCTCGCCAGTCTGAAGCGGCGGCGCGCGCGCAATCAGGCAGTCATGACAATGATCTTTGACATCGACCATTTCAAGTGTGTGAACGACACGCATGGACACAGCGCGGGCGATGCGGTGCTGATTGCTTTTGCGGCACGCCTCATCAATGCCATCGATCGGCAGGTGAGCTTTGTCGCCCGCTTTGGCGGCGAGGAATTCGTCCTGTGCGCGCTCGTCCGCGCCGATACGAGCCCGGATTCCTATGCCGATGATCTGCGCAACAAGGTCTGCCAATTGCCCTTCGAGATCGGCGGCGGAACAAAAATTCGGGTGCAATGCAGTGCGGGCTTCACATTCTTGCGCAGCGACGAAGAGATCGAAGAGGCACTCAAGCGGGCGGATTCTGCACTTTATGCGGCCAAGCGTGATGGGCGTGATTGCACCCGCTCCGTGGAAGTTGCCTAACCACATGTGACAGCGGCGCTTTCACTGGGATGCGCGCGCTGCTATGGGCACTTTGATCTGTAGAAGGTGAAACCATGCGCACGGCCTCCTTGCAACGCGACACCGGCGAGACCAGCATCAAGGTCAGTGTCAATCTTGATGGCTCGGGCCGGACCACCATTGCCACCGGAATCGGCTTCTTCGATCACATGCTCACGCTGCTGGGGCGTCACAGCCTGATCGACCTCGATGTCAGCGCCAAAGGTGATCTGCATGTGGATTTCCACCACACCGTAGAAGATGTGGGCATCGCGCTGGGCCAGGCTGTCAGGCAGGCGCTGGGCGACAAGGCGGGCATTGCGCGCTACGCCGATTGCCTCATGCCCATGGATGAAACGCTGACCCGCGTGGCCCTCGATATCTCGGGCCGTCCGTATCTGGTGTTTCGCGGCACATTCACGGCGGCTAAAATCGGGGAGTTCGACACCGAGCTGGTGCGCGAGTGGTTTCAGGCCTTCGCCATCAACGCCGGGCTGACCCTGCATGTGGAGATGCTTTACGGGGACAACAGCCACCACCTGGCCGAGAGCTGTTTCAAAGGGCTGGCCCGTGTGCTGCGCGATGCCGTGAGCATGGACCCGCGCGCGGCGGGCCAAGTGCCCTCGACAAAGGGCACACTGTCTCACTGAGTGCCCTCGACAAAGGGCACATTGTCTCACTGCGTGCCCTCGACGAAGGGCATGCTGTCGCGCTAGAAACCAGGTCATGGCCACTTACACCGTTCATCTGCCGCCGGGGGCGCGCACCGCCGACGAGGTTGCCTCCAAGGCGCTGTTCGTAAAGGATGGCTTTGCCTATGGGGGCCTTGTGTTCACGGCGCTCTGGCTGCTGGCGAAAAGATTGTGGCTGTATGCGCTCGGCTACGTGCTGGTGCTCGTTCTCACATCGCTGGCCCTGCGTTGGCTGGGCGTGCCATTTGGCGCATTCGCGGTGGTCCAGATTCTCCTGGGTTTGCTGATCGGTCTTGAGGGCAACGAATGGCAACGGCGCAGGCTTGCCCGCAAGGGTTGGACGCAAGCGGCCGTGGTCAGCGGCGCATCGCTTGAGGAATGCGAGCGGCGGTTCTTTGCGGGCTGGCTGGCGGCCAAGCCCGCTGCGCCTCCTGCACTGCCTGTGATGAGCGAGGCGGCACCACCCGCGCCCGCCACAGTTCTGGGGCTGTTTCCGCAGCCGAGGGGCGGCACTTGAAGGTTGCCAACACGAGAGTTGCGCTGATCGACTACGGCGCAGGCAATCTCCACTCCGCGGGCAAGGCGCTGGAACGTGCCATGAGCGATGCTGGTCTGACGGGCGAGATCATCATCACCGACCGTGCGGATGTGGTGGCAGAGGCTGACCGAATCGTACTGCCTGGCGACGGTGCTTTTGCCGATTGCATGGCGCACCTCAAGGCTGCCCCCGGTATGATCGAGACGCTGGAGCGCCGCGTGCGCGGCGATTGCGTGCCGTTTCTGGGCATTTGTGTGGGCATGCAGCTCTTGGCCACCGAGGGCACGGAATATGGCCTGACACAGGGACTGGGGTGGGTGCCGGGGCGCGTCGAGCGCATCGAGCCGGGTTCTGCCGCGCTCAAAGTGCCCCACATGGGCTGGAACACGCTGGATGAACATGCGCCGCATCCGCTGCTTGCAGGCATTCGCCTGGGACTGAGCGGCCTGCATGCCTATTTTCTCCACGCCTACCACCTGAAGGCCGCCAACGCGGGCGATGTGATCGCGCAGGCGGATTACGGCGGGGCGGTGACCGCGATCATCGCGCGTGGCAACATTGCGGGTGTGCAGTTCCATCCCGAAAAGAGCCAGGCGCTCGGCCTGGCGCTTCTGGCTAATTTTGTCAGGTGGACGCCTGATTCTCTCCCCCCAACCTCACTCTGAACTTGTCGAAGGATGCGGGGTGCTCGATAGGAGCAAGATGATCCTCTATCCCGCCATTGACCTTAAAGAAGGCCGCTGCGTGCGTTTGCGCCAGGGCGACATGGCGCAGGCGACCGTGTTCAACCTCGACCCCGCTGCACAGGCCGCCAGCTTCGAGGCCGACGGTTTCAGCTGGCTCCATGTGGTTGATCTGGACGGGGCCTTTGCCGGCAAGCCCATGAACGGCGCGGCGGTGGATGGCATTCTGGCGCGGGTGCGCTTTCCTGTGCAGCTTGGCGGCGGAATCCGCGATATGGCAACCGTGGAGGGCTGGCTCGCCAAAGGCATCGCCCGCGTCATCATCGGCACAGCGGCGGTACGTGATCCAGAGTTTGTGAAGCGCGCGGCCCACGCCTTTCCTGGCCAAGTGGCTGTGGGCATTGATGCGCGTGACGGGTTTGTGGCGGTGGAGGGCTGGGCGGAGACCTCCAGCCTGTCCGCACTTGAGCTGGGCCAACGCTTCGAAGACGCAGGCGTTTGCGCCATCATCTACACCGACATTGCCCGCGACGGCATGTTGCAAGGCCTCAACATGGAGGGCACGCGCGCGCTGGCGGAAGCCCTTTCCATCCCTGTCATTGCCTCGGGCGGGCTTGCCTCCATGGACGATGTGCGCGCGCTGCTCGCCCCCGCCAACCGCCGCATCGCAGGGGCGATCACAGGCCGCGCGCTTTATGACGGGCGGCTGCATGCGGGCGAGGCCCTGGCGCTGATCCAGGCGGCTTAACCCGTTCAATTCTGCACACCGCCAAATTTTTCACACAGCCCTATCATCCGCCTGATAATCCTTGATGTCCACGAACTTGATGGCGGGCCAGCGCTCTTCATCATAGCGCAGCTGAAACGCGGAAGGGGCCATGAAGACCGGTGCGCCATCCAGATCATGGGCCAATGATGAGCCGTGCGAATCGAGAAACTTCTTCATCTCCAGCGGATCCTCGCTGCCCACCCAGCGGCAGATGGTGAAGCGCGGCACGTCGTAATCGATCGGCAGACTGTATTCGGCGGCGAGGCGAACTTTCAGCACGTCGAGCTGCAAGGCGCCCACCACGCCGACAATGGCCTGCGAGCCGTCAAACGGCAGAAACACCTGCACCACGCCCTCTTCGGCCATCTGTTGCAGGGCCTCCTTCAGCTTCTTGGCCTTCATGGCGTCTTGCAGTTTGACGCGGCGCAGAATTTCCGGTGCAAAGCTCGGCACGCCGCGAAACACGATCTCCTCGCCCTCCGTCAGCGTGTCGCCGATGCGCAAGGTGCCGTGGTTGGGCAGGCCCACCACATCGCCGGCAAAGGCTTCCTCCACCAGCACGCGGTCCTGCGCAAAGAAGAACTGCGGTGAGGTGAGGCTCATGGGTTTGCCCGTGCGCACCAGCTTGGCTTTCATGCCGCGCAACAACCGGCCGGAGCAGATGCGCATGAAGGCGATGCGGTCGCGGTGGTTGGGGTCCATGTTCGCCTGAATCTTGAAGACGAATCCGGTCATTTTCTCTTCCGTCGCCGTCACGGTGCGCCCGGCGGCCTGCTGCGCGCGTGGCGGCGGCGAGAAAGCCCCCAGCGTGTCGATGAGGTCGCGCACGCCCAGATCCTTCAACGCAGAGCCAAACAGCACCGGCGTCAGATGTCCCTCGCGGAAAGGCTCCAGATCGAACGGGCGACACGCCTCGATGGCCAGCGACAGTTCCTCGCGAAACGCGGGCAGTTCGTTGGCAGGCAGCAGCCTGTCAAATAGCGAATCCTCCGGGCCGTTGACCTTGATGACGGCCTCGTTGTCCTTCTGCCGCACCTCGTGCGTGCGCAGGTTGTAGGTGCCTGCGAAACTGCGCCCGCGCCCGATGGGCCAGGTGACAGGCGCGGTGTCGAGCGCCAGCGTCTTCTCGATCTCGTCGAGCAGATCGAACGAGTCGCGTGTCTCACGGTCCATCTTGTTGATGAACGTGATGATCGGGATATCACGCAGGCGGCAGACCTCGAACAGCTTGCGCGTGCGCGCCTCGATGCCTTTGGCCGCGTCGATCACCATGATGGCGGAATCCACCGCCGTCAGCGTGCGGTAAGTGTCTTCCGAGAAGTCTTCATGGCCCGGCGTATCGAGCAGGTTGAACACACGGTCGTCATATTCAAAGGTCATCACGGAAGTGACGACCGAAATACCGCGCTCGCGCTCGATGCTCATCCAGTCGGACCTGGTCTGGCGTCGGTCACGCTTGGCGCGCACTTCGCCCGCGAGCTGGATCGCGCCGCCGAAGAAAAGGAGTTTCTCGGTCAGTGTGGTCTTGCCCGCATCTGGGTGGGAAATGATGGCGAAGGTGCGCCGACGCGCCGCCTCAACAGGTATGGAACTGGTCATGTTCCGCTGCTACCACCAGTTTGGCCCTGTTTGAAGTGGCCAATGCGGTTTGATGTTGAAGCATGTGTTTTGTCAGAAAACCGCCACACACTTTTCTGCGACATGCTTTGCATGCTTGCATAAACAGCAGCGGACCCCACATTGAACGCATGATCTCGGAGATGTCGCATGTTTGAGCAATCCATCATGACAGCCAGCGCAACCCCCGCGCCTGCAACGCCTGCACCAGCGGCTGCAACTGATCTCATCAAGGACACGACCACACAGGGGTTTCGCCAGGATGTGTTGGCCGAATCCATGAAACAGCCGGTTCTTGTCGACTTCTGGGCGCCGTGGTGTGGACCGTGCAAGCAGCTTGGACCCGTGATTGAAAAGGTGGTCAAGGCAGCTGGCGGCAAGGTCAAGCTGGTGAAAATGAACATCGACGAGCACCCGCAGGTTGCTGGACAGCTCGGCGTCAAATCCATTCCGGCCGTCTTCGCCTTCAGTCGCGGACAGCCCGTGGATGGTTTTGTCGGCAATCTCTCCGAGAGCCAGGTCAAGAGCTTCATCGAGCGTCTGGCGGGTGGCATCGGCCCTTCTCCAATCGAAGAAATGCTGGCAGCTGCCGAAGTGGCGCTGGCGGAGGGCGACACCACGCAGGCCGCCGAGATGTTCACCGGCGTGCTCGCGGAGGAGGACACCAACGCGGTTGCACTGGGTGGTCTGATCAAGGTCTATGTGCAGATGGACATGCTGGAGCAGGCCCGCCAGATGCTGGCCGCCGTGAAACCCGGCATGGAGAACGACCCCGCCATCACCAGCGCAAAGGCCGCCGTGGACACCGCCGAGGCCGCGGCCAACGTGGGCGACACACAGGGGCTGCTTGTCAAGCTGGAGGCCAACCCCGATGATCATCAGACGCGGCTGGAGTTGGCCATCGCCTTCAACGGCAAGGGCCAGCGCGAGGAGGCGACGGATCACCTCATTGCCATCATCCGCAAGGAGCGCAAATGGAACGACGACGCGGCGCGCAAGCAGCTTGTCCAGTTCTTCGAGGCTTGGGGCACGGGGGATGATGCCACGGTGGAGGCGCGTCGCAAGCTCTCCGCCGTCCTGTTCAGTTGAAGGAGCCATCCATGCCGAGCAATGTCACATATTCAGGGCCGCTGGACATGCCGGAGTCCATTCCGGTTTTTCCGCTCGCGGGTGCCTTGTTGCTGCCGCGCGGGCAGATGCCGCTCAACATTTTCGAACCGCGCTATGTGGCGATGATCGATCACGCGATGTCGCGGCACCGTATCGTCGGCATTCTCCAGCCGAGTCCCGACAAGGCAGAAGGTACGGCGCTGTATCAGGTGGGCTGTGCCGGCCGCATCACGCAACTGACCGAGAGCGGTGACGGGCGCTATCTCCTGACGCTAACGGGCATTGCGCGCTTCCGCATCGTGGATGCCGTGATCGAGACAACGCCGTTCCTCCAGTTCAAGATGGACTGGGCATCTTATGCCTCCGACTTCGAGCCGCGCGCTGGGGAAGATGCGGTGGATCGCCCAGCGGTTCTGAAGGCACTCAAGGATTTTTCCAAGGCCAATGACATACCTGTTGATTGGGACAGTGTGAAAGAGGCACCCAATGAGGCGCTGATCAATGCCCTGTGCATGATGAGCCCGTTCGGTGTGCGGGAGAAACAGGCGCTGCTGGAGGCGGAGGATCTCAAGTCGCGCGGCGACCTGCTCGTGGCGATCACTGAAATGGAGCTTGCCAAGGCAGCATCCGGCGGCGAAACAACATTGCAGTGAGGACGCCATGAGCGAACAGACTTCTCCCGATGAATCGCCTGGACGCTTCGGCAGTCAGGGTATTGATCCAAAGTTGCTGGAACTGCTGGTTTGCCCCGTGACAAAGGGGCCGCTCGACTACGACGCCGTCCGCCAGGAACTGGTCTCGACCTCGGCCAAACTCGCCTACCCCATTCGCGACGGCATACCGATCATGTTGCCCGACGAAGCGCGCGTTATCTGACCGGCGCGCTCCCGCCGGGGCGATAATCTCCGATCGCATTGGTGAGCACGGCGTTGGCCTCGGCAACGCTGCCGCTGTTAACGGCGCTTTCCAGCTGGCCGACCCACGCGCCGATCTGGTTGCGGCCAGCCGCCTGGGTGCGTGCGGCCATCACGCCGTCGAGGCCGGTTTCCACCATGGGCTCATCGCTATCAAACAGAATTTCATGCAGCCGCTCGCCCGGTCGTACGCCGGTAAAAGCGATGTCCACATCGCGGCCCGGTTCCAGCCCCGAAAGGCGGATCATGCGTTCGGCCAGTTCTGCGATCTTCACGGGCTGGCCCATCTTGAGCACATAGACGGAAGGTGCACTGGCGGTCTTGGCGGTTTCACCGGCGTGGGAGGCAGCTGTGAGCACCAGGTCGCAGGCTTCGCGTACGGTCATGAAATAGCGGATCATATCGGGGTGCGTGACGGTGATCGGCCCGCCCCGCGCAATCTGCGCCTTGAATTTGGGCACGACAGAGCCGTTGGAGCCCAGCACATTGCCGAAGCGCACCGAGATCAGCCGCGTGTCATTCGGCTCACGGTCCAGAGATTCGGTCGCCATTTCGGCAAAGCGCTTGGTGGCTCCCAGCATGGAAACCGGCTGGATGGCCTTGTCGGTCGAGATCATGACCATGCAGGACGCGCGCGCCTTGATTGCGGCTTCTGCGACATTGATGCTGCCAAAGACATTGGTCTTGACCCCTTCGGCCCAATCCTGCTCGAGATACGGCACATGCTTGAGTGCCGCGGCATGAAACACGATGTCGGGGGTAAAATCGCCGATAAGCCTGGTCAGACGCGCGCCGTCGCGCACATCGACGATATGACCTGACAACTCCGTATCGTGTGAGGTGATGCTCAGCTCTTCAGTGATCGTGTGGAGCGCGAGTTCCGCATTTTCCAGAATGAGCAGAGCGGCTGCCTCATAGGCCACGAGGCGGTGGCATATCTCGCCGCCGATGGAGCCGCCGCCCCCCGTCACGACGATGCGCTTGCCCTTGATGAAGCCGCGCACGCGCGCATCATCGATAATGTGCGAGGGGCGCAGCAGCAGATCCTCGATGTCAACCGGCGCCAGAGCGCCTGCGGCCGCACCCTCCATGGATTGCATGCGCAGGACAGGCACACCCAGGCGCCGCGCGCGTTCCAGCACCTTTTCAGGCTCCGCTTCTGGTACGAGCGCAGCCGGTGTCATGACGATGCGCCGCACAGGCGCGCCGCGCAGTTCCGCCTCCACGATTTCGCTTTCGAGATCCGTCAGGTCGCCCAGCACCTTTACGCCGCGGATGACCTGGCCGAGATCGTCGGGCTTGGGGCTCAATATGCCCACGGGCCGCATGTTGCGGATCGCGCCCGTCTCGATGGCGCGCAACACCACCTCCACATCGGAGGGACGCCCCAGCAGCAGGGCAGGCGGTGCATCCTTCTGACCGGACGACGCCTTGGCACGGCTGTCTTTCCAGTAACGATAAAAAATACGCGGCCCCCCCAGAAACGCCATCTGGACAATGAGATAGATACCGACCGCCTGCCGGCCGAAAAAATATCCGCCATAAAGGTTCTGCGCCACGACAATGTAATCGATGATCAGGATCGCGAGCGCCAGAACCACGGAGGCCTTGGCAATGCCCATAAGATCCGGCAGCGAGGCAAAACGCCACTTGGACTGGTAGAGTCGGAATATCAGGTACACCACGCCTGCGAAGGCGACGAACGGGATGGCAAAGCGCCAGTAGGTCAGGCGGTAATCAAGAAACGGACCTTCG
>JANMMT010000056.1:0-24809 GCA_031373545.1 Hyphomicrobiales bacterium
GTTCCATTCCCATGTTGCTCGATCTGCCCAACGGTTTTGGCCCCACCCTGTTTCGTGACACCTTCTGCAACTATCCGCACAACACCTACATCAACGCCTTTGCCGCCTATGGCTGGCTGGGGGGCATTGCGTATCTGGGGCTGATCACCGCCACGGTGCTGGTGGGGTTTAGCCTGGTGTTCCGCCGCTCGCCCTGGCAGCGCGACGCGATCGCCTGCTGGTCCGCGCTGTTTCTTTTGATCCTACAAGGCTTCCAGATCGACACGGATCACTGGCGGCATTTCTATGTGCAGATGGGCCTGACCTGGGGCTTGATGCTGGCGACGGTCAAATTTCAGGCAGCGCCGCTTCAGGCAACGCCTTTTCAGGCAATCGGGTCAGCCGCCCCAGCGCAGACAGCGGGATCACCAGTGTCGACAGGGCAAACAGGCTGATCACCAGCGCCAGCGCCGCATCGAAGCCGTAGCGGCTGGCGACCCAGCCGCCCAGCACCGCACCGATGGAACGCACGCCGTACATCGCCAGCTGGATGACCGCGCCCACGCGCCCCAACAGGCCGGGCGGCGTGACGAGCTGGCGGATGGTGTTCTGGCAGACGAACCACAGGATCGGCCCGAAACCGAGCAGCAGATACGCCGCGCCGCTGGTCACCCCACCACCGAACACGGGCGCGGCAAAAAGCAGCCCCGCCGCAACCACCGAACTCGCCGGGCCGAAGAGCAGCGTGAGGCGCGGTTGAAAGCGCGTCAGAGCTGCCCGCGCCGTAAAGGCCGCCAGCAGCGAGCCCACGCCCAGCATGGCCTGGGCCGTGCCCACCCCATCAAGCCCCATGGCGAACCGCTGAAGCGCCAACGGCACAAAGAAAGCCGCGAGTGCAAACATCGCGAGGTTCCAGAACACGGCGCAGGTCATGATGCCCCGCAACAGCGGCTGTGCCGCCACAAAGCGAATGCCCTCCGCCACCTCGGCCAAAGGCTGGCGCGGACGCGTGGGCAGCGGCGCAAGCTTTGGCAGGAAACGGCTCACCCCCCAGCCCAGGGCGGCCAACCCCAACGCCAGCAGCAGACCCGCCACCCCCATTTGATGCGCCACCAGCCAGCCCATGGCCAGCGGACCAAAGATCACCGCGACGGACTGGATGATCTGGATCCGCCCGTTGATGCGCGGCAGATCGCTCCCCGCAACCAACCGCTGCACGCTGGCCCCTTCCGCCAGAAAGCCGAGCACCGCCGCACAGGCCGTGATGAACGCGCCAAAGGTGAAGAGCAGGACGTGGCCACCCAGATAACCGGACACCACCAGCAAAAACCCGCTGACCGACAACAGCATCGCCACACCCAGCATGCGCAGCGGCGAGGCGCGGTCCACCATCACGCCGGCGAACAGCGAGAAGAACAACCAGGCCGAACCCTGCGCCGCGATCATCCAGCCGATCTCGCGCGGCCCCATCTCGAAATGCACGGCGCCCAGAATGGGCACGGCGGCGACGATCAGCTGGTCGGCGATGCGGTAATAAAGGGAGAGGGAGAGAATGCGCGGCAAAGGGTCATGGGCAGGGGTCATGCGGTCTTATGCCAAACACGCGCCGGCGGTGCCACCCGATTGCTGCGGCACAAAACGCACTCGACAGAATAGGGCACTGCGATAGCTTGGGTGGCAAGCCGGAGCCTGCCACATGATTTTTCTGCGCGCTTTCGTTGTCCTCAGCTTCGCTTTGATTGCGCCCGCTTTGGCCGCCGAGCCCGGCTGCCGCCCGCAGATGGCGCAGGCGCCTGCGCGAATCCTGAAAGCCGCGCTCCAGCCCGATGAGCTGAAGCTCACCTTCGTGGGCCATGCCAGCTTTCTGATTGAAAGCCCCGCCGGGGCGCGCGCCGTGACCGATTACAACGATTACATCCGCGCCGAAGGGGTGCCGGACATCGCCACCATGAACAAGGCGCATTCCACGCATTTTGCGCGCAACCCGCAAGACGGCATTGCGCATCTGCTGCCGGGCTGGAACCCTGCGGGCGGGCGCGCCGCGCATGATCTCAAGTTCCGCGACCTGCGCGTGCGCAATGTCTCCACCAACATCCGCAACTGGAGCGGCGGCACGGAGTATGACGGCAACTCGATCTTCGTCTTCGAGCTGGGCGATTTCTGCGTGGTGCATCTGGGCCATCTCCATCACACGCTGGAGCCCGCCCATATCCGCGCCATCGGCCGCGCCGATGTGGTGCTGGTGCCGGTGGACAGCGGCTTTACCATGGATATCGAAGGCATGTTCGAGGTGCTCAAAGCGCTCTCGCCGCGCGTCATCATCCCCATGCACTTCTTCGGCCCGCAAACGCTGGAGCGCTTCATCAGCCTGGGTGCTGAGACCTACGCCATCGACCGGCGCGCGACCCCCGTTGTCACCCTCTCGCGCGAGAGCCTGCCCGCCAAGCCGACGATGATCGTCCTGCCGGGACGCTGAGACGCTAAACCCGTTGTTAAGCGGCGCAGCCCATCGTGCGATCCATGGACATCGGAGCGGCGCTGAAGGCCCAGATGCTGGGCCAGCTCATGGATGTGCTCGGCCAGCCGGGCGCAGCGGTCACGCCTGTGTCTTTGGCCACTGCGCTGCAATCGGGCGCGCTGCCACCCGGCACACCCCTGCAGGCCCGCGTGCTTGCCGCCGGCGCGGATGGGACGCTCACCCTCGCACTCGGACGCCAGCAACTGACCGCGCGCATCGACGGCGCGGCCTTGCCCGCCAACGCCCGCCAGCCGGGCGCGCTGCTCACCCTCACCGTGGCGGCAGGCACCGCGACGGGGGCCGAGCCCCGCCTGAACTTCCTGGCGGCCACGCCGCCCGCGAACACAGCTGCCACGCTCCGCATGGCCGAAATTTCAACCGCGCCGCCCGCGCCCGCCGCCCAACGCCAGGTTACGATCCATGAAGCCACAGCGCAGGCCGCCCTGCGCCAGGGGAGCGCCGCGCCGCTGTTCGCGGACCTGGCCGCGCTGGTGGCGCGCCCCGCGGGAGCGCCCCTGTCCACCCAGGTTCTCGCCCTCGCCAGCGCGCTCCTCGCCACGCGGCTGGACGGCGCGCAGCCCATCACCGCCGAGGCGGTCAAGGCCGCTTTGCAAGCCACGGGCGTTCTCCACGAGGCGAACATGGCTCGCAGCGCTGCGCCGGTGCTGGACGCGAAGGCCTTGCTCACCCTGCTCAAAACGGCGCTGGAGCCCAAAGGCACATCCCCTGAAACTCCCCCTGTGCGTGCGGAAGCGGCGCGCCCCGAGCCCCCGCGTGCGGATGGCCCCGTGACGGCGCAAAGAGCCGCCCTGCCCAGTCTCGCCACGGAGCCCCGCGCGGAGGTCATCACCGCCACGCTCGCCCGCGAGGTGACGGAAGCCAGCGACCGGCTGCGTCTGCACCAGATCGCCTCGCTGCCCGAGGCACAATCCAAATCCGACACCGGCCCCACCACGCGCCAGCTCAACCTGGAGCTGCCGATTGCGCTGGGCCAGCAGACGGCTATGGCGGGCTTGCGCGTGGAGCGCGACCGCCGCCGCCGTGCGGCATCGGGCGATGCGCTGGACAGCTGGGGCGTGCGCTTTGCCATCGACGCCGAGGGCATTGGCCCGGTGCAGGCCCATCTGCGGCTGCAGGGCGCTAGCATCTCCGTCTCGCTCTGGGCGGAAGAAGCGGACACCCACCGGCACTTCGTCGAAGCCCTGCCGCATCTGGAAGCCGCGCTGCGCGAGGGCGCGCTGGAAGTGCAGGATCTCAGGGTGTTTCCGGGCCGCCCGGCGGAGGTGCAGCGTCTCGCCGAGGGGGGCAAGTCTGGCCGCTTTCTGGACCGCAGCTCATGAGCGCGCGCCAAAATTCAACACCGCCCGCCACCCCGCGCATCGCCGTGGCCCTGGAATATGACTTTTCCGGCGCGCCGCGCGTCACCGCCAAGGGGCGCGGCCATGTGGCCGAGGCCATTCTGGCACTGGCGCTCGAAAACGGCGTGACGGTGGAGGAAAACCCGGTGCTCGCCCGCGCGCTGGCCGATGTGGAACTCGATGAGCAAATCCCCGAGGCGCTGTACCGCGCGGTGGCCGAGGTGCTGACCTTCGTGCTGCGCGCGCGGGGCGATTTGCATCGGCCCCGGGGCTAAGCGGGCCGCCTTGCACTTAGCTCTTGAGTTCGAGCCCCAGCAAAGCTATGCCCCACGCGACCAAGGGCTTCACGGCCTGCTGCGGAGAGGTGGCAGAGTGGTCGATCGCGCCGCACTCGAAATGCGGTATACCGGCAACGGTATCGGGGGTTCAAATCCCTCCCTCTCCGCCATTCATGCTGCAGACGCCCTTGAACCCCCGATTGATCCATGATCGCGCGGTTGGGCTGCGCCAAGAGCGCAATCAGCAGAAAAGGTCCGGGTTCAAATCCCTCCCTCTCCGCCATTCATGCCTACCACCAGCCCGCCGTGCTGCCGAAGTACCACAGTGCCAGCGGCAGGACGGCGATGGCCAGACCCCGTCCGATCTTGCGGCCCAGGCGGTCGATGTGGTCCTCATCGTCACGCGAGGCTTCACCGGCCGCCGCCTGCATCGCCGTGCCGCCCAGGGTTTCGCCCTCGCGGGCGACGCGGGCCAAATCGCGTTTCGCTTCGGCCTCGCGCTCGGCGGGCGTTTGAGTCACCCCAGCGTCCTCACATCCACGAACCGGCCCGCCACAGCCGCCGCGGCCGCCATCTGCGGCGAGACGAGGTGCGTGCGGCCCTTGTAGCCCTGGCGACCTTCGAAGTTGCGGTTGGAAGTGGAGGCCGCGCGCTGGCCGGGTTTGAGCTGATCCGGATTCATGCCCAGGCACATGGAGCAGCCCGGCTCGCGCCACTGAAAGCCGGCGGCCAGAAAGATCTTGTCGAGCCCCTCGGCCTCGGCCTGCTGCTTCACGAGGCCGGAGCCCGGCACGATCATGGCGTAATCGAGCCGCGCGCTGACCCTCTTGCCCTCGACGATCTTGGCGACGTTGCGCAGATCCTCGATGCGGCCATTGGTGCACGAGCCGATCCAGATCACATCCAGCTCGATATCGGTGATCTTCGTGCCGGCTGTCAGGCCCATGTATTCGAGCGCCCGGTGCTTGGACTGGCGCTTGTTCTCTTCCGCGATGAGGGCGGGATCCGGTACCACGCCGTTGACCGAGATCACGTCCTCGGGGCTGGTGCCCCAAGAGACGATGGGCGGTAGATCATGGGCGTTGAGGATGAGGTGCCGGTCGAAATGCGCGCCCGGATCGGATGAGAGCGTCTCCCAATGGCGCAGTGCCGCATCCCAGGCCTTGCCGGTGGGGGCCATGGGGCGGCCCTTGAGATAGGCGTAGGCCTTTTCGTCCGGTGCGATCATGCCCGCGCGGGCGCCGCCCTCGATGGTCATGTTGCAGACCGTCATGCGGCCCTCCATGGAGAGCGCGCGAATGGCGGAGCCGCCGAATTCGATGACGCTGCCCGTGCCGCCCGCCGTGCCGATTTCGCCGATGACGGCCAGCACGATGTCCTTGGCGGTGACGCCTTTTTCCAGCGTGCCGTCGATCTCGACCATGAAATTTTTGGCTTTTTTCTGGATCAGCGTCTGCGTCGCGAGCACATGCTCCACCTCGGAGGTGCCGATGCCATGGGCCAGCGCGCCAAAAGCGCCGTGGGTCGAGGTGTGGCTGTCGCCGCAGACAATGGTGGTGCCGGGCAGCGTGAAGCCCTGCTCGGGGCCCACCACATGCACGATGCCCTGGCGCCTGTCGGTCTCGTTGAAATAGGTGATGCCGAACTCGGCGGCATTCCTGGCGAGCGTTTCCACCTGAATGCGGCTTTCCACATCGTCGATGCCCTTGGTGCGGTCGGATGTGGGCACGTTGTGATCGACCACCGCGAGGGTCTTCTTGGGCTGGCGCACGGTGCGCCCGGTCATGCGCAGGCCCTCGAAGGCCTGCGGCGAGGTGACTTCATGCACGAGGTGACGGTCAATATAAAGCAGGGCCGTGCCATCGGGCTGCTCGTCCACCAGATGATCGTCCCAGACCTTGTCATAAAGGGTGCGCGGCTTGGCAGCGGCTTTCGTCATGGCAGTGTTCCCGTGAAAGTCATCCTGGACTGCCCCGTGCTCTAGCGGGAAACAACCCTGCCATGCAACCATGTGTGAGACGGCGCATGACGCAACGCTTCTAAGCGGGAACCAAGTGGTGTATAGGGCGCGCCGAAAGCATGGCCAGGATTGGCCGTGCAACACAACAATCTGACCGTTCAACAGTCGGAAGCTGGCGCATCCAACCCATGACAGACCCTCAATCCAACGGCCCGATGACACACTCCGATGGTCTTGCCCAAGCCAATGGCCTTGAGCAAGCCAACGGCCCTCAGCAAGCCAACGACCTTGCGAAAGCCGCACCTCCGGCCGCACAACCCGTGCCGGCTATGGCCTCAGGCGACCAGGAGAACCACGACCACGGCCACAGCAAGGCCGGTTTCTGGGGTCTGTCGATCGGCTCGGTGGGCGTGGTCTACGGCGACATCGGCACCAGCCCCCTCTATGCCTTGAAGGAATCGCTCCTGCACACGGCCAAAGATGGCATGTCCACGAGCATCGAGGTGATCGGTGTGGTGTCCCTGCTGATCTGGGCGCTGATGATCGTCGTGACGCTCAAGTACATCCTCTTGATCATGCGCGCAGACAACAAGGGCGAAGGCGGCACGCTGTCGCTGATGGCGCTGGCGCAAACCAAGTTGGGCCGCAACATGGGCGCGGTGTTTTTTCTGGGCGTCGTTGGCGCAGCCCTGTTCTACGGCGATGCGATCATCACGCCTGCAATCTCGGTGCTGTCCGCCGTGGAAGGTCTCAAGCAGATCGATGTGATCAAGGACACCTGGATTGCAACGGATCGCTACATTCTGATCTTCGCCATCGTGATCCTGATCGGCCTGTTCGCCGTGCAAAGCCGCGGTACGGCCAAGGTCGCAGCCTGGTTCGGGCCGATCATGGTGGTCTGGTTTCTGACGCTGGCGGTCGCAGGCGTTGCAAACATTGCCAGCAACTTGAGCATCCTCAACGCTTTCAATCCCTATTACGCAGCTTATTTCCTCGCCAATCACGGCATGGTCGGGCTCATCGTTCTGGGCTCTGTCTTTCTCGCCGTGACCGGAGCGGAAGCACTTTATGCAGATATGGGACATTTCGGCAAAAGCCCCATCCGCATGGCCTGGTTGGTGCTCGTCTTTCCGGCTCTTGTGATCAACTATCTCGGCCAGGGCGCGTTGATCCTGCAAAACCCTGTCGCGATGGTGGACAAGAACTTCAGTCCATTCTTCGCGATGGTTCCCGAGTGGTTGCTCATTCCTTTCATCCTGCTGTCGCTGGTGGCCACCATCATCGCGAGCCAGGCCGTGATCACCGGTGCGTTCTCGCTGACCCAGCAGGCGATCCAGCTCGGCCTGCTGCCGCGTCTGGAAATCCGGCATACCTCCGAGAAGCTGCGCGGGCAGATCTACCTGCCGCAGATCAACTGGCTGCTCATGATCGGCGTGGTCATTCTGGTGCTGACTTTCCGCAGTTCATCGGCGCTGGCCAATGCTTACGGCGTGGCGGTGACCGGTACGATGATCGTGACAACCGGCCTGTTCTTCTTTGTGGCCTGGAGGGTCTGGGGCTGGAAGCTGTGGCAGGCGATCCTGGTGGTCATGCCCTTCCTGATTGTGGACGCCATCTTTTTCGGCGCCAACCTCCTCAAGCTGTTCGACGGTGCGTACATGCCGCTGATGTTCGGTGCGCTGCTGATCATCGTGATGTGGACCTGGGTGCGCGGCAGCCGCATCGTCTTCAAGAAGGAGCGCCGCGACAGCCTGCCGGTGGCGGACCTTTTCCGCATGCTGGAAAAATCCCAGCCCGTGCGCGTCAAGGGAACGGCGGTGTTCCTCACCAGCGATCCCGACAATGCGCCGGGGGCGCTCATGCACAACCTCAAGCACAACAAGGTGCTGCACCAGCGCAACATCATCCTCACCATCAAGACGCTGGATGTGCCCTGGGTGCCCGAGCACGAGCAGATCAGCATCAGCCCCATCTGCGGCAACGAGGTCACGCGCATCATCGCGCGCATTGGCTACATGCAGACGCCCCGCGTGCCGCGCCTGCTGACCCTCGCCCGCCGCACGGGCCTCGATTTCGACATCATGCAGACGTCGTTCTTCCTGGGCCGGCGCACGATCAAGGCATCGGCGGCCTCCGGCATGCCGATGTGGCAGGACAATCTCTTCATCTTCCTGGCCCGCATGGCGACCAACGCCACCGACTTCTTCCACATTCCCACCGGGCGTGTGGTGGAAATGGGCAGCCAGGTCACGGTGTGACCACGATGAGCAATCACAAGGTCACAAGACTGACATGAAATTTCTCGACCAGGCCAAGATCTACATCGCATCGGGCGCAGGCGGCAACGGCAGCATCTCGTTCCGGCGCGAGAAGTACATCGAGTATGGCGGCCCCGACGGCGGGGACGGCGGACGCGGCGGGGATGCCTGGGCGGAATGCGTCAACGGGCTCAACACGCTCATCGATTTTCGCTACCAGCAGCACTTCAAGGCCAAGAACGGCCAGGGCGGCATGGGCCGCAACAAGGCAGGCGCCAAGGGCAACGACACCGTGATTCAGGTGCCCGTCGGCACGCAGATTTTCGAAGAGGACGGCGAGACACTCGTCGCCGATTTCACCGAGGTCGGCCAGCGCGTGCTGCTGGGCAAGGGCGGCAACGGCGGCTTCGGCAACCTCTATTTCACCTCGTCGATCAACCGTGCGCCGCGCCGTGCCAATCCCGGCCTGCCGGGCGTCGAGCGCACGCTCTGGCTGCGGCTGAAGCTCATCGCCGATGCGGGGCTTGTCGGCCTGCCCAACGCCGGCAAATCGACCTTTCTGGCGGCCACCACGGCGGCCAAGCCGAAGATCGCCGATTATCCCTTCACCACGCTGCATCCGGGGCTCGGCGTCGTGCGCTATGCCGACCGCGAGTTCGTGCTGGCGGATATTCCCGGGCTGATCGAAGGCGCCCATGAAGGCCACGGCCTCGGCGATCGCTTTCTGGGCCATGTGGAACGCTGCCGCGTGCTGCTGCACCTCGTGGAGGCGACGGGGGAGGATGTGGCCGGCGCCTACAGGATCGTGCGGCATGAGCTGGAAGCCTACGGCGGCGGGCTCGCCGACAAACCCGAGATCGTGGCGCTGAGCAAGATCGATGCGCTCGATGCCGCCACGCTGAAGAAGCAGGCGAAGAAGCTGGAGAAGGCCACAGGGCGCCCGCCGCTCCTGCTCTCGGCCGTGGCGCAGCAGGGCATGCCGGAGGCGCTGGGCGCGCTGCTGGCGATCATCGACGGGGCCCGTGCCGACGAGGCCGTGGAGGCGATGCCGGTGAAAACACCGTTCAACGCCGATCCGCGCTATGGTGCGCCGACAGAATGAGCGGATAACCGGATAACCGGGCGCAATGCCCCCCAGAGCATTCGCTTTATCAATGCCTTAAAGAAAAACCGGCATGGTGCGCCCCAAACGTTGCGTCAGGGTTGGCATGTGACCGAAGCACAGACTGCACCACCGGCCAGTCAGGCCCCTGTCACCGCGTCCGCATCGGGGACACCTGCGCGTCTGGCCGACATTGCAAAACCCGCAGCCGGCAATGTTATTGTTGCCGAGATCAGCGACGCGGAGCGCATCGGGTTTGCCTTCGCCGCCAGTGCCTCGAAGGTCGCGATTCTCGACATCGATCTGGTCGTGCTGTTCGACGACGGCGCCAAGATCATCCTGCCGGGCCTCGCCTTGCGCATGATCTCCGAACGGCCGCCGCAGATCTGGTTCGGTCAGGAAGAAGTCCAGGCCCAGCAACTGCTCGCGGGCGTGGGCGAAGTGCAACTCGCCGATCAGCTGCCTCAGCTCATCATGTCCTCCTCGCTGAGAGACCCGCAGAAAGAAGCAGCCTCCGGCTCGGGCATTCCCGTCGTGCAGATGCCCTCGATGCCCCCCGTCAGCCTGACGCCCCGCCCCTTGATTCGTGTGTCCAATGACGAAACCGGCGCGAACGGCCTGCAGGTGGCTTCCACCGGGCGGTTTGTCAGCCGCCGCAACACCCGCGAGGAAGACACGCAGGGTTCGGCCAGCGGCGGCGGCGTGACAAGCGCAGTCGCACCGGCCTCGGCCGGAACGCCGGAGCTGGAGACAGGCAATGGCACGCCCACGCTGACATCCGATGGCGGCGGCGTGACGGCGACACGATCCGTGGCCGAAAACACGCTGGCCGTCACGACCGTGACCGGCACGGATCCGGAAGCCGGGCCGTTGCAATACGCGATTGCCGGAGGAGCCGACGCCGCGCGTTTTGCCATCAACAGCGAGACCGGAGCGCTCTACTTCATCAATGCGCCCAACTTCGAAACGCCGCTGAGCCAGGCGGGAACAAACATCTACGCCGTGCGCGTCGCCGTGGTGGACGACGTCGGTGGATCGGACGAGCAGGACATCCAGGTCACCGTCACGAACGTCAACGAGCGCCCAACCGGTGCCAATCTGTCCAACAGCACGATTGCGGAGAATGCCGCGGCCGGCACGATCCTCGGCACGGTGACCGGGCTGGATCCGGAAGGCCCCGCCGGGCTGGTCTACAGCTTTGCGCCGGGCGGCAGCGCGAACGGCCAGTTCGTGATCGATCCGGCGACCGGGATCATCCGCCTGACGGCAGCGGCGATGCTCGATGCCGAAACCCGCGGATCGGAAACGGTCGTGGTGCGCGTGACGGATGCGGGGGGTCTGAGCTTCGACCGCACCTTCACCCTGACTGTCACGAACATCAACGAACCACCGGTGATCTCGTCGAATGGCGGTGGCCCCGTGGCGGTCATCCAGCAAGACGAGAACGCCTTCCAGGCCGCGCAGGTCTTCGCAGCCGATCCGGAGCTGGTTGGGATCACCTACAGCATTGTCGGCGGGGCAGACGCAGGCCGGCTGACGATCGATCCGGCGACGGGTGTGCTGCGATTCCTGTCCGCGCCCAACTTCGAAAGCCCCGCCGACTTCAACGGCGACAACCGCTACGACGTGATCGTGCAGGCCAGCGACGGGACTTTCACCGATCAGCAGACCCTTCAGATCAACGTCGTCAACGCCAACGATGCGCCCACGGGCGCGACGCTGAGTGCGAACACGGTGTTGGAGTCGGCCCCCGCAGGCACGCTCATCGGAACAGTCGTCGGCACCGATCCCGATGCGGGCGATGTGCTCACCTATGCTTTCGCGCCCGGCGGGGATGCGGCTGGCCGCTTCGTGATCAATGGCGCGACCGGCGCCATCAGCCTGGCGCCCGCCGGCGTTCTCGATTTTGAAACCAACAGCTATCACGCCGTCACGGTGCGCGTGACCGACGCGGGCGGCCTGAGCCATGATCAGGTGCTGGTCATCCAGGTGCTCAACAGCAACGATGCGCCGATCATCACCAGCAATGGCGGCGGCGCGCTCGCGGGTCTGAGCATGGCGGAAGGTTTGAGCGCGGTCACGACCGTGCAGGCGAGCGATGTGGACAGCCCGTCGATCACCTACACCATCATCGGCGGCGCGGACGCCCTGCTTTTCACGATCAACAGCACGACCGGGGCGCTCTCTTTTGCGGGAACACCCGATTTCGACGTGCCGGGCGATGCCAATGGCGACAATGTCTATGTCGTGACCGTGCAAGCCTCCGATGGCATGGGCGGCCTTGACACCCAAACCATCAGCATCACGCTCACCAGCGCCAACGAAGCCCCGACAGACCTGACACTCTCGCCCGGCACCGTAGCGGAAAACGTGGCCAATGGCACGGTTGTCGGAACAGTCACCGCCACCGATCCCGACGCCGGCGCCACCTTCACCTATGCGTTCGCGCCCGGCGGCGATGCAGGCGGACGCTTCGCCATCAATGCCGCAACGGGACAGATCACGGTGGCCGATGGCAGCCTTCTGAACTTCGAGGCGAGTGCGACGCACGGCGTGACGGTCATTGTCACCGACCAAGGCGGGCTGACCTACACCGAGACCATGACGATCAGCCTGACGAACGTGAACGAAGATCCAGTGCTCACGCTGAACGGGGGCGCGACGGTGTCGACCACGGCGGCGGAAAACGGCACCACCGTCATCACGACTGTGACCGCCACGGATGTCGACGCCGGGGCGGCGCTCACTTACAGCATGACCGGGCCGGATGTGGGGCGCTTCGTCCTTAACGCGACAACCGGCGCGCTGCGTTTCAACGCCGCGCAGAATTTCGAATTACCGGGCGATTCCAATGCCGACGGCATCTACACCGTCACGGTGCAGGTGTCGGACGGTCTCGGCGGCATCGACACGCAGGTCATCAACGTCACGCTGACCAACGTCAACGAGGCCCCCACCAACATCACGCTGCCGGTGCAGACCGTCGCGGAGAATGCCGCCAACGGCACCGTGATCAGCACGGCGACTGGCGTCGACCCTGATGCAGGCGCGACATTCACCTATTCGTTTGCGCCCGGCGGCGATGCCGGCGGACGTTTCGCGATCAACCCGGCGACGGGGCAACTCACGGTTGCAAACGGCAGCTTGCTCGATCATGAAACCGCCGCGTCGCATGCCATCACGATCCGCGTCACGGATCAGGGCGGCCTGACCTACGACGAGGTCTATACAATCACCGTGACCGATGTGAATGACGCGCCGACCAATGTGACGCTGACACCCAGCACCGTTGCGGAGAATGTGGCCGATGGCAAGGTGGTGGGCACAGCCGCTGGCGTCGACCCGGACGCGGGCGCGACCTTCACCTACGCGTTCGCACCGGGCGGCGACGCAGGCGGGCGCTTTGCCATCAATGCCGCGACGGGCCAGATCACCGTCGCCAATGGCAGCCTGGTCGATTTCGAAGCGGCAACCAGCCACGGCGTCATCGTGCGCGTCACGGACCAGGGCGGCTTGAGCCTGGACCGGGCGCTGACCATCACGGTCACGAATGTCAACGAGGCGCCGACCGATCTGTCGCTTTCAGCGAGCACTGTCGTCGAAACCGCAGCGAATGGAACCGTCATCGGTTCAGCCACGCCGACCGATCCAGACGCCGGCGGCAGCTTCACCTATGCCTTCGATCCGGGCGGCGATGCGGGCGGGCGCTTCGCCATCAACGCCGCCACAGGCCAGATTACCGTCGCCAACGGCAGCCTGCTGAACCACACGACTGACCCCAGCCACACCGTCACGGTGCGCGTGACCGATCAGGGTGGGCTCAGCTACGCGGAGGTCATGACCATTGCGGTGTCACCGGGCAATTTCGCCCCGACGGGCATCACGATCACACCCGTCGGCAGCGTCGAGCAGAACCACATCGTCAATGGCTCGTTCGAGCAATCGGCTCTGGCCACGGCGGAGGGGTGGTACGCCACGCCGACAGGTGCCCAGCTCACAGGCTGGAGCATAGGCGGGGGCGGTGTCGACATCTGCGATGACGACTACGCCGATGTGGGCTCCACCCACGGCGAATTCCTCCTCGACACGGCCAATTTCTCGAACGGATCCATCAGCCAGGCCATGTCCGGCCTTGTCACCGGACAAAATTACGAAATCTCTCTCGATGCCAGCATAATCGCAGGCTTCCCCGGCAACCTCGGAATCCGCTGGAATGGTGTCCTTGTCGGCAACCTCAACGCCGCGACAACGACGTGGCAGAACTTCAGCTACAACGTCACCGCCGCTGCCGGCAGCAACCTGCTTGAACTGGTCGAAGTGGGTGCAAGCGACATCTACGGGACATTGATCGACAACGTGCAGGTGACCGGGCTGGCCGCGTCTCCCGCCGTCGTGGAAGGCGCCGCCGCAGGAACGGTCGTGGCCCAGCTGGCCGGCGTCGATGCGAACGCGGGCGACACCTTCACCTATGCGCTGACGGCGGGACGCACGGACCTTTATGAAATCGTCGGCGACGAGATCCGCGTGCGCGCCGGAATCGTGATTGATTACGAGGAAGCCACCACGCACAGCCTGACGGTGCGCGTGACCGATGCGGGCGGCCTCAGCACCACGCAAAATCTCAGCGTTTCTGTCGTCGACCAGTTTGATCAGGTGCTTGGCACAACGGGCGCTGACGTGCTGTCGGGCAGCGGCGGAGATGATTTTGTGTCCGGGCGCGCCGGCGATGATCTCATCAGCACGGGTGGCGGCGAGGACTGGATTCAGGCGGGGGCCGGCAATGACACGATCGAAGCCGGCGCACAGGCCGACACCATTGATGGCGGCGCAGGCATAGACACGCTGACCTATGCTGGCTCCACGCAAAGCGTGACGGTGAGTCTCGCAGGCGGCACGGGCAGCGGCGGCGATGCGCAGGGCGATGTCTTTTCCAGCATCGAGACCCTGATCGGGGGCAATGGCAACGACATCCTCAACGGCGACAATGCATCTCAGGCGCTGTCCGGGGGCATCGGCAACGACGCGGTCTACGGAGGTGCCGGCAACGACATCCTTTACGGCAACGGAAACAACGACACATTGGACGGCGATTCCAGCATTGAAATGGCCCACAGCCTCGCCTCGTTGACGGCAGGTGGCTGGACCGGCTCAGGCAATGGCACGGGCGGAGCCACTTACGGCTTCGTCGATGCCAATGCAGCCGGCGGCGCGACACGCGGTGAACTGGGCGGCACCTTCAGCCGCCAGGGCACGCTCAACTATTACGCGGATACCGATCTGGGAGGCACCCTCAACCAGAGCAGTGCGCTGTCGTTCAGCACCCGGCTGACCATCGAGGCTGCGGCCTTCCCGAACATGGACATCCGTCTCGGCTGGTTCAATGCCGCTGGCGACCGCTTCATCGGGCTCAACCTGGCCGAACCGCAGGGCGATGGCTATCGCACGACCATCGGCGTGCTGGGCGGCACGAACGGGTTCAGCAGCACCCTGCAGATGTACCAGGGCGTCGATTACACGGTCTCGTTCAGCTACGATCCGGGCTCCGCCCTGGCCACACTGACCATTGCGGGCGCCTCGGGCGGTGGGACCGTCAGTTTCGCGGCGTCGATGCTGGGGGGCGTCGTCTTCGATCGGTTCGGCTTTCTTCAAACGGCCATGACATTGCCCAGCGCCACCTCGACCATCGATCTGCGCGTCGATGACCTCAGCTACACGAACGCGTCCGGCAACGACACCCTGAACGGTGACGACGGCAACGACCGGCTGTTTTCACAGAACGGCACGGACGTGCTCAATGGCGGCACGGGGAACGACACGCTGCAGGGCGGCCGGGACTTCAGCTATTATGACGGCGGTGATGATGACGATATGATCATCCTGTCCTCGGGCGGCGGCGAAGCCTACGGCGGCAATGGCGACGATGTCATTTATTCCGGCGCGGCGGGCACCCTCATGCGCGGCGACGCCGGAAGCGACACGCTGCATTACGGCAATTCCACCGCAGCCGTGAATGTCAGTCTCATCGCAGGAACAGCCTCGGGCGGATACGCCACTGGCGACAACATCGCCGGGTTCGAGAGGATCATCGGTTCCAGTTTCAACGACACGCTGATCGGCGATGCTTCGGAACAGACCCTGGAGGGCGGCGACGGCAATGACAGCCTCGATGGCTGGAATGGCAACGACGTGCTGCACGGCGAGGGGGGCAATGACATCATCCTGGGCGGGATCGGCGACGACACCGTGGAAGGCGGCGCCGGGAATGACGTGATGTACGGCGGCGTCATTGGCACCGACACCGGCACCGATACGCTGAGCTATGCGTCGGCCAGCGGCGGCGTCACGGTTTCGCTGGCCGTCGCCACCGCCCAATCCACGGGCGGCGCGGGCACGGATGTCATCTCCGGCTTCGAGAACTTGGACGGCAGCCAGTTCAACGACACCCTGTCTGGCACCAGCGGCAACAACATCATCGATGGTCTGGGGGGCAACGACAGCATCGACGGCGGCCTGGGAAACGACACGCTGAAGGGCGGGGATGGCAACGACACCTTGATCAGCACCGGCGGCACCGATGTGATGTCCGGCGGAACGGGCGATGATACCTTCTGGATCGACGCTTCCGCCCTGACCCTGCTGGCGACGCAGATCACCGGGGGTTCTGGCGCCGACACTGTCAACGTGAGCACCGGCGCTGCGCTGTCACTGGCCGACCTCGTGAACAGCATGACGGGCGTGGAGACCATCAATCTCTCCGGCGCGGGTGTCGCCGCCAACCTCTCCAACTTCACCGCTTCCGATGCCACAAGCCTGCTGGGCGCGAGCGGACCAGGCAACACGCTCGTGCTGGACCTGGATGCCAATGATACCTTCGCAGCCGATGCGGGCCAGTACACCAGCTTCAATGCCGGCACGAACACCACGACATTTTTTGCGGATTCCGGTCTGACAACCGAACTTGCGCGCGTGCAGGTTGTATGACGTTGCCTCTTGGCAAGCATAACAGCATCAAAAGACAGAGCTTTACCTAGGGTTAAGGTTAACGGCCTATGATCAAGCCTGTATAGGCTGGGTTGTGTCTTGGGTTCTCATGAATATCAGATGCGGAGGTTGGGACGGTCGGCGACCTTGCCGATTCTCCTGCCTGTCATGTTGTTGCTGACCTCGCTGTCGGCTGCAGCCTGCATTGTCGACCCGTCGTCACCCGTCGCAGCCTTCACCTGCGGTCAGGCGGCTGACGCATCGGCTGCGCAGGCCCCCCCGCCGTCAGAGCCTTCCTCCGTATCAGCCTCACCCGTTTCCGCCTCACCCGTGGTGGCGCGCCTGCACGCCGAGCGTGGAATTCCAGGCCGCAATCCGCTGACCCTGCCACCCGCGATGCGCGGCCCTGCGAGCGCCCAGGCCGACATCACCGGATCCGTTGCGGCCACGCCAAAGCACCCACCGTCCGAGGCCGCATCCCAGCGCGGTCGGATGTCCAATCGCGTCACGCTGCACGAGGCCGTGGCTGCAGCCCTCCTGTCCCATCCCGAGATCCGCGCCGCCGAAGCGCGCATCCGCGAGGCCAGATCCGGCGTCGATATCGCGATGGCCGGGCTTTATCCGCAAGGGGAAACCCGCCTGGCGCTCGGCGGCAGCCTGGGCGGAAATTCGTCCGGCCGCAGCCTTTACGAGCGCGCCAATCCCGATGGCCATGCCCGCGTGGATGGCTCCGTCTCGCTGCGCCAGTTGCTCTTCGATTTTGGCGCGACCCGCGCGGACATCGAGCGCAACAGCTATGTCAAGGATGCCGAGAAGCTGCGCCTCTTCGACAAGATCGACGAGATCGCGCTGAAAACCGCGCAGGCTTATCTGCGCATCGTGGAATCGCGCGCCCTTGTGGTTCTGGTCGATGAAACCATCGCCGCCCACCGCAAGCTGGCCGGGATCGTGCAGGCCAACCAGCGCGAAGGCAACGGCACGGCGGCGGATGTGAACCGCGTGATGTCACGCCTGACCGACATCTCCGCCATCCGCTCTGATCTGAGCCTGCAACTGCAAGGGGCGGAAGAGCAATTCCACCGCCTCACCAAACTGACGGCAGGACAACTCACGCAGGCCCCTCTGCTGAACGCGCGCCTGCCCCGTCAGATGGATGAAGCCGTCAGCATCATGAAGCGCAACAACCCGCGGCTGGGTGCCATGACCGCGACGGCCCGCTCCATCGAGCGCGAGATGGATTTCCAGCGGCTGTCACAGCTTCCCAAGTTCCAGCTCGAAGCGGATGGCGACACCAAGAACTACGCGGCGCTCAACCGCAACCGCAACGAAGGCGAAGCGAAAGCCATGCTGACCATGCGCTACAAGTTCATGGATGGCGGGTTGGGGCGCTCCACGATCGAGCAGTTGCATCACCGGCGCGAAGCCAGCCTCTACACATTGCAGAACGAGGATGAGCAGACCTCTGCCGATATTCGTCAGGCTTACCGCGCCATCGACAGCGCCCGCCGCAAGGGCCGCCTTGTGGCGGAGGGCGTCGCCACATCGCGCAAGGTGCAGGAGCTGTACCTCGAGCAGTTCAAGGCCGGACGTCGCACGGTCTTCGAATTGCTGGATGCGCAGATGTCGAGCTTCACCTCGCGCCGCAGCTTCATCGAAAGCCGCTTCGAGGGCGAGCGCGCCACCTTCGAAGTGCTGCGCAACATCGGCCAACTGGCCGAGGCGCTGACCGGAACCGCCGGCGGGCCACCGCCCAAGGCCGCTCCAAAGCTGCCTGCGGCGGAAGACCCGATTGCGACGTCCTCACTGGCCAGGAAGGCCTCACTGGCCAAGAAGGCCCCGCTGGCAAGCAAGGCCCAGCTGCCGACGGCAGCCGCACCGCGCCCACAGGCCAGCTTTGCCCCTGTGCCCGCACAAGCCACACTGGAAAGCGCGCCATCGCCGCAAACACTGGCCTCCGTGACCGCAAAGCCCTCTGTGGCGACGGCGCTCAACCGCCCAGGCTTTCTGGCCGTGCTCGGGCTCGACCGCCGCTGAGACACTCCAATCGATCCGCCTCGTCGAAAATTTAGTGGCCGATCCGTGTGCAAGCATGTCTTTTGACAGCATGCGCCTTTGAAATTCGATTACGGAGGATCAGGCGGCATATCGCACCATGCCACCAGGGGCCCTCCAACTTGAACATGCATGCGAAACCACCGGGCACTGCTGTCGCTGATTCGGGAGCCATGGCTTTTCATCAGAATGGCCTTGGCCGCCTGGAACTGCTCGTTGTCATCACGCTGACCCTTCTCGTAGTGATGGCGGCATGGCTCAACAGTCAGGCGACATCGAGCACGGCGCTGGCAGCCAACACGTTGCGTGTGGAGCGGACGGCGAAGGAGGCGCTCGCGCTGGGCATCGACGCTGAAACAGGCCAGCGCGGATTCCTGTTGACGCGCGATCCGGTTTTTCTCGAGCCGTACAATGCCGCACGCGCCGTGCATGCCGAAACGCTGGCCACGCTCGGACGCCTCGTGTCGGACAACGCGAGCCAGGTCGAGCGGATCGAACGGCTGAAGGGGCTCTACCGCGACAAATTCGACGATCTCGCGACAACCCTCAAATTGACCGAAACGGGCCAACGGGATGAAGCGATCGCCCGCGCTGCCGCCGGCAAGCTGATCATGGACCGCGCCCGCGCCGTGATCGCCGAAGTGGTGGATGCCGAGGGCATTCTGCTGATCGAGCGGCAGGACCGCGCGGAGCGCCAGCGTCTGTGGGCAACGTTCATGGTCGGAGCCGTGCTGGCCGGTCTCATCGCACTCGGCCTGCTGGATTTCCGCCGTGCCCGGCTGGCGCAGAGCGAGGCGGCGCGCACGATCACCACGCTCGATGAACTCGTGCGCGAACGCACCACGGCGCTGGAGCGTGAAACGTCCCGTGTGCAGGCCCTGCTGGGCGATGTGACGCACAGGGTCGGCAACAATCTCGGATTGATCGCGGCGATGCTGAACCTGCAAATGCGCCAAACGACAAATGACACGGTGCGCGAGGCCCTTGGCGCCGCCAACTCCCGCATCCACGCCATCGCCGCCGGTCATCGCAAGCTTGCGCTTGATTCGCATACCGACGAAGTCGACGGCAAGCCCTACATCGAGAATCTGCTGAAGGACATCGAGGCCACCGCGCGCGACCGCAACGTCTCCCTGACGTTCGCTGTCGAAGATGTGCGCATTCCCGGCCGCGATGCGGTCTCCTACGTCATCATCATCAACGAACTCGTGACCAACGCCCTGAAGCATGCCTTCACGGAAGCGGGCGGCACCGTCAGCGTGAAGTTCCATCATGTTGCCGTCGACGACGCTCCACATCTGGAAATCGTGGTCGAAGATGACGGGCGAGGCGGCGAGATCAACGTGGGCGGCGGCGGGCTTGGCCGCAAGATCCTCAACATGGTGCTCGTCAGCGTCGCCGGCACCATGACGTCGGGCCCCGCCCGCACCCACAGCGAGAGACCGGGGCTCCGCTCCGTCATACTTATTCCCATCGCCAATGGAGAGGCGGCGGCACCGGATGCGGCGCCCTGACTCGCGATGGCCAAGGCGGGTGATGGCCAAAGCGGGTTGTGCCCATGCCCCTCTGACCGCCTGGCCTGAACAATCCGGTTTACGCGCTGCCCGCCCGCGCTTAACGCTTGAACCATGAGCATTGCCGCCCCGCTTGTCGCCCGCAACCGCCTGCTGCGGGATTTTGTGCTTCTGTTTGTCGGCTCGACGGTGGTCGGCACCTCGTCCGTTCTGGTGCGGCTGGCGCAGACGCCGCCCGCCACGACCGCCTTCTGGCGGATGCTGCTTGCGATACCGGTCTTCATGCTTTGGGCGGCGCTGGAGCGACGTTCCAACCACGGCCAGGGCACGGGTTTCACGCCTTCCGCCATCTGGCCAGCGGTGGTGGCCGGGCTGGCCTTCGCGTTGGACCTTGTGGTCAGCAACATTTCACTGGGCCTCACCAGCATGACGAGCTTCATCATTCTGGTGAATCTCGCGCCCATCATGGTGGTCCTGGTGGCCTGGGTCTGGTTTCGCGAGGTGCCCGGTCGCGATACATGGCTGGCGCTCGCGCTCGCATTTCTGGGCGCGGTGCTGATGGTGCAATCGGGCCGCGGCGGCGGCGCACCCGAACGGGCGTTGCTGGGCGACTTGGGCGCGGTTGTCGCTGCCGTGGGATATGCCGGTTACATTCTCGCGACGCACAAGGCCCGCTTGCATGGCCCCACGGGCGCGACCTCGCTGGTGGCAGCTGTGTCATGCGCTGGGTTCTGCCTGCTGGCCGCTCTGGCGCTGGGCGAGGATCTGTGGCCGCGCAGCGCCTTTGCCTGGGCGATGCTGCTGGCGCTCGGGCTGGGTGTCCATGCGTTCGGACAAGGACTGTCCGCCTTCGCCATGGGCACGCTCGGCGCCTCGATCACGGCCATCGTGCTGCTTTACGGCGTCGCCATCACGGTGCTGGGCGGCTACGTCGTGTTCGGCGAGGTGCCCAACATGCTGCAGCTCGCGGGCGGTGCGCTGGTGCTGTCTGCCGTGCTGCTGTGCCGTCCGAAATGACGCCCTACTCCGCGGCCAGCCGAAGTGGTTGGGCGGATGGTGGTGGCATGTGCTGCGCGGCTTCGGGCGTGTCATCCTCATCCGACGCATTGACGAAGCGGCGTGCGAAAGCCCGCGTGCGGTCGCCCAAGCGGTCGAGAATGACATAGAACGACGGCACGAAGACCAGGCTGAGCACGGTGGAGACGATCAGCCCGCCGATCACGCCGATGGCCATGGGTGCACGAAATTCGCCGCCGTCGCCCACGCCGTAGGCCGGCGGCAGCATGCCCGCCACCATGGCGATCGTGGTCATGATGATGGGCCGCGCGCGCTTGCGTCCGGCGTCAATAATCGCCTCCTCGCGGCTATGGCCCTTGAGTTTGGCTTCTACGGCAAAATCCACCAGCATGATCGCGTTCTTCGTGACGATGCCCAGCAGCATCAGAATGCCGATGACCACCGGCATGCTCATGGCATTGCCCGTGATGAGCAGGGCCAGGATGACGCCGCCGATCGACAGCGGCAAGGACAGCATGATCGTGACGGGGTGGAAGAAACTGCCGAACAGCAGCACCAGCACGCAGAACACGATGATGAGCCCGAGCACCATGGCCTTGGCAAATCCCGCAAACACTTCGCCCTGCACCTCGGCATCGCCGGTAATCAGCAGTTGCACGCCCTCGGGCAGTTGCTTGACGATGGGAAGTGCCAGGATCTTGTCGAGGCCTGTGCCCGTGGTGATGCCCACCAGATCGGTGCCGATCTTGACGTTGCGCACGCGGTTGTAGCGCTCGATCGAAGAGAAGCCCTGTCCGAAGGTCACATCCGCCACGGCTGACAGCGGCACGGCAATGCCGGTACCCCCGGTGACCGTCATGCTTTCCACCGCGCGCAAGTCGCCCCGCGCATCGGTTTCCACCTGCACGCGAATGGGGATAAGTCGGTCGCCGGCATTGAACTTGGCCAGCGCCGGCCCGACATCACCGATGGTGGCCACGCGCACCGCCTCCGAGATGGCTTCCGTGCTGACGCCAAAGCGCGCAGCTTCCTCCAGGCGCGGGCTGACGATCAGTTCGGGACGCTCCACCCCCGCCACCGCGGCGACGTTGCGGAACACCGGGTCACGCCGCAGCGCGCCCTCCACCTCGGCGACCACCTTCTGCAGGTTGGTGATGTTGGTGCCTGCGAATGTCACCTGCAACTCGCGCTCGCCGCGCTCGTTCACATACCACGCCCGCATGTCGGGCACGAGCGCCACCTTGGTGGCGATTTCAGCCTCCAGCTGGCGCTGCTTCTTCTTGCGCTCGTTCTTGGGTGTCAGTTGCACGTAAGCGGCGGCCTTGCGCACCTCGCGCTGGCCCGTCGGGGATGATCCGCCAACGATCAGCACCTCCCGCACCTCGGGAATCTCGCGAATCCGCCGCACGGCCTCGTCCGTCTTGAGCCGCTGTGTCTCCAGCGTGGCTCCCGGCGGCAGTTCCAGCGCCAGCACCGTGCGGGCGGCATCTTCAGGCGGGATGAAGCCGGTCGGCAGCAGGCGCACGCTCCAGATCGACAGGGCGAACACGCCGAACCCCACCAGCAGCGTCATATAGCGCCAGCGCAATGTGAATTCGAGAAAGCGCGAATAATTGCGCATCATCCAGCCGTCCCTCGGCTCCACATAAGGGTGCGCCTTCATCAGATACGCCGCCATCATGGGCGTGATGAGCCGGGCCACGAGCAGCGAGAAGAGCACCGCCACAGCGACCGTGAGGCCGAACTGCTTGAAATATTGGCCCGGAATGCCGCCCATGAAGGACACCGGCGCGAAGATCGCCACGATGGTGAAGGTGATGGCGATCACGGCCAGGCCGATCTCGTCGGCAGCCTCCATCGCGGCCTTGTAGGGCGATTTCCCCATGCGGGTGTGGCGCACGATGTTCTCGATCTCGACGATCGCATCATCCACCAGAATGCCGGTCACCAGCGTGATCGCCAGCAGCGACACGAGGTTGAGCGAAAAGCCCATCAACTCCATCGCCCAGAACGTGGGAATGATGGACAGCGGCAGCGCGATGCAGGTGATGAGGGTGGCGCGCCAGTCCTTCAGGAAGATGAACACCACGATGACGGCGAGCACGGCCCCTTCGATCAAGGTCGACATCGCGGATTTGTAGTTGCCGTAGGTGTAGCGGACCGAGTCGTCGATGGGGGTGAAGGTGATGTCCGGGTTCTGCGCCGCCAACTCGCCAATGCGCTTGAGCACGAGGTTTTTCACGTCATAGTCGGACGCACCCTTGGCGCGGAAGATGGCGGCGGTCACGACGGCGGTTTCACCGTTGAGGCGGGCAAAGGCGCGCGGCTCCTCATAGACGTCGGTGATTTCGCCCAGTTCACGCAGGCGGACCTCGCGGCTGCCCGGCAGGATGAGCTTGGTTTCGCCCAGCTCCTGCAACGAGCGGGCGCCGCCGATGGTACGGATCGTCTGTTCCTGTCCGCCCACTTCGCCGCGCCCGCCCGCAAGGTCCACATTGGTGGCGCGCAGTTGGCGGTTGATGTCGGAAGCCGTGATGCCGAGCGAGTTCAGCCGGTCGGGATCAAGCGTGATGCGGATCTCCCGGTTGACGCCGCCGATACGGTCCACCCGTCCCACGCCCTTGGAGCCCTGCAACTGGCGCTTCACCACATCGTCGATGAACCAGGAGAGCTGTTCGAGGGTCTTGCCCGGCGAGGCGACGGCGTAGGTCAGGATCGCCTGGCCTTCCACGTCGATCTTCTCGACGATGGGTTCATCCACCGTGCGGGGCAAATCCGCGCGCACCTTGGCGATGGCATCCTTGGTGTCGTTGACGGCCTTTTCGAGATTCACCTCGATGTTGAACTCGATCACGGTGGTGGAGCGCCCGTCCGTCAGCGTCGAAATCACGCGCTTGACCCCCGTGATGCCGGCCACCGTGTCCTCGATCTTCTTGGCGACCTGCGTTTCAAGCTCGGCAGGCGCCGCGCCCGACTGGGTGACCGTGACGGAGATCACCGGCACATCGATGCTGGGAAAGCGCGTGACGGGAAGCTGCAGGAAACTGACCAGCCCCAGGATGCACAGCACGATGAACAGCAGCACCGCCGGGATCGGCTTGCGGATGGAATAGGCCGAGAAGTTGACATTCATGGCGCTCACTCCGCCTTGACCGGGGTCACCCGGTCGCCGTTGCGCAGGAAGGTGCCCGAGATGCTGACCACGCTTTCACCCGCCGCGAGGCCGCTGAGCGCCTCGACCCGGCCCATGCCGCGAATGCCTGTCGTGATGCCGCGCGTCTCGACCACGCCGTCCTTCACCACCTGCACACGCGCACCTTCCGGCGCGAACAGCACGGCGGAGAGGGGAGTCACCACCGCCTCTTTGCGGGCAAGTGTGATCTGCGCCCGGCCAAAGGCACCGATGGTGAGACCGGGCTCGGGATCAAGCTGGATACGCACGCGCCCCAGGCGCGACGTGCGGGTGATTTCGGGTGAAATCAGGCGCACGGTGGCGCTGACGGGTTTGTCGCGTCCCGCGGGAGTCACATCGGCCCGCATGCCGACAGCAAGACGATTCAGCGTGGTTTCCGCCACGTCGGCTTCCAGCTCGATCGTCCCGTCCTTGATCAGCCGGAACAGCGGGTCGGCCACCGACGAGGCAATCGACCCCACGCGGGCCGTGCGGCGGCTGATGAGGCCATCCGCCGGGGCTTTGATCTGGGTGCGCTCGATGCGGATGAGCCAATCGCTGCGCTGGGCGAGCGCCAGCGCCTTGTCCGCCTCGGACAGGCGCAACTGCTCGCGCGCGGA
>JANMMT010000069.1:0-16098 GCA_031373545.1 Hyphomicrobiales bacterium
GCCATCAGCCACGCGCAAGACGGCAAGAGACCCGGACGAGTGTCCCGGTGTCTGGCGATCCTGCCATGGCTGATGTCATTGTCTGTCTGCCGGTAGAACGGTGACCCCATTGTCACCGCGCGGGAAAAAGGGGGGGCAAGACGGCATGTCCAGCCCCTGGTCTGGCTTGTCGCGGCTCTGATTAGCGGCGGATGCCCAGCTTCGTGATAAGCGCCTTGTAGCGCGCTTCATCCTTGCGCTTGACGTAATCAAGCAGGCTGCGCCGCTGCGACACCATTTTGAGCAGACCGCGGCGGGAGTGGTTGTCCTTCACGTGCATCTTGAAATGCTCGGTCAGATTGGTGATGCGCTCGGTGAGAATAGCCACCTGCACCTCGGGTGAGCCCGTGTCGGTGGGCTTGAGGGCGTTGTCGGCAATGACAGCAGTCTTGCGTTCAGCAGTGATCGACATCGGAAGCTCCTAATCAAAAAGAGGGGACACAAGGCCGTGCCGGGATGTCGTCCAGCACGGTCAAGCGGGCGTATAGGGTAAAAGGGCGGGGATGGGAAGGGGGTGGTGACGCAGAATTGCTGTCCACCTACATTGGGGAGCGATAAATGTCGCAGTCACATATTACATTTCTCAAACACGTTAGTTCTCTTTTTTTAGAATCCTCGTAACTGTCAGGTTTAATCCGTTATGAAAGCCGCATTCGCTACAATGCCAATGAGCGCCGGGAACGAGTTCTCTTGGCCAGAGCAGTATCTTTTTGCTGCAATTTAGGTTTGAACAAGAAATTTCTGTCAGTTTTGGCGTCCATATCAATTGAGTGTTATTTTTCCTTGTAACTATATACTCTGCTTTGCATTCAAAACAGCGCACATTTATTAAATCCTTATCTGACCGCATTCTCCTGCGGATTGGCTTCTTGCAGCTGTCATCCACGCATTGAGGCAGTGTTGTCTTAAGACCAAAAGAAATATTCCAAACCGTTGAACTCAGAATTTTTTCTATATCGCCTGCCAAATTTTCGCATTTTACCTTCAGTTTTGTCACGTCAGGAATTTTTCCCGTATGAATTTGATCCAAAGAAGGCATATGCAAATAGGACCCAATGCGATCATAATGGTCCTTAATATCCTTTAACGTCAGAACATATTCAGTCCCCATAATTTTCATATTTCTGCGTGGCGCAGGTATTCCATATTTTTCTTCTTCACCAACCGAAATTGTAGACATTGACCCAATAGAAGGATCAATTTCGAGCAAGCGAGCCATCAGTATGCGTGGCTGCCACTTCTTATACTCATCGGGATGAATATCGTCTTTGAGCGCAGATGCCCAATCGTATGTGATCGCCTCTATTGCGTCTCGCAATTCCAGTGCAGCATAACGAAAACGCGTGGGATCATCAGAATTCAATTCAGATTTTGCCCGCTCAAGTGATGTACGCGCGATCTCTCTAAAATCAGGAACTTTGTCTTTCATCACATTTCTCGCCAACGCCGCCGTGCCGCATGCCGGATATGCAAGATTTCCACCGCCTCATCCCGCACGCGATAAAACAACCTGTACGGATATCCAATCGTAAGTCGGACCCGTACGCCAGGAAGATTGGTCTTAGCCCCGATCTCGGGATTGTCGCGTAACCCGTCAACTACTTTGGAGATGCTTTGCCACACGTTGCGTGCGCCACCAGGCGATCTTTCGGAAATATAGAAGAGAATGGCTTCCAGATCGCGTTCAGCTCTGGGCGTGTAGCGAACGATCATACGCCGAAGCGTTTACCCAATGCCGCGATGGCTTCAGCTGACACAAACACGCCGCGATCAGCCTCCGCTAGCCCCTCTCGCACCGCCGCCTCTTCCTCTGGCACCATCATGTGGAAACCGGAGCGCAAAGCCTCGATCTCACGCGCATAATCCGCGAGGGCTTCCTGATCTTCGGCTGGCCATTTCTCGATTACAGGCAGCATGGCTTTGAGTGCTGTATTCATAGATAATTTGTATCATGTTATTCTCACAGAACCAAGGTGATGACCCTGAATTTTGGCTTATCCCTTCTCCTTCTCCCTTGGGAGAAGGTGGCCTTCGCTTTTGCGAAGGTCGGATGAGGGTAAACGAATAACGGCGGGGATTTGCCCTCATCCGTCATGCTTGCAGCAAATTTATGCCGTCTGCAAAAATTTGCTGCGGCATGACACCTTCCCCCACGGGGGCAGGAAGAGCTCGGGAATGGGACACTTGCCATCTCGTTCCCTGCACAGCAAAACAAGGCATGCCGCCCCGCAAAACGATCTTTCAATATGCCTACGCCCGCTCGCGCGATCAGGATGCAGCCACCCCCGCGAACCACCCCGTCGTCATCAGCGGCGCGGGGCCGGTGGGGCTGAGCCTCGCTATCGATCTGGCGCAGCGTGGCATCAAGGTGGTTTTGCTGGATGATGCGGATCGCATCGGCGAGGGCAGCCGCGCCATCTGCTTTGCCAAGAAAACGCTGGAGGTGTTCGCGCGCCTCGGCTGCGCGGAGCCCATGCTGGACAAGGGCGTGCGCTGGTCTGTGGGCCGCGTGTTTCGGGGCGACGGTGAGCTTTACAGCTTCGATCTGCTGCCGGAAGCCGGCCACCGCATGCCGGCCTTCATCAACCTCCAGCAATATTATGTGGAAAAGCACCTGGTGGACCGGTTGGAGGCGCTGCCGCTGATCGACCTGCGCTGGCGCAACCGGGTGAGCGCCATCGTGCGGTACGCCGATCACACGGCGCTGACCGTGGAGACGCCGGACGGGCCCTATGATCTCGCAACGGATTGGCTGGTGGCCTGCGACGGGGCGCGTTCCCCTGCCCGCGCCATGCTCGGTCTGCCGTTCGAGGGGGAGGTGTTCGAGGATCAGTTTCTGATCGCCGATGTGCGCATGACGGCGGCGTTTCCAACCGAGCGGTGGTTCTGGTTCGATCCGCCTTTTCACGCGGGGCAGTCGGCGCTGCTGCACAAGCAGCCCGATGACATCTGGCGGATTGATCTCCAGCTCAGCCGCGACGCGAATGCGGAGCATGAACAACGCCCCGAGATCGTGACGCCGCGCATCGCGCGCATGCTGGGGCACAGCGATTTCGACTTGGAATGGGTGTCGATCTACCGCTTTCAATGCCGCCGTTTGGCGCGCTTCGTCCATGACCGCGTGGTGTTTGCGGGCGATGCGGCGCACCAGGTTTCGCCCTTTGGCGCACGCGGGGCCAACAGCGGCGTGCAGGATGCGCAGAACCTGGGATGGAAGCTGGCGCTGGTGCTCAAGGGTGAGGCGCCGGCCGAACTCATCGCGACCTATGATCACGAGCGCTCGGAAGCGGCGGATGACAACATCCTCAATTCCACCCGTGCGACGGATTTTCTGGCACCGCACACATCTGCCGAGCGGTTGCTGCGCGATTCGGCGCTTGATCTGGCCCCCCATGCGGCCTTTGCGCAGCGCATGGTGAACTCCGGGCGACTCTCGATGCCGACAGCCTATGCGCACAGCCCGCTGTCCACACCTGACGGCGAGGCCTGGGAGGGCGGCGTGCCGCCGGGTGCACCCGTGCCTGATGCGCCATTGCTGCGGGATGGTGAGCCGACATTCCTGAGCGATGCGCTGGGGCCGGATTTCACGCTACTGACATGGTGCACGCTGGCGGCCAAGCTTCCGCCGTCCGTGACGCATGTGCGGCTGGGCGCAGGGCATCTTGCGGATGGAGACGGTCTGTTCTCCGCCCGCTTTGCCTTGCCGCCACAGGGCGCCGTGCTGATCCGCCCGGATGGGCATGTGGCGGCCCGCGCTGTCGCATTCAATGAGGCGTGGTTGCACGCGGCGCTGGCCCGCGCCTCTCGAGGCTCCCATGGATGATGCCCTTGTAACGGACAGCCGCTTTGCCGACCCCGATGCGGCCTATCGGTTGATTGTCGAGGCGCACCGGGGCCTGAGCGAGGCGGAGAGCCATGCCCTCAATGCCCGATTGGTGCTGATTTTGGCCAACCATGTCGGCGACATGGTTGTGCTGGAGCAGGCCTTGAGGCTGGCTAAAGCAGGCCCAACCCTGCCAATTCCTGCTTGAGATTTTCGGGCATATCCTCATCTGCACCAAGCGCTGCCATGTCCGGCGGGGCGTCGCCAGCGGTCAGGTAACGCCAGCCCTGAAACGGTTTCATCGGGCGGGGCCGCACGGGGTGCACAACCGGCTCCAGCACGAGATGACAACGGCTGATGCCCTCAGCATCCTTGAACGGGCGGATTGCGAGGAGCCGCTGGCGGCATTGCACCTTGCTCTTGATCACCCAGTAGAGCGAGGTGCTCTCGGTGATATCCGTGATGCGCCGGGGCAACATGCGCGTGGTGTGCAACTGCTCGTAAGGGCGCTTGAGCCGCTTCATCAGGAGGCGCGTGTCCTCGATCCAGCTCTCCAGATCGGCGATGCTGTCGCAGCCCACAGCCAGTTTGACGATGTGCAAGGTCATACCATGTCTTTGGAGACGAAAACGGCGGAAAGCGAGAACGCCTTCCGCCGCATCCACAGATGAATAACCCTCTTGAATATACGAGGCTTGGCTCAGTAGTCGCCGCCGCCGTCGAACCCGCCGCCGTCATCGTAAGAGGAATCGTAGGACTGATCGTTGTAGCTCTGGTCCGCACCTGTGTTCTGCTGGTCGGAGATCGTGCCGGCAGTTCCTGTGTCCGCCGGAGCGGCCGCAGGGGTCGCCGCTTTGGCCCCGCCGCCTCCCATCATGCCGGAGATGGCGTTGGCCGCCAACATGCCGCCCGCGACGCCAGCCGCCGTTGTGGCCACCATGCCCAGAAAGCCCATGCCCTGGCGCTGCGGAGGCTGCTGTTGGCCGCCCCAAGGACCGGGTTGCATCTGACCGGGTTGCTGTTGAGCCTGCGACTGACCCCATGGCCCCGGAGCGGGCGGCTGTCCGCCCATTGGGCCACGCTGGAAGGGCGCACGGTCCATGGGCGGTGGAGGTGGGGGGGCGGCTGCACGCGCGCCGCCGAAGAGCCCGCCCAGAAAGCTGCCCGATCCCTGTGACTGCTGCTGCATCTGCTGGCTGTAGGACTCGAGCTGTTGCACGCGCGCCTGCATGTCCTGCAACTGCTGCTGCATGGCGTTCAAAGTCTGCTCCTGGGCATAGACCGTCTGCGCCATGACGTAGGGCGCATAAGGCTGCGCCTTGATCTGTTCGGCGATGAATTTTTCGGCGTCCGCATCGCGCGGCTGGTTTTCGGCGCCCTTGAGGCGCTCGAATATTCCGCTGATCACAGTGCGTTCTTCAGGTGACATGACAGTATCATCCTCCACAACCGGCGCGGCGCGATGCCGCTGCAACGGATGAGACATAGCTAGGGATTGTGACGGAATTTGTCACGGGGTGAGAAGAAAAATATCAATAAATCAAACGGATATCACATGCATGCGCTGTTGATTGAACAGGCGCGTGTTCAGCAGCGGCGTCTGATCACAGAGTCTGCTGTCACTGCGCTTTCCTTTGGCGCGGCGGTCGGGCAATAAGCCATGCATGAGCGGGCAGACTTTCATCATCGCCGAAGCGGGCGTGAACCATGACGGTTCCCCCGACGATGCCCTGCGCCTTGTCGATGCGGCGGCGGATGCGGGCGCAGATGCGGTGAAGTTTCAGACCTTCAGGGCCGAAGCTGTCATCTCACGCGGCGCGGCTAAGGCAGCTTATCAGGCGCGCACGACTGGCGGGGGTGAAAGCCAGCTCGACATGGTGCGCAAACTGGAGTTGTCACGCGCTGCGCATGTGCAAGTGGCGGCCCATTGCCAGGCGCGCGGCATCGAATTCATGTCGACGCCGTTCGACATGGATTCAGCGCGTTTTCTTGTGCGCGAGCTGAGCATGGCACGGCTGAAAATTCCCTCGGGCGAGATCACCAACTTGCCATTTCTGGTTGATCTGGCGCAGTTAGGCCCATCGCTGATCCTGTCATCGGGCGCATCGACGCTTGAGGATATCCGCACGGCGCTGGGGGCTTTGAGTGTGGGATTGGCTGGCGTTGATCCGCGCGGCATTACGAATTTTGCAGCCCAGCTTGACCCGGCGCTGCTGCACGGGCGCGTGTCGCTGCTGCACTGCACTTCCGAATACCCTTCGCCGCCGCAAGATGCGAATCTGGCAGCCATGGACACGATCCGCGCGGCGTTCAATCTGCCCGTGGGCCTGTCGGATCACTCGGTTGGCATCACCATTCCCATTGCGGCGGTGGCCCGCGGGGCGACCATCGTCGAGAAGCATTTCACGCTGGATCGCACGCGTCCGGGACCGGACCATGCAGCCTCGCTGGAACCCCATGAACTGGCTGCCATGGTCAGTGCCATTCGCGATGTGGAACGCGCGGTGGGCGATGGCATCAAGCGCCCGACGCCCAGCGAAGCGCAGAACCAATCCGTGATTCGCCGCAGCCTGGTCGCGGCCCATGCGATTGCGGCAGGGGAGGTGTTTTCAGAGGGTAACCTTGCGGCCAAGCGTCCGGCCGGCGGCCTTCCTCCTGCTGCGTTGTGGCGGGTCAGCGGGCGCACCGCCTCCCGCGCTTATGTCGCCGACGAGATGATCGACGGGGCCGAAATAGCATGATTCAGCGTAAATGGCCGGTCTCATCCGTCACACCTGAAACGCCCATCGTCACGGTCATGGGTGTGCTCAATGACGCAGCTGTCAAAGTTGTCTTCATCGTCGGTCCGGACCGCACGCTTGAGGGTGTAGTCACAGACGGCGATATCCGTCGCGGGCTCGTGGAAGGCGCCAGGCTCGACGACGCCGTGTGCGCAATCATGAACCGTTCTCCCCTCGTGCTGCGCCCGGATGATGACCGCATCCGGGTGCTGGATGACATGCGGGCGCGCGGCGCGCGTTACATTCCCGAACTCGACAGAGAGGGGCGCATTCAGTGCATCCTCAGTGATGAGGAAATCGCCATCGCCACAGAGGGGGATGTCACCATCGTGCTCATGGCAGGCGGGCTGGGCATGCGGCTGCGACCCCTCACGGATAAAACGCCCAAGCCCCTTCTGCCCATCGGCGGGCGGCCGCTTCTGGAAATCACCATCGATAATCTGAAGCGCCAGGGCTTCACACGCTTTGTCATCGCCGTGAATTACATGGCGGACCAGATCGAGCGTCATTTTGGCGATGGCAGTGCCATGGATATCGACATTGCCTATCTGCGGGAGGAAGAACGCCTCGGCACGGTGGGCCCACTGCGCCTGCTGCCGGAGAAACCTGTCGGTCCCGTGCTGGTGATGAACGGCGATATTCTGACGACGCTGGATGTGCGCCGCCTCATTGCCTTCCACCGCGAGGCCGGAGTGCCCGCCACGATGTGTGCGCGTGAGCATGTCTGGCGGGTGCCTTATGGGGTGCTGCGCATGGACGCAGACGGACGCTTCGCGGGTGTCGATGAAAAGCCGGCGCGGCGAGAGCTTATCAGCGCCGGCATCAATGTGTTGTCACCCGAAGCGCTTGATCTCATTCCCACCACGGGTGCCTACGACATGCCACAACTGTTCGAGCATGTGCGGGCCAAGATCAGCGCACCCGCAGTGTTCAAGCTGGATGATTATTGGCTCGACATCGGCCATCTGGAAGATCTGCGCCGCGCACAGGACGACGTGGGCGAATTGTTCGCGGAAGGCTAAACCTGCTCCAGACCCACCTTGTCGAGTGCTGCTTTCTGGCGGGCAGCGATGTCCTCCAGCTTGAAATTTTCGATGTTCCGATTGAACAGCTCATAAAAGTTCAAGCGTGCTTCCAGATGCAGGAACACCCCGCCCAGCCCAATGGCGGCGCGGTCCATGAAGACGAATTCCTGCGGGATGGTCACGGGCCCCTTGAGCTTCAATTCCTGATGCACATGGTAGGCCTCCTTGCGGCCATATTCGCCCGGCGACACGCCGTCCGCGATGGTCCGCACCCGGTCGTCGAGGATCGGCCCGTAGATGAAGCGCGCCCAGATGTTGAGCACATCGATCGTCTCCTTGCGCAGGTCGCGAAATCCCCACGTCTCGTAGCCATGAACCACGCGCGCCATGTCGTTGGTGAGCAGGCCCTGATACAAATCGACCACACCGCCAATGAACTTGACCGGGAACAGCCGCACGCAGCCATAATCGAGCAGGTTGATGCCGCCGGGATGCGCGCCCTCGTCGAACACCGTGTAATTGCCAAGGTGCGGATCGCCGTGGATGACGCCGTAACGCGAAAACGGCAGCCACCAGGCCGTGAACATCGCTTCAGAGATCCGGTTGCGATCCTCCTGGCTGTGGTCTTTGTACGTCAGCAGCTTGTTGCCTTGCAGCCAGCCTAGTGTCAGCAGGCGCTTTGTGGAGAGGTCCGTGTGAACCCCCGGCACGCGCACGAGCGGCACATCACGCAGGATCTCGGCATAAAGCTGCGCATTGCGGCCCTCACGCTCATAATCCAGTTCCTCGCGCACGCGCGCGCCGATTTCTTTCAGGATTTCCGTGGTGTCGATGGCCTTGTCCATCTGGCGGTGGATGGCGAACAGCACTTTGAGCTGGTTAAGGTCGGCCTCCACCGCCGATTGCATGTCGGGATATTGCAGCTTCACGGCCAGCGCCGCGCCGGATTTGCTTGTGGCGCGGTGCACCTGTCCCAGCGAGGCGGCGGCGGCGGGCGTGCGCTCGAAGGAGCCGAAACGCGCTTCCCAATCCGGTCCAAGCTCCGCCATCATGCGGCGCTTCACGAAGGTCCAGCCCATAGGCGGCGCTTCCGATTGCAGGGTCTGCAGTTCGGCGGCATATTCGGCAGGCAACGCATCGGGAATGGTGGCGAGCAACTGCGCCACCTTCATGATCGGACCTTTGAGGCCGCCGAGGGCCGCCGTCAGCGCCTTGGCGTTGCTGGCATCATCGCCCTGCCGGTTGAACAGACGTGTGGCAGCGACGCGCGCTGCGACTCCGCCCACATTGGCGCCCACGCGGGCGTAACGGGACAGGCGACCGGAGAGGCTGTTTTCTTCTGTGTCATGGTCTGGCATGAGAGAGAGATAGGGCAATGGACAGCGACTTGCGAGAGCGCCGTTGCCGCACAGAGGACGGATTTCATGCTGCGCGCGACATTGGCTGGCCATATGCACGGCAAAACCATCGATACGGTGGTGCTGGACCACGAAGAGCGTCGCCGCAGGCGCGGCACAGTCACGACCGTGACGGGCCTCTCGGTGCTGGTGGATCTGGCTGATGCACCGACGCTCGGTTCGGGCGATTGCTACAAGCTGGAGGATGGTCGCCTGATCGAGATCATCGCTGCGCCCGAAGAACTGCTGGAGGTGCGGGCCAGCGATCCGCTGCATGTGGCCCGTGTGGCTTATCACCTCGGCAATCGACATTTGGAATGCGAAATCAAAGCGAAGTACATCCGCATCCGCCGCGACCATGTGATCGCCGAGATGCTGCGCGGGTTGGGCGCCAAAGTCACCGAGGTTGAAGCACCGTTTCACCCCGAAGGCGGGGCCTATGATCACAGTGGTCATGCGCATGCAAATTCTCATGGCCATGCACATGAGGAGCCTCACGTCCATGGCCCGGGCTGCGGCCATGATCACAGCCATGATCACAGCCACGATCACGGCCATGATGACGGGCACGCGCACGGCCACGGCCACAAGCACGGACACTAAGCGTTGAAAGCCAGTGCGCCCGCCACGTCGCCTGACCCGACCGCGCGGTTGCTGGTGTGGTTTTCGCCCGCCTTTCCCATCGGCGCATTTGCGTTCTCGCACGGGCTCGAATGGGCGGTGGAAGCTGGCGATATCCATGACCGCGCCACATTGCAAAGCTGGCTGACCACGCTGGTGGAGCAGGGCAGCGGTTGGTCCGACGCCGTATTGTTCGCCCATGCGCATCGCGGGGTGGCAGCCGGCAAGGATCGCGCCCTGCGGGATGTGGCAGAACTCGCCGTGGCCTTGCAGCCCTCCCGCGAGCGGCGGCTGGAGGCGACCATGCAGGGCGACGCTTTCATCAAGGCGGTGGAGCACGCCTGGCCCAACAGGGGTTTGCAACAGTTGCGCAGGGTTGCGCCCGCACCTCATGCCCTGTGTGTTGCGGCGGGTGCCGCAGCGGCGGGGGCGGGCATCGTCGCGCGCCCTGCCGTGACGGCATTTCTCACCTGCTTCTGTCAGAATCTCGTGTCTTCTGCCGTGCGTCTGGCCCCCATCGGGCAAAGCGATGGTCTGGCGGTGCTGGCCGCGCTTGAACCTGTTGTGTCAGAAGCTGCCGAGCGCGCCGCCAAGGCTTCTCTTGCGCAGGTGGGCGGGCTTGCCATTCGCTCCGACATCGCGTCCATGCGTCACGAAACACAGATCACGAGGCTGTTCCGCTCATGAGTGCTCCCCCATCCAATCCTTCCCCTCACGGGCCTGGTTCTTCCCCTCATGGACCTTTGCGCGTCGGCATCGGTGGCCCGGTGGGTTCAGGCAAGACCGCGCTCATGGACGCGCTCTGCAAGCGCCTGCGCGAGAGATACGATATCGCGGCCATCACCAATGACATCTACACCAAGGAAGATGCGGAGTTTCTCACCCGCTCCGGCGCGCTCCCGCCCGAGCGCATCATGGGGGTGGAAACAGGCGGTTGCCCGCACACCGCGATCCGCGAAGATGCATCGATCAATCTGGCGGCAGTGGCCGATATGCGCGCGCGCTTCCCCAACCTCGATGTGATCCTGATCGAGAGCGGCGGGGACAATCTGGCAGCGTCCTTTTCGCCGGAACTCGCTGATCTGACGATCTATGTCATCGACGTATCGGCCGGGGATAAAATTCCGCGCAAGGGCGGGCCTGGCATCACGCGCTCGGATTTGCTGGTCATCAACAAGATCGACATCGCGCCATACGTGGGGGCCAGCCTTGAGGTGATGGACCGCGATTCAAAGATGATGCGCAAGGCCAAGCCCTTCGTGTTCACCAATGTGCGGGCAGGCGAGGGTGTGGAAGCTGTCGAGCGCTTCATTATCGAGCGCGGTGGATTGAGCTGAACCATGCCAACCGCGCTGGTTCTGGGAGCGGGCATCATCGGCACCGCAACAGCATACGAGCTGCAACGGGCGGGGTTTGCCGTCACGCTGATCGACAGGCAGGGCGGTGTCGCGCGCGAGACAAGTGCGGCCAATGGCGGCGTGGTGGCACCGGGCTATGTGACACCCTGGGCCGCGCCCGGCATGCCGATAAAGGTGGCCAAGTCGCTGTTTGCCAAGGAAGCGCCCGTGGTGTTTCGCCCGCGCCTCGACGGGGACCAATGGCGCTGGGCCTTCAAATGGCTGCGTGAATGCACGCATGCCCGGTATAAAATGAACAAGCCGCGCATGCAGCGCATCGCGCATTATTCGCGCATCATCCTCACCGAAACCCGCCAGCGCCTGGGCGTGCCCTACGACCGCACGGAGGGGCTGCTGCAACTCTTCCGCACGGCGAAGGATGAGGCGATGGCTGCGCCCGCCCTGCGCATGCTTGAGGCACAGGGAACGACGTTCCGCCTGCTGGACCGCGCGGGCTGCGAGGGGGTGGAACCCGCATTGGCCCACAGCACCGCGCCGCTGCACGGCGGGGTGTATTTGCCCGATGACGAGGCGGGCGACTGCGCCAAGTTCGCGGGCGCGCTGGCGGATGCCTTCACGGCGCTGGGCGGGGTGTTTTTGGGCGAGCAGCGGATCGAGGCCATCTTGCCCCGCAGCGGGCGGGCGCCCGAGGTGGTGCTGGCGGGTGAGAGTCCGCGCACGCTTTCAGCGGATGTCGTGGTTGTGGCTCTTGGCGTGGAGAGTGTGCGGTTGCTGCGCCCGCTGGGCATTGATGTGCCGCTCTATCCCATCAAGGGCTACTCGCTGACGCTGCCCGTGATTGACGGGGCCTTCGCCCCCAAAGGCGCGCTTATGGATGAGGCTTACAAGGTGGTGCTGACCCGCATGGGGGACCGCCTGCGCATCGCGGGCACGGCGGAGGTTTCCGATTGGTCCTCATCAGCCGGGCCGGACAACACCCGCACGCTCTTGAAGATGGCGCGGGAATGGTTCGGCAAGGGCGTTGATCTCAGCGCGCCGGATGTCTGGGTGGGCCGCCGCCCGATGACGCCCGATGGCCCGCCAGTGCTGGGGGCGACGCCTGTGCCGGGCCTGCTCCTCAACATCGGCCATGGGTCCACGGGCTGGGCCATGAGCATGGGCTCGGCGCGTGTGATTGCGGATCTGGCCTGCGCACGCCTGCCGGAGATAGATCTCGAAGGTCTGACGCTGCGCCGGTACGCCCCAACCTAGACGCTGCCGATGCTCTTCAGCTTGGCGCGCGGCACGATTTCGCCCTGCGCCATCACAGCGGTGCTGGGGCGGAAGCGCTCGACCACGGCCCGCACATGCAAACGCACCATGGACGACGTGATGAGCACCGGCATTTCACCCTCGCGCGCCGCCTGATCGAAGACATCGCGCAGCTTCAGCACAAACTCCTGCAGCTTCGAGGGCTGCATGGCGAGATGGCGCATTTCGCCATCGCCCACCAGCGCGGTCGCGAAGGCATCCTCCCAATGGGGCGAGAGCGTGATGATCGGCAGGTAGCCATCAGGGGAACTGTGCTGTGCGCAGAGCTGACGCCCGAGGCGGGAGCGCACGTGTTCCGTCACGAGACGCGGATCGCGCACGGCACCAGCCACCTCCGAGATTGCCTCGATGATCGCGCCCAGATCGCGGATGGAAATGCGCTCGGCTAGCAACAACTGCATCACGCGCTGGATGCCCGTGGTGGAAATCTGCGCCGGAGTGATTTCCTTGATGAGTTCCTGATGCTCCTTCGGCAGGTCGCGCAGCAGTTTTTGCACCTCCACATAGGAGAGCAAATCGCCCGTGTTGTTCTTGATCACCTCGGTCAGGTGCGTGGAAATGACGGTGGCGGCATCCACAACGGTGTAGCCGCGCAGCTGCGCTTCCTCGCGCAGGGATTGATCAATCCATGTGGCGGGGAGGCCGAAGGTTGGCTCGGTCAGGTGCTGGCCGGGAAGTTGCACCTGGCCGCCCATGGGATCCATCGCCATCACGGCGTTGGGGTAGACCTGACCGCGCCCGGCCTCGACTTCCTTGATGCGCACGATGTAGGCGTTGCCGTCCAGCAGCACGTTGTCGAGAATGCGCACGGAGGGCATCACAAAGCCCATGTCGCCCGCGAGCTGCTTGCGCAGCGCCTTGATCTGCTCGGTCAAGCGGTCATGGCCGTTTTCGCCATTGACGAGGGGGAGCAGCGCATAGCCGATCTCGATCTTGAGATCATCCATCTTGAGCGAAGCCGAAGCCGGTTCTTCGACGGCTTTTTCGTTGGCTGTCTTGAGCGCGTCGGCCTGGGACAGATCGAGCGCGGCCTTGTCCTGCGTCATGCCCACCTTGTAGGCAAACCACGCCGCGCCGCCTGCCATGGCCCAGAAGGGGATGAGCGGCATGCCGGGCAGCAGCCCCATCACGAACATGACGGCGGCCGACATGCCGAGTGCCTTGGGATGGCCCGAGAGCTGGCTCGACAGGGCTTTTGAGGCTTGCCCGCTGATGCCGGCTTTCGACACCAGCAAGCCGGCAGCGGTTGAAACGATGAGCGCGGGCACCTGATTCACCAATCCGTCGCCGATGGTGAGAATGGTGTAGACGCGGCCCGCATCGGAGAAGGCCATGTTGTGCTGCATCATGCCGATGATGATGCCGCCGATGACGTTGATGAAGGTGATCAGCAGGCCCGCAATCGCATCACCGCGCACGAACTTGGAGGCGCCGTCCATGGCCCCGTAGAACGAGGCTTCATCCTCCAGCGACTTGCGGCGCAGTTTGGCCTGTTCCTGGTCGATGATGCCGGAGTTGAGATCGGCGTCGATCGCCATCTGCTTGCCGGGCATGGCATCCAGCGTGAAACGTGCTGCCACCTCCGCGATGCGGCCCGAGCCCTTGGTGATGACCATGAAGTTCACGATCAGCAGGATGACGAAAACAATGATGCCGATGACGAAGTTGCCGCCCATGACGAATTGGCCGAAAGCCTCGATCTCATGGCCCGCCGCACCGGTGCCCGTATGGCCATTGGCGAGAATCAGCCGTGTGGACGCCAGATTCAGCGCCAGCCGCAACATTGTCGCGATCAGCAGCACGGTCGGAAAGATCGTGAATTCCAGCGGTGCGCCCATGAACAGGGCCACCATCAGAATCAGCACCGAAAGGATGATCGAGACGGCCAGAAACAGATCCAACAGGACTGGTGGCAGCGGCACGATGAGGATCGTCAGGATGGTGATGACGCCGACGGCAAGGAGAATGTCGCCCCGCTTCATCATGGCGATGGCACCGCTCAGGCTGAAGCCCGATGCGCCGCTTTGAGAACCTGCAGGTACGTCTGTCATGACCATCAGCGATGCGAGCGCGGACCTCCGCACCCTGATCGGCAAATATTGCCGGGTGCATGGTTGAGGAGTGGTTAATTTCAGCCCAGAATGTCGTAATTGGCTTCTGCCCCATCGGCCGAATCCTTGCCGTGAAATATCCGCAATCGAACTGGACTTTGCCGCTGTGCCGATCCGTCGCACACGCTCACCCAAAGGTCTCCCATGCTCCGCACCGTCACTGCCTTCCTGCTCGCCTCCGTGATGCCGGTGATGGCCGCCGAAATCACTGCACCCTCGCGCATCGATCAGGTCACGGTGTATCCCGGCGTGGCCACCGTCACGCGGCTGATCGAGGTGGATGTGCCTGCGGGCCAGCACACGCTGATCATCGCGGGGTTGCCGCAGGCGCTGGATGTGAACTCGCTGCGCGTGGAAGGCGTGGCGGCGGGCCGCCTGGCCATCGGTTCGGTGGAACTGCGCGCGCAGCCGCTGCCGGGGCTGCCGCAGCCCACGGGTGAAGTGGCGCAAAAGCTGAAAGCCCTGCGCGAGGCGCGCGAGCAGAAAGCCGCCGAGGTGGAGGCGCTCAGCGCCAAGCGCGCCATGATAGCGGCGTTCGGCCAGCAGGCGACCAGCATCGTGGGCGGCAAGGACAAGCCGGTTGACCCAGCGGAATGGGCCAAGGCCTGGGATGCCGTCGGCAAGGGGTTGGCGAGCGCGGGTGAAGAGGTGCGCGTGGCCAACGCCGCCTTGCGCGCCCTGGATGAGGAGATCGCAGGGTTATCGCGCCAAGCTGCGCCTGCGCCGCGCCCGGGCCTCACCCGCGCGGCCAACATTGCGGTGGAGGCGGATGCCCCAGCCAAGGCCACACTGAAGATCAGCTATCAGGTGAGCGGCGCCACATGGCGGCCCAGCTATGACGGGGTGCTCATCACGGGCAGTGCGGCCGTGAAACCCAAGCTGGCCCTGGTGCGCCGCGCCATCATCACCCAGCGCACGGGCGAGGATTGGGCCGATGTGGCGCTCTCCGTCTCCACCGCGCAGGCGCGGGGCGGCACGCAGGTGCCCGATGTGCCGCCCGTCCGCGTCGGTTTCAACGAGCCGCCGGTTGTCATGCAGAACGCACCCGCGATGCGCACCCGCGCCGCGCCGGGAGCCGCCGACAGCCTCAATGAAATGAAGGCGATGGCCGCGCCCGCACCCGCCTCCGAGCCGGTGGCCCAACAGGAAGCGACGCTCGAATCCACCGGCTTTTCCGCGCAATATGTGGTGGCCGGGCGCAGCACCATCAGCGCCGACGGCAGCCCGCGCTCGTTCCGCTTGGCCAGCCGCGACATCGAGCCCAGCCTCAGCGTGCGCACCGCGCCGGGCATCGACCCGCGCGCTTTTCTCAACGCCACCTTCACCCATGAGGAGGAGGCGCCGTTGCTGGCGGGCGAGATCGCGCTCACCCGCGACGGTGTCTATGTGGGGCAAGGGCGCATGCCGCAGACCGCGCCGGGTGACAGCCTGGACCTCGGGTTTGGGCTGGATGAGCGCGTGAAGGTGAGCCGCGTGCCCGTGCGCCGCCGCGAGACGGAATCGACGTGGGTGCAAGGCAACCGCACGGATCTGCGCGAGTTTCGCACGGTGGTGAAATCCCTGCACGACCGCCCCATGCGCATCACTGTGACCGATCAGGTGCCCTTCAGCGAGAACAGCGCCATCACCGTGG
>JANMMT010000086.1:0-1665 GCA_031373545.1 Hyphomicrobiales bacterium
CGTACTTCGCCGCGATGCCCAAAGCCGCGCCGACCCAGCCCACGCAGCCGCCGGCCCAGACCGCGGCGGTCTTGAAGAAGGACATGGAGGACGTCCACCTACTCATCGAGAACCTCTCGCAGGGGAACAGCGGGAAGATGCCGGACGGGACGACGGTTTACAACGCCTTGGTGCAGTCGAAGTCGCCGGCGGCGGACTTGATTCAGAAGAAGGCGATCTTCCTGTTGCAACCGCAGCAGCGCGAGAGCGTGTGGGCGGTCGAGGCGAAGGCGCTCACGCAGGGCGGGATGATCGTCACGAACAACGGCGTCGAGACGGTGACGGCCGCCGAAGCGAAGAAGCGGACGGGGCAGTAGGGCGGAGGCGGCCCACGGAATCGCGTGCGGGTGGTGCCCGAGGTTTCCACCTCGGGCTAAGCACGAACGCCTCTCCGAGGCGAACAGCCATCGGCGTTTTGAGCCGCGGATGCGGCGGCCGTTCTCAGCCCGAGGTGGAAACCTCGGGCCGAGAGTGCAGGGTTCACACGGGTACGCGACATGCCGACGGTTTACGTGAACGACAAGCCGATCGAGATCGGCACCCGCAAGCTCAACTGCATCGAGGCGGCGGAGTTGGCCGGTGTGTTCATCCCGTCGTACTGCTGGCACCCGTCGCTCAGCGTCGTCGCCAGTTGCCGCATGTGCCTCGTCGAGGTCGGGCAGCGCAACCCCGACGGCACGATCGCCATTATGCCCAAGGTGGTCCCCGGCTGCCAGACGCCGGTGAAGGACGGCACCGTCATCGTCACCGGCGATTACGACAAGCGCGACCCGGAACTGCTCCAACTCAACTACCCCGCCGCGTTCACGAAGGACGCCAAACTCGGCGAGCGCCCGAAGAAGGCCCAGGCCGACACGCTGGAAGGCCTGCTCATCAACCACCCGCTCGACTGCCCGGTGTGCGACAAGGCCGGCGAGTGCAAGCTGCAAGACTACAGCTACCAGTACGGCCGGTCCGAGTCGCGGATGGTCGATCAGAAGAACACGCCCGCGAACAAGCCGGGCCTGTCCAGCACGATCACGCTGTTCACCGACCGCTGCATCATGTGCACGCGGTGCGTGCGGTTCACCCGCGAGATCAGCGGCACCGCCGAATTGATGGTGAACGGCCGCGGGCACCACGAGGAGATCGACACGTTCCCCGGCCGGCCGCTCGAAAACAAGCTCGCCGGGAACGTCGTGGACCTGTGCCCGGTCGGGGCGCTCGGCAGCAAGGACTTCCTGTACAAGCAGCGCGTCTGGTATTTGAAGACGACCGACGGCGTGTGTTCGGGGTGCAGCACAGGGTGCAGCACCCACACGGACACGAACAAGGACATCGTCTACCGCCTGCGCCCCCGGTTCAACCCGGACGCGCAGGGGCACTTCATGTGCGACGAGGGGCGGTACGGGTACCACTTCGCCAACGCCGGCGAGCGGATCGCCCGACCAGTCGTGAAGGGTGCGGACGGCAAGTTCAAGCCGACGCCGTGGTCCGCCGTGACGCCGCAACAGAAGCAAGAGCTGGCGGCCGCAAAGGGCGTGGTCGGGGTGCTGTCGCCATTCCTCACGGTGGAAGAGGCGTTCCTGTACGCGACGTACTTCAAGACACTGCCGGGTGCGAAGCTGGCGCTCGGGCCGGTGCCGG
>JANMMT010000101.1:0-6025 GCA_031373545.1 Hyphomicrobiales bacterium
ATCATCGACAAGCAGCAGCGAAAGGGGGGGAGGTGTCGCCATATCCGTGCTCATAGGAGTTAATACGTAAACCGAATGAAATCGGATGACCAGAGCCTGTCTCTATCGCATGCAAAAGAGCCAGATCACGTCCCTACGGCGGATTCAAAATCGATTCGCTTCCACATCAGCCTGACTTCGGCGCCCCGTTGCACGCCGCTCTGGTTCTGCGCGGAGAACACGGCGCCCGAACGCTCCAGCAACGTCTTGGCGATGAACAGCCCGAGACCCATGCCGCCGCCCACGCCGTCCATGCTCCGATCCGTGTTGCGGTCGCTCATCCGCCGCGTGGTTACGTAAGGCTCACCCAGACGGCGCAGCACATCGGGCGCAAACCCCGGCCCGTCATCCTGGATCAGCACGGACACGCTGTCGCTGGTCCACAGGGCTGAAACCGTGACAGTGGACGTCGCAAAGTCCACAGCATTGTCGATGATGTTTTCCAAACCGTAGATCAGGCCGGGGCTGCGCACCGACATGGGCTCGGCCCCCTCACCCTTGGTGACGACCGCAATGCGGGCATGAAAGGGGCGATGCGGTGCCGAGACCTCTTCCACAAGCTGGCGCAGGCCGACCATGCGCATCGGGCCGCTGGGCTCGGTGCCCAAAGTGGTGATCTTGGCCAGAATCTGGCGGCAGCGGTCGGTCTGTTCCTGCAGCAGAGCGATGTCATCCTTGAGCGGATCGCTGGCACCCATATCGCGATCGATTTCTTTCACCACCAGCGCGATGGTGGCGAGCGGTGTGCCCAGCTCATGCGCCGCAGCGGCGGCAAGTCCATCGAGCTGCGTGATGTGCTTTTCGCGCGCCAGCACCAGTTCCGTGGCGGCCAGCGCCTCGCCCAGCTGGCGGGACTCCTCCGCCACGCGCCAGGCAAATACGCCGATGAAGGTGAGCCCGAGCAGAATGGCGCACCAGACACCCGCGACATAGAGCGGCGGAATGCTCACCGGGGCGTTTTCAGCCCAGGGCAGCGGCAGATGCAGGAAGGTCAGCACCGTGGTCGCCAACATGGCGAGGGCCCCCAGACCCAAGGTCAGTTTGGGCGGCAGCACTGTGGCGGAGATCATCACCGGCGCGAGAAACAGGATCGCGAAAGGGTTTTCCAGCCCGCCCGTCAGGAACAACAGTGACGCAAGCTGTGCGATGTCGAAGGCGAGCAGGCCCGCCGCGGAACCCGGGCTCATGCGATGGTTGAGCGGATAGCGCACGCGCAGCGTCAGGTTGAGGGCCCCTGACACGGCAATGATGCCCAGCGCCGCCGCCATGGGCAGCGCAAATCCGAAACCGAAATGAACAACGAGCACAGCCAGAAGCTGGCCTGCGATCGCAAGCCAACGCAGATTGACCAGCGTGTCGAGGCGCAGGAGACGGGACTCGGGCGTCCGGGCATGAGGGAGATAGCCATCCATGCGCGGTGTCGTGCGGCAGGCAGGGGTGCGAATCAAGTGCCATGACGCCGCGAGTGGGTTCGCCGAAAGGCCTTCCGCACGAATTATCTCGACAGCCATCCCAAGATGCAACGCTTCGTCAACCGTTTCGCGCGATGGTTGAATCCAGCAGTGTTGCGTAAAATTCGGGTTCCCATGGACGATCTGTTGCGTGATTTCGTTGTCGAAACCGTCGAGAGCATCGATGTCGTCGACAATCAATTGGTCCGGTTCGAGCGCGAGCCGAACAACAGGGCGATCATCGACCAGATTTTCAGGCTGGTTCACACCATCAAGGGCACCTGCGGATTTCTGGGCCTGCCGCGGCTCGAAACGCTCACCCATGCCGCCGAAACGGCTCTTGACCGCTACCGCGACGGCGCGGCGGTCACGAGTGGCGCCGTAACCCTGATCCTGTCGACGATCGACCGCATCAAGGTGATCATGGCGGAGCTCGACCGCTCCCAGTCGGAACCGGAAGGCCATGACAGCGACCTGATCTCGGCCCTGGAAGTGCTGGCGGAACGCACAGCCATCCCGGCAAAACCGCATGTGCCGGCCGCACCTGCGGGGGCGCATCAGGCGGATACCGATTACACCACCGGGTCGCTGATCTACCAGGTTCTGGAACGCAAGCTGCGCCCGGGCGAAGCCTCGCTGGATGAACTTGAACGCGCGTTCCGCGAGACCGTGCAGGACTGTGATTTTTCCGATGAAGAGCTCGACAAGGCGGGGCTTGGCGAACATGCGGCGGAGCCCGCGAGCGAGCCACTGGTGTCGAACCCCGATGAAGCACCCGAGGGAAACGCCGGGCATGCCCTGCGCAACAACACCATTCGTGTGCCGGTCGACACGCTGGAACATCTCATGACCATGGTGTCGGAGCTGGTTCTCACCCGCAACCAGTTGCTCGACATCGCACGCAAGGATGACAACAGCGCCTACAAGGTGCCGCTGCAACGGCTTTCGCACGTGACCGCCGAGCTGCAGGAAAGCGTGATGAAGACGCGCATGCAGCCCATCGGCTCCGCCTGGGCCAAGCTGCCGCGCCTCATGCGTGATCTGGCCCATGACCTCAACAAGGACATCGCGCTCCACACCTCTGGCGCCGAGACCGAGATTGATCGGCAATTGCTCGAACTGATCAAGGATCCCATGATCCACATGATCCGCAATGCCGCCGACCATGGCATCGAGCACCCCGGCGACCGCATCAAGTTCGGCAAACCTGCGCAGGGCAGCATCCGCGTGAGCGCCGCGCAGGAAGGCGGCAACATCACCTTGTCCATCGCCGATGATGGGCGCGGACTTGATCTCAAGCGCATCCGCGACAAGGCCGTGCGCCTGGGGCTGACCTCTGCAGCGGATGCATCGCGCCTCACGGATGCGCAGGTGGCGCGCTTCATCTTCCACCCCGGCTTCTCGACCGCCGAAAAGCTCACGAGCATCTCCGGCCGGGGCGTGGGCATGGATGTCGTGCGCACCAACATCGAGCAGGTCGGTGGCTCGGTCGATGTGCGGACGACGGCGGGTCAGGGAACGACGGTCGACATCAAGATTCCGCTGACGCTCGCCATTGCCGCCGCCCTGATCGTGGAAGCCAACGGGCAGCGCTTCGCCTTGCCGCAATCCGCCGTGGTGGAACTCGTCAAGCCGAGCGGCAGCTCGGAGGCGCGCATCGAGCACATCAGCCAGTCGCCCGTGCTGCGGCTGCGTGAACGCTTGCTCCCGCTCGTGCCGCTGGCGCGCATCCTGGGCATCGAGGCGCAGCAGACCCGCCCGCTGGAAAGCGCATTCATCGTTGTCTGCCAGGTCGCCGGCATCCGCTTCGGCATCGTGGTGGACGGCGTGCTGCAGACCGAGGAAATCGTCGTCAAGCCCGTCTCGCAGCAGATCCGCCACATCGCGTCGTTCTCCGGATCGACCATCATGGGAGACGGCGCGGTGATCATGATCCTTGATCCCAATGGCCTGGTGCAAACCATCGGCGATCTGGGCGACGCCCACAACGACAACACCGCAGGTCTCGCGGGTGGGTCCGTGCAGGCCGAAGAGCGCTCCACTCTGCTTGTGTTCCGGGCTGGCCCGGGCAGCCCCATGGCCGTGCCGCTGGCCCTCATCACCCGGCTGGAAGAAATCGACGTCGCGCGCATCGAGCATGCGGGCGGTCAGAAGCTCGTGCAGTACCGGGGCAAGCTCATGCGGCTTGTGCCGGGCAGCGACGATATGGACACGCGCACAACCGGAAACCAACCCGTTGTCGTCTTCGCCCATGGCTCCTTCTGCGTGGGGCTGATGGTTGATCAGATCATTGATATCGTGAATGAAAAGCTGGACATCAGTCTTGCGGGCGCAAAGCCTGGCATCATCGGCTCAGCCGTGCTGCGGGGCAAGGCGACTGACATCGTCGATGTCGCCCACCATGTCCCCGAGCTGAACGACGACCGTTCCAGGCGCCGCACCGACAAGCCAAGCCTGTTGCTGGTCGCGCCATCCGATTTCCTGCGCGCCATGCTCGGACCTGTGCTTCAGGCAGCGGGCCTCGATGTCACGCAGGCCGCTTCACCGACGGAGGCCCGTGCGCGCATGGGCAGCGGCTCCTTCGACTTCGTCGTTGCCGGTATCGATGACAGGACCTGCCTCGAACTCACCGCCACGGCGCCGCACACGACGCAGTTCATCGGCTTGGCCTCCCATGCTTCCAGGAGCCTGCTGGAGGATGCGTCCCATGCCGGATTTGAAGATGTGGTCGGCTTTTTCGACCGCGAGGGATTGCTGGGCTGCATCGCGCGCCTGCGCCACGCCCTGGAGGACGCCGCATGATCGAGCCAGCCAACCTCAACACGCCTCTTGCTGATGGGCATGACACCGCGCAACTCGTGACCGTTCACGTGGGCAATCAGTTGTTCGGAATCCCGATCCTGCAGGTGCGCGATGTGTTCATGGTTCCATCCGTCACCCCGGTGCCTCTGGCACCCGCGTCGGTGGCGGGTCTGTTCAACTTGCGCGGACGGGTCATCACGATGCTCAGCGTCAGGGCACTGCTCGGTCAGCCGCGCGCCGATGATGGCGGCAACATGACGGCCATCGGCATCGAATGGCAGAACGAAGCCTTTGGCTTGCTGGTGGACCGGATCGGCGAGGTGCTGATGCTGGACGTCAGACGCAGGGAACCCAATCCCACCAACCTCGACACCCGCTGGGCGGCGGTGAGCGCAGGGGTTTACCGCCTCGACACCAGCCTGCTCGTCGAAATCAGTCTCGAAGCCTTGTTCCGCGGCACATTGCGCGCAGCGGCGTAAAAAAGGAAAGATCATGGCCAAACATTGTCTCGTCGTCGATGATTCCGCCGTCATCCGCAAGGTGGCGCGCCGTATTCTCGAAGGTCTCGACTTCACCATCATGGAAGCCGAAGATGGCAGCAAGGCGCTCGATGTCTGCTCCGTGCACATGCCGGACGCGATCCTGCTCGACTGGAACATGCCCGTCATGGACGGCTATGAATTCCTGAAAGCCGTGCGCCGCACCGAGAACGGGGCGAAGCCCAAGATCGTGTTCTGCACAACCGAGAACGACGTTGCCCACATCGCGCGCGCCATGCATGCGGGAGCTGACGAATACATCATGAAGCCGTTCGACAAGGACATCCTGGCCTCCAAGTTCCAGCAGATCGGGCTTGGTTGAAAGGACACCCTGAGCAAGCCCGGATCATGGCCCTGCCCATCACGACACCTCCAGCGCCCGCATCGGCCTCATCGCCTTTGCGGGTGATGATCGTTGATGACGCCGTGGTCGTGCGCGGGCTGATCGCGCGGTGGCTAACCGATGCCGGCGATATCGAGGTAATCTCGACGCACCGCACGGGAGCCGAAGCGGTGGCAGCCGTGGAACGTCTCAAACCCGATGTGATCATCCTCGACATCGAGATGCCGGATATGGACGGGATGACGGCATTGCCGCTGCTCAAGAGCCGTCATCCGGACGCCGTCATCATCATGGCCTCCACCCTGACCACCCGCAACGCCGATATCTCGCTCAGATGCCTTTCACTGGGCGCTGTGGATTACATTCCAAAGCCTTCGACCAACCGTGATCTGACATTCTCATCCGATTTCAGGCGCGAACTGGTCGACAAGATCAAGACTCTGGGACGCCGTGTGCGGCGGGGCGCGCCCGCGTTGCGCATCGCGACGAGCGAGGGCCACGGCGGCATTGTCCACAAACTGCAGCCTGCTCCAGTCCTGAGCCTGCGGCCGATGGGCCGGGTGAAACCCAATGTTCTGGTTATCGGCGCCTCGACGGGCGGTCCCAATGCCATCGTCGACCTGCTCAAACTCTGCCGCCCTGCCTTGCACCGCATGCCCATCCTGATCGCGCAGCACATGCCCGTGATGTTCACCGCGATGTTCGCAGAGCACCTGCGCCGCCAGTTGTCGATCGACGCCAGCGAGGCCGTGAGTGGCGAGGCGGTTGAAAAGGGCCGCGTCTATATTGCGCCGGGCGGCAAGCACATGCGGCTCGAACGCGTTCTCAGCGGCATCCGCACCGTGATCGAC
>JANMMT010000146.1:0-3005 GCA_031373545.1 Hyphomicrobiales bacterium
TGGCTGCGCCCGATTGCGCGGCCAGACTATCGGCTGCATTGGCGCAGCGCGGCCAGACCATCGACATTCTGGTGAACGCGGCAGGCATCAACCTGCGCCAGCCTTTCATGGAGGTCAGCGCAGAGGCCTTTGACCTGCACATGGCGCTGCATCTGCGTGCGCCATTTCTGCTCACGCAAGCCTTTGCGCCCGCCATGGCAGCGGGGGGCTTTGGCCGCATCATCAACCTCGCGTCGCTGCAAAGCAGCCGTGCTTTCCCCAATTCCGCGCCCTATGGCGCGGGCAAGGGTGGCATCGTGCAACTCACCCGCGCTATCGCCGAGGAATGGTCGCGCCACGGCGTCACCTGCAACGCAATCGCGCCGGGGTTCTTTCCGACGCCGCTGACCGCACCCGTCTTCAACGACGCCGAGCGTGCCGCCCGCAATGCGGCGCAGACAGCGATCGGCCGGAATGGGGCGCTGGATGATCTGGCAGGCGCGACGGTTTTTCTGGCTTCAGATGCCAGTGCCTACATCACGGGCCAGACACTCGCCGTCGATGGCGGCTACACCGCGAAATAGGCGGCTGGGGACAAGGAACAGCATTGCCATGAAAGCACTCGTCTATACCGGACAGAACACGCTGGTTTATCGCGATGAGCCGGACCCGGTGCCGCTTGACGGCGAGGTGCTGGTCAAGGTGGAGGCGGTTGGCATCTGCGGCTCCGACATGCACGCCTATCACGGCCATGATGCGCGCAGACCGCCTCCCCTGATCCTTGGGCATGAGGCAGCAGGCACCCTTGCATCGGGTCCGCGCAAGGGCGAGCGCGTGACGATCAACCCGTTGGTGGTGGACCCTGCCTGCCCCTATGCCATCGAGGGACGCTGGCACCTGTCACCGACGCGCCAGATCATCTCGATGCCGCCGCGCCCCGGCGCCTTTGCGGAGCTGACGCGCATACCCGAGCGCAACATTCTCGCCATTCCCGACACGCTGCCGATTGCGCATGCGGCACTGGCGGAACCGATTGCGGTCGCCTGGCATGCCGTGAAGCTGGGCATGAACCGGCTGCACCAGCCGCTGGCCGCAAGCAAGGTCGTCATTCTGGGCGGTGGCGCCATCGGGCTCGCCTGCGGGCTGATCGCACGCCATTTCGGCGCGCATGACATCGTGATCGGCGAGACGAATGTGCTGCGCCGCGATGCGCTGAAGACACATGAGCAATTTGCGACATACACACCGGGCGGAGCAGACGAACCGGATGCCAAAAGCATCGATCTGGTTATCGACGCCGTGGGAGCCAATGCCACGCGCGCGGCCTCCTGCGCCATGGCGCGGCCCGGCAGCGTCATCGTCCATGTTGGCCTGCTGCCGGGTCATGAAGGCCTGGATATCCGCAAGATCACCTTGCAGGAAATCACGCTGACGGGTTCTTATTGCTACACCCCGTCCGATTTCGCGCAAACGGTTGACGCGCTGGCGAAAGGCCGCCTTGGCGCGCTTGCCTGGGCTGAAGACAGGCCGCTCGCGCAGGGGGCTGAGGCCTTTGCCGCCATCGATGCCGGGGCGACCGCCGCCGCAAAGATCGTATTGCGGCCGGAAAGCTGATCTGCTGCGACCTCTTCAATTGCATGTTCCGATGGGTTTCAGCTGGCGAATTCTCCTCCTTCAACCCATTGATATTTGATGGATATATACGTTCAGTCCGAAGATTGACCTGAACATATTCCTCGCATCAGAACACCACCACCGAGCGGATGCTGGTGCCTTCATGCATCAGATCAAACGCGTGGTTGATGTCGTCTAGCGGCATGGTGTGGGTGATGAGATCATTGATGTTGATCTTGCCGTCCATGTACCAGTCGACCATTTTCGGCACATCCGTGCGCCCGCGTGCGCCGCCGAAGGCAGAGCCCTTCCAGACGCGGCCTGTGACCAGCTGGAACGGCCGCGTCGCGATTTCCTGGCCCGATGGCGCCACGCCGATGATGATGCTCTCGCCCCAGCCGCGATGGGTGCATTCCAGCGCCTGGCGCATGGTGTGGATGTTGCCGATGCACTCGAACGAAAAATCAGCACCGCCGCCTGTCAGATCGACAATGGCCTGCACCACCTTGTCGCGGCCCACCTCGTCCGGATTGATGAAATGCGTCATGCCGAACTTCTTCGCCATGGCGACTTTGCCGGGGTTGAGATCGACGCCGATGATCTTGTCCGCCCCCACCATGCGCGCTGCCTGCAGCACATTGAGGCCAATGCCGCCCAGCCCGAAGACCACGACATTGGCGCCAGGCCAGACCTTGGCCGTGTAGATCACCGCGCCGATGCCGGTGGTGACGCCGCAGCCGATGTAGCAGATCTTGTCGAAGGGTGCGTCCTCGCGCACCTTGGCCAGCGCAATCTCGGGCAACACCGTGAAATTCGAGAAGGTTGAGCAGCCCATATAGTGGAACAGCTCGCCGCTCTGGCGTCTGGTCGCGCTGCTGCTGACAGTGCCGCCCTGCCCGGTCGCCTCGCACGAAAACCGGGAAGTCTGGTCTGGCATCAGCCCCTGCCCCTGCGTGGCGCGGATAGCCGTGCAGAGATTCGAGCGCTGCGACAGGCAGGTTTTGCAGGCGCGGCATTCCGGCGTGTAAAGCGGAATGACATGATCGCCGACCTTGAGCGATGTCACGCCCTTCCCGATCTCGCGCACGATACCAGCGCCCTCATGGCCCAGAATGGCCGGAAAACGCCCTTCCGAATCCAGCCCGGACAGCGTGTAGGCATCGGTATGGCAAACCCCGGTCGCCATCACCTCGACCAGAACCTCGCCGACCTTCGGCCCGCCAATTTCGATGGTCTCGATGGAAAGAGGCTTTCCAGCCTCCCAGGCGACAGCGGCACGGGTTTTCATGGGGGTGGTGGTCCTTGAGACGAATGAATGATGCGATGATACGCGGATCTACTGTATTTGGCTAAGGTTAGGGTACAACCCCGCAGCCCAGTCCAGTTCCTCTTCGGCCCACTGGTTCAGGCTC
>JANMMT010000172.1:0-7725 GCA_031373545.1 Hyphomicrobiales bacterium
ATACCCTATTCGATGCTTCAACTGCCGCCTTGTTCGAGCAGGCGGGCGAGGGCAATGATACGGTGCGGTCCCGTGCTGCCAGCTTCACCCTGTCCGACAACATTGAAACTGGGATCATTGAACGCAATGCCGACGCCACGCTGATTGGCAGCTCGATGGATAACACGCTGGAGGGCGGGTATTTCAACGATACGCTCATGGGCATGGGCGGCAACGACATGTTGGTGGGCGGCAACGGCCTCGACAGTCTTGTGGGCGGCGATGGCAACGACACGCTCAACGGCAGCAACAGCCAGAATCAGGACAGCGCGGGCGCTGACACGCTGGCGGGCGGGGCAGGCGATGACACATACACCCATGATTATTTGGGGCAGGACATCTACATAGAGTTGGCCAATGAAGGCACGGATACAGTCATCACACGTGTTGATCTGTCGATTGCAACGTTCGACAACATCGAGAACCTGACTATCGACCCGGCCGCAGGAGGTGGATATCTCGGCGGCAACGGCCTTGCCAACGTGATCACCGGTGGTGTTTTCAATGACAGGCTGGAAGGTGGCGGTGGCGATGACACGCTGGTCGGCGGCGTGGGTGACAATCTGATCTCGTTCCGCTCGAATGCCACAGGGGTCAACATCAACTACCTCAGCAACATTGGCACACTCACCGTGGCGGGGCTGGGCACTGACACCTACTCCGATATGCAAGGCATTGAAGGCAGCGCCACCGGCGCGGACACGCTGAACGGCAATGCTGACGATAATACCTTCTACGGCCTTGGCGGCAACGATGTGATCGTGGGCGGTGGCGGTGATGACAGCCTTTATGGCGGCGACGGCGATGATGTGATGGACGGCGGCATCGGTCGTGACCGCATGGACGGCGGCAATGGTAACGATGTCTACCATGTCGAGGGCGGCGACTTTGTTGCGGAGTTTGGCTCTCCGGGCGCGGCGGGTGGTATCGACACCGTATATACAACTGAGAGTTATGGTCTGTTCGCCAACATCGAAAATCTGGTGCTCCATGGCAATGTGGCCGGGAGCATCACGGGACAGGGCGATGGCGGCGACAACACCATAGACGCCACGCTTCGCGTAGGCGGGGTCAATGTTCAAGCTGATTCAGGCAATGACGTTGTCTATGGCTCCAACTACGCCGACACACTTGAAGGCGGAGACGGCAACGATATTCTCTATGCCTATCTGTCCATTGATGGCAGTGACATCCTCAGGGGCGGCCTGGGCGACGATGTTTATTATCTCTTCGAGGCGGGTGACACGATTGTCGAAGCCAGCGGGGCAGGCAGCGGCATTGATACGATTTACACGCAGGCCAACATCACGGTTGCGAACAATGTGGAGCAGGTGATTTTCTACGGTGCCGCCACCAGCGTCATCGGCAATGCAGGCAACAACAACCTGCACGGCGACCAATCGGGTTTGTCACTGACGCTGAGCGGCCTGGATGGCAATGACTGGATCATTGGCTCCAATCAATCCGACACGCTGCTCGGCGGCAATGGCGACGACATCATTCAAGGGCTGCTGGGCACCAACCAGATGGAAGGAGGCAGCGGTGACGATGTGTATTATTCCACCTCGGCCACCGACGTGGTGGTGGAAAACGGGGGCGGGGGACGCGACACGCTCTACGCCAGTTACAACATGATTTCGCTGGCAAACGAGGTGGAGCAACTGGTGGCCAACAGCGGCGCGACGATCGCGAACGGCAACGACCTCGACAACACGCTTTACGGCAACAACAACACGCTCGGCCTGTCGATGGACGGACTGGTCGGCAATGACCTGATTTTCGGCTCGGCGTTCAATGACACGCTCATTGGCAGCCTTGGCACCGACAGTCTTGTCGGCGGCTTGGGCGATGATCTGCTGACGGGCGGAGCGGGCAATGACCGCTTCTTCTTCTCTGCCGCAAGCAACCTGGGCAATGACCAGATCGCGGATTTCACAGGTGGGCAGGACAGTCTTGATGTGAACAGCATGGGCTATGCAGCAGGTGATATCGGCACAGCCATCACCATCACGGGCGGCGCTACGGCGCTGATCACCTTCACCGCAGGCAATCTGGCGGGAACGACAGTCACGCTCAACGGTGTTGCTGCCGCCAGCCTTTCGGCAGCGGACTTCCAGTTCTGACAGGGCAGGGGACGACGTTGCAAACGTTGCAAACAGGGTTGGCTGTAGTTCCATCACGGAAGCCTTGCCAGCCAGGCCCTCTTTGCGCTATTGCCGTGATGCCTTAGGAGTTTAGCTCAGTTGGCTAGAGCGATGGTCTCCAAAACCATAGGTCGTGGGTTCGAATCCCCCAACTCCTGCCATTTCTAACACTCCTGCCATTTCCACAACTCCTGCCAATTCCCTTTGCTGTCATGCCCGGGGCTTTAATCGTGCACCTGAGAATTGACGTTCGTTCGAAATCCGGTTAGTGCCCCTCATCCCAATAAAGCATGATCTCCTCTTTCCCCGCCTGCGGCGAACGAGGGGCCGCGCTTCACACGTTGCCGGAGCCGTGATGGCCAAGTTCAATCCTTTCCAGTTTCTGCAGGAAGTGCGGTCGGAGACCTCCAAGGTCACGTGGCCGACGCGCAAGGAAGTGGGGCTGACGACGATAATGGTGTTCATTCTGGTGATCGTCGCCGCCATATTCTTTACATCGGCGGACTGGGCCATTCGTCTGTTCGTGACGTCCGTACTCGGCATAGGCCGCTGATCTCCCTCTCTTTTCAGGACTGATTTTCCATGGCCAAGCGCTGGTATATTGTTCACGCCTTCTCCAACTTTGAAAACAAGGTGTCACAATCCTTGCGGGAGCAGGCGGATCAACGCGGTCTGGCGGATCTGTTCGGAGAAATTCTCGTGCCCTCCGAGGAGGTGACCGAGGTTCGCCGGGGGCGGCGCATCCAGGTCGATCGCAAGTTGTATCCGGGCTACGTGCTCGTCAATGTTGATCTCACCGATGAAGCCTACCATCTGATCAAGAACACGCCGAAGGTCACCGGCTTTCTGGGCGCCGACAAATCGCGTCCCGTTCCCATCTCCAACGCCGAGGCGGATCGCATCAAGGGCCAGGTGGTGGAAGCCGGTGAAAACCGCAAGGCCGTCATCACCTTCGAGATCGGCGAGCAGGTGCGTGTGTCGGACGGTCCTTTCGCATCCTTCAATGGTCTTGTGGAAGACATTGATGATGCCAAGCAGCGCCTCAAGGTGGCCGTGTCGATCTTCGGGCGGCCTACGCCTGTGGAACTCGAATTCACACAGGTCGAGAAGCTCAAGTAACCACTTGAAAACTGGTCTTTATCACCCCCTCAGGGGTCATGCGAAAAGCATGCGGAAATGCACGCACGCCGCGTGACAAATGTCGATCTGCTGTTAATCTCTCGTTTCGAGGCAATGCGAATCCCGCATGGTCGCTTCACAAAAAATGATACAGGAGAACGCCCATGGACCATCTGGCTGACATCAAGAAATACGTTGCCAAACCTGACGAGGCTGCCGTCGCTGGCATGACCAAATCTTACGCGCTCGTCATGAGCAAGGCCGACACGAAATATGTGGCCGCGAGCGATGCCACGGAAATCCAACGTGTGGTCGACAATTTTCTCAAGAAGAAACTTGGCCGGAAGGAAGACAATGTGGCGCTGACGGCTGCATGCAAGGCTGTCGGTGAAAAGATGAAGGCGGATCGCAGCAAGTCGCGCGTGGTGTTCTATTACCTGCTCGCCGAGCACTATGGCCAACTCGCGATGTTTCACCCCAAGGCCAAGTAACCAACCCGGAATGATCGCTGAATGAGAGCAGGGCCCGTGGCACAGCAGCGCCGCGGGCTTTATGCCGTGGCAGACGGTTGAAAATTCCCAAAAACCCAATAGCAAATAGGCGTGTCATTGAGCTGTGAAGAGCGCTGCACGACGGGCGACACCGCTGGTGAATCGGGATAAAAAGGGGGCATGCGCCAATATCATCAGTTGCTGGCTCGGATCCTGGACGAGGGCACGCCGAAATCCGACCGGACGGGTACGGGCACGCTGTCGGTGTTCGGCCACCAGATGCGGTTTGACCTTTCAGAGGGCTTTCCGCTGGTCACAACCAAGAAACTGCACATGAAATCGATCGTGCATGAGCTGATCTGGTTTCTCGCGGGCGATACAAACATCAGATATCTCAAAGACAACGGCGTCCGCATCTGGGATGAATGGGCCGACGCCGAGGGTAATCTGGGCCCGGTCTACGGCAAGCAGTGGCGCAGCTGGGCGCGGCCTGCGGGCCAGGTTGATGCTGAACCTGTGGATCAGATTTCTTGGCTGATCAACGAAATCAGGCGTAATCCTGATTCTCGGCGGCTGATTGTATCGGCCTGGAATCCAGCAGAAATCGACCAGATGGCACTGGCGCCATGTCATTGCCTCTTTCAGTTCTACGTCGCCGACGGGCGGCTTTCGTGCCAGCTCTACCAACGCTCGGCCGATGCCTTTCTGGGCGTGCCGTTCAACATCGCATCCTATGCCCTGCTCACGCACATGATCGCGCAGGTCACAGGGCTGCAACCGGGTGATTTCGTGCACACATTTGGTGATGCCCATCTCTACAGCGACCACCTGGAGCAGGCGCGGTTGCAACTGACGCGTGAGCCGCGACCCTTGCCAAGCTTGCGGCTCAACCCGGCTGTACGCTCGATATTGGACTTCAAATACGAGGATATCGCGGTCGAGCAGTATGATCCCCATCCCCACATTGCCGCGCGCGTGGCGGTATGACCACGCATATCGCGCTTATCGCAGCGGTCGCGCACGACGGCGTCATCGGCGCTGACAACCAGTTGATCTGGCGGTTGAAGACGGATTTGCAGCGGTTCCGCAGACTGACGCTCGGCAAGCCGCTGATCATGGGGCGCAAGACGTTCCAGTCCATCGGCAAGCCGCTGCCGGGACGCGACACAGTCATTGTGACGCGCCAAAACGGCTTTGGCATGGAGGGTGTGCGGGTGGTGCATTCCATCGACGATGCACTCTCGATTGGCCGCGAGCTCGCCAAGATGCGCGGCTGCCAGGAGGTGATGGTGGCCGGTGGCGGGGAAATCTATGCGCAGACCATCGGTCTGGCTGACAGGCTCTACATCACCGAAGTTGACCTCGCCCCCCAAGGTGACGCGTTGTTTCCTGCGATTGATCGCAGGGTGTGGGCCGAGACGTCGCGCGAGGCCCATGGTTCCAGCCCTGACGACGAGGCAGCGTTCGTTTTCGTCGACTACGCCAGAAGGTGATCGTGAATGACGCGCAAAGCGTTTGCCCTGTTGACCTTTGGGTGCAACCACACCATTTCTCCCGCACAAGAGCACAGCCGCGGCTTCACAACCGGACCTGTCTGTACTCCTTGAACCTGATCCATCCACAAAGGACATTTGATGCCCTGGAACAACGAAGGTGGCGGCCCCTGGCAGCCAAAGCAGCCAAGCCCTTGGGGCCAAGGTCCCAGTGGTGGCCCTGGCGGCGGCAAGGACAATGGCGGCAAGGACAATGGCGGTGGCAATCGGGGCGGCGGACAGCCCCCCGATCTGGAAGAGTTGCTGCGCCGCAGCAAGGACCGTTTCAAGAATGTGCTGCCCCCGGGAGGCGGCATCGGCCTGGGCGGGCTTGGCGGCAAGGGCATTGCAGCCATCATTGTCCTCGGCCTCATTGGCTGGGGGCTGACGGGCCTGTATACCATCCGCACCAACGAGGTGGGCCTGGAGACCGTGTTCGGCCGTTTCGTGGGCAAGACCCGCGAAGGCCTGAACTACAACTGGCCCTATCCTGTGGGTGGTGTGATCAAGGTGGCCGTGACGGATGTGAAGAACATCGAGATCGGCCAGGCCTCGGCGGACCCGCGCCGCAACGCAGCCTCCACGGACAGTCTCGTGCTGACGTCGGATGAAAACATCGTCGATGTGGCTTTTTCCGTGCAGTGGCGCATCTCCAACGAAAAGCCCGAGCAGTATGTGTTCTCGATCCAGAACCCGGATGGCACCATCCGCGCCGTGGCCGAGAGCGCCATGCGCGAGGTGATTGGCCGCCGGGTGTTGCAGAACGTGCTGCCGAGCCAGGTCGCTGCCGTGCAGGCCGCGACACCTTCGGCGGCTGCGGCCGCGCAGGCGGCAACGCAGGCGGCGATGGCGGCCAGCGCTGCATCCGCAGCCTCGGCGCAATCGGAAATCCAGGATGAGGTGCAGCGCACCATGCAGACGATCCTCGATTCGTACTCAACCGGCGTCGTCATCGACCGCGTGAACGTCACCCGCATTTCGCCCCCGCAGGATGTTCTGGCGGCCTTCCGCGAAGTGCAGGCCGCCGTGCAGGATCAGGCACGGTTGCGCAACGAGGCCGAGACCTATGCCAGCCGCGTGGTGCCCGAGGCGCGCGGACGCGCCGAGCGGACGGTCCAAGAGGCGCAGGCTTACCGCGAGCGCACCGTGGCGGAAGCCAGCGGCGCGGCTTCGCGCTTCAAGCAGATCTATGAGGAATACCGCCGTGCGCCCGATGTGACGCGCGAGCGCATGTTTCTGGAGACCATGGAACGCGTGATGGGCGGCATGGATAAAGTCATCATCGACAACAATGGCGGGCAAGGGGCCATACCCTACCTCCCGCTGAATGAATTGCAGCGCCGGGCTCCTGCAGCCCAGCCACAGAGCGGAGTCGTGCGATGACCGGCGGATTGCGTATTTTCGGCGGGCTGGCTCTGGCCGTTCTCGCTCTTGTCGTCAGCAATGCGGCCTTCACGGTGCCGCAGACATCTTCCGCGATCGTGTTCCAGTTTGGCCGTGTCACGCGGGCACCTGTTACGGCACCGGGACTCTATTTCAAGCTGCCGTTCATCGAGAACGTGACCTACATCGACAACCGCGTGCTCGACAACGACCTGCGCCCGCAGGAGGTTTTGGCTTCCGATCAGAAGAACCTCGTGGTTGATGCCTTCACGCGGTACCGCATCAGCGATCCGCTGCGCTTCTTCCAGTCCGTCAACAATGTGCGCAGCGCCAACCTGACGCTGGAGCGCATCGTCAATGCCCGCGTGCGCAGTGTGCTCTCGGGTGCCTCCACCGCGCAGATCATCCATACCGACCGCGCCCGCCTCATGGACAAGATCCAGGAAGAGGTGAATCGGGAGACCCAGTCGCTCGGCATCACCGTGGTGGATGTGCGGCTGTCGCGCGTGGAACTGCCGCGCGAGACCAGCCAGGCCGTGTTCCAGCGCATGAAAACGGACCGTGAGCGCGAAGCAGCAGAGCTGCGTGCACAAGGTGCGCAGGCGGCCCAGACCATCAGTGCCCGTGCGGACCGCGATGTGCAGATCATTCTGGGCGAGGCCAACCGCAAGGGCGAAGAATTTCGCGGTGAAGGCGATGGTCAGCGCAACCGTATCTTCGCGGAGGCTTATGGCCGGGACGAGGAGTTCTTCCGCTTCTACCGCTCCATGCAAGCTTACGAGAACGGCATGAAGCAGGGAGACACACGCATGGTTCTCTCGCCAAGCTCGGATTTTTTCAAATATTTCAATGATCCGAAAGGCAAAAAATAGGCAGAGCCGCACGGAGTTTCGGGCCGTATGTATGATTTTCTAGCTGCCCTTGCTCTTGTGTTGGTGATTGAAGGACTTCTGTTTGCTGCTTTTCCAAATGCCACCCGGCGTGCCATGCTGGAGGCATCGAAGACGCCGGATGATA
>JANMMT010000187.1:0-18515 GCA_031373545.1 Hyphomicrobiales bacterium
CGCCGACACCGTGCCCGCCGTGCATGACAAGCCGGGCGCGATCGAGGCTCCGCGCCTGCAGGGGCGCATCCGCTTTGAAAATGTTGCCTTCTCCTACGACGGCAAGAAAACCGCCGTTCAGGATGTGTGGATCACCGTTGAACCGGGCGAGACGGTTGCGCTGGTCGGCCCGACGGGCTCGGGAAAATCCACGACGCTCGGGCTGTTGTTCCGCGCGTTCGATCCGCAATCAGGCCGCATCACCATTGATGGCACGGACATCCGCGATTTCACCTTGGGTTCTTTGCGCCACAACATCGGTGTGGTCTTTCAAGAACCCATGCTGTTTGCGCGCTCCATCGCCGAAAACCTCAAGATCGGCAAATCGGACGCGACGGATGAGGATATCCAGTCGGCCCTCGCCCGCGCGCAGGCGAGCGATTTCATCGACCGACAGCCGGAGGGAATCAACACGCTGGTGGGTGAGCGCGGGCGCTCGCTTTCAGGAGGCGAACGCCAGCGTATTTCCATCGCGCGCGCCCTTCTCAAAAATCCGCCCATCATGATCCTCGACGAGGCGACCTCCGCCCTCGATGCAAGCACGGAGAAGAAGTTGCAGCAGGCGCTGGACGAAGCCCGCCAAGGGCGCACGACCCTCGTGATCGCGCACCGCCTCGCCACCATCCGCAACGCCGACCGCATCCTCTATTTCGACCAGGGGCGCATTCAGGAATACGGCGATTTTGACAAGCTGGTGGCGGAAGATGGCCGCTTTGCCGCGCTGGCCCGTGCGCAGTACATGGCGGGCGTGCCGGTGCCACAACCCACAGCGCAGAAAGCGGCCATGCGGCCACAGCAGGCGGAAACGATACCCGTGAACCGCTCGGCAGCGGCCACACCCGCAAAGCCCAAGCGGATGGTCAAAGCCAAATGACGCTCTGGATCATCGGCGGGGGTGGTCAGGCCCGCGCTGCGGCGGAATGCGCGGCAGCCTGCGGCATTCCCCTGGCGGGGCTGATCATCCCGGCGGATGAAACTGCGCTTTGGTTTCAGGGCACGCGCTGTGATGAAGCAACGTTTCTGGCACAGGCGCAGCCCACAACCGTGCATGTGGCGATCGGCGACAACCACATCCGCCGCATAGTCGTCGAGCGCGTGACAGGCACAAAAAAGGCGGTGCAACTCGCCAGCCTCATCCATCCTGCGGCGACAGTTGCCTCATCCGCAGATGTGGGCGCTGGCGTACTTGTGCTGGCGGCCAGCGTGGTCAACGCCTTCGCCCGCATCGGCCGCGGAGTCACGCTCTATTCCGGTGCAGTGGTCGAGCACGACTGCACGATTGACGACTTCGCTTCGCTGGCCCCGCGCGCGGCTCTGGGCGGCGGCGTCAGCATCGGTGCGGGCGCTCACATTGGCGTGGGAGCCAGTGTCGCCCATGCGTTGAAGATTGGCGCCAACAGCGTCATCGGCACGGGCGCAGCGGTTGTCGGTGACATTCCCGCCAACAGCGTGGCTTACGGCGTGCCCGCCCGCGTTCTGCGCTCACGGCAATCTGGCGAGCGATATCTTTAAGGCTCACCGCTCGCGCAGGGCCTCGCTGCGCATGCGTGTCAGCGGCGTGGTCATGTAGGTAAGCACGGATTTGCGGCCCGTCAGCACATCCACCTCCGCGATCATGCCAGGGATGATGGGCAACTGCCGCGCCTGTCCGTTTTGATCGCGCACCTCCAGATATGCGCGGCTGGTGCGCACGCGCACGAGGTAAACGCTTTCGCCCTTGTCCTTGGCGATGGCATCGGCACTGATGCGCTCGACTTCGGCGGCCAACGAGCCATAGACCGTGTAATCATAAGCCGAGATGCGCACATTGGCTGCCATGCCGGGGCGCAGGAAGGCAATGTCCTGCGGGCGCACCTCTGCCTCGACCAGCAGCTTTTCATCCCGTGGCACGATCTCGACGATGTCGATGCCGGGCTTCACCACCTGGCCGATGGTGGTCAGGTTGAGCGTCTTGATGATGCCGGCCACCGGTGCGCGCACCTCCGTGCGCTCGATGCGGTCTTCATCCGCGCGCATGGATTGTTGCAGTGAGAGATACTGCGTGCGCGCATCGGACAACTGCGATGTGGCCTCGCCCAGAATGGCGGCCTCCTTCTCGCGCCGCCGGCTTTGCGCCTCGGCCAACGAAGCTTCCACGCGCGGGCGTGCGAGCCTTGCGGCCTCCAGCGCACCCTGCAATTCGTTGGCGCGGGCTTCCAGCCGGATCAGCTCGATGCGTGCGGCTGCGCCGCGCGCCACCATGGGCCGGGTCAGTTCCAGCTCTTCCGCCGCGATATCCAGTGCTCTCTCCAGGTTGACCGCGCGTGCGGTGATTTCGGCGATTTCCTGGCTGCGCTGCTGCATCTGCAAATCCAGCGTGGCGACAGCTGCCACGCGCTCCTGCCTGCGCTGCACGAACAGGTCCTGCTGGCCGCGCACGGCGTCGGGACGATCTTTGGTCAACTCACCTGTGAAGGCAGGCTCGCCGCCATTGACCTCCGCCTCCAGCCGCACGATCGTGGCCGCCAGTCCGAGCAGCTTCTCGCGGCGCTCGCCCAAGCTTGATCCAAAGCCCGTCGGGTCGATCTGCACCAGCACCTCGCCCGCGCTCACGACCGATCCTTCGCGCACCGTGATGGCGCGCACAATGCCGCCCTCCAGGCTTTGCACCACTTGCACGCGGCTGGCCGGGATGACCTTGCCCATGCCGCGCGTCACCTCATCCACATGCGCCCAGGCCGACCAGCCCACGAAGGCAGCGACCAACCCAACCAGCGAGGCAGAAGAGACATGCAGCATGCGTGATCCGCGCGTGAGGAGGTCCGCGCTGGCCGCAGTGGGCACGCCTGTAGCTGTGGATGTCGAGCGCACACTCATGCAGCAGTTCCTCTGGCGGCATCCTGTGCCTTGATTGCGTTGACCCGCCGGTCGTATTCCACCTGCAAGATCGCCAGCACCTTGGCTTTGGGGCCATCGGCGTAGACGCGGCCGTTTTCCAGCACGATAAGCCGGTCCACAAGGTCCAGCATGGCCGGGCGATGGCTGGCCATGATCAGCGTGCGCCCGGCCACAACGGGCTTCAGCCGCTGGATCAGGGCGCGCTCCGCCGTAATGTCGAGATCACTGGATGGCTCATCCAGCAGCAGGATGGCGGGCTGGCCCACCAGCGCGCGCGCAAGCAGCAAGGTCTGCCGTTGGCCGCCCGAGAGGCCCGCACCCCGCTCGCCGATCACCGTATCGAAGCCACGCGGCAGGCGCGCAATCCAGTCGAGCGCCATGGCGCAGCGCGCCGCCTCGATGATCTGACCATCGCTGATTCCCACCCGGTGCAGCGTGAGGTTCATGCGGATCGTACCCGAGAACAGCGTTGAATCCTGCCCCACATGGCCGATCTGAGCCCGAAGTACCGCCGGGTCGATGGCCGACAATCCCACATCATCCATGCGGATTTGCCCCGCGCTTGGGGTGTGGAGTTGCAGCAACAGCTTCATCAACGTGCTCTTGCCCGAGCCAATGGACCCAATCAGGCCGACAGCTTCGCCCGGCTTGATGGCAAGGGTCAGTTCACTGAGCACCGCAGGCGTCATGGGTGCATAGGCAAAGCTCACCTTGTCAAAACAGATGCGCCCGGTGAAGGCAGGCGGGTTGACGAAATCCGCACCATCAGGACGCTCCTGTGGCGCTTTGAGAAAACCATCAATGGCGCGGCGCGCGGCCTGCGCCCCGTGCAAACGGTTGAGCAACAGCGCCATCTGCGCCACGGGGGCCATGGCGCGCGCCAGCAGCATCATCGTGGCCATGAGCGCACCGGCGCTGATCACGCCGCGCGCCACCATATGCACGCCTGCAATCACCACCATGACGGTTGCCAGCCCCTGCACCAGATTGACGAGGTTGATGCCAAGGCCCGCGTAGAGCCGCATGCTGTTGCCTGTGCGCAGCTGCGCCGCCACGGCGTGCTCCCAGCGGGTCGCGGCCCAACTTTCGGCGCCGATGGTCTTGATGGTTTCCAGCCCGCCCAGCGTTTCGACGGCGACGGCGTTGCGGCTGGCTGCCTGGCCGAGCCCCGCCTCGGTGAGCCGCGCCTGCCGGCGGTGAAACATCAGGGCCGCTCCGAACACGAAAGGGATCGTGGCCAACGCCACCAGCGCCAGTGGTCCGGCAATCACGGCGATGACACCGATATAGAGCAGGAAAAACGGTACATCCCCCAAAGTCGCCAAGGTCAGCGAAGAGCGAAACTCCCGCAGCGTCTCGAACTCGCGCAGCATGGCCGCGCGCAATCCCACCGGTGCGGCCCGCCCCTCCAGCTTGGCTCCCAGCACATGCTGGAACAGATGGTTGGCCTGCGCCACATCCGAGCGCGTGCTGGCATGGTCCACCACGACAGCGCGGAATGTACGCAGCAGCAATTCAAAACCGATGGCCAGAGCTGCGCCGACACTCAGCGCCGTCAAAGTGTCAAAGGCAAAATTCGGCAGCACGCGGTCATAGACATTCATGGTGTAGAGCGGCATCGCCAACCCCACCACATTGAGCGCGATGGTCAGCAGAATGGCCTGCAGGAACACCGGACGGTTGCCCCGCTCGATGCGCGCCAGAAAATGCTGGCCCGAAAAGCCCGCAATTGGCTCGGCCCTGTGGGGCAGCACGGTGTGGAGGCGCTCAATGCGCAAGGCGCGCAGGGAAGCGCCTGACACGACCGCGCTCGTGCCATCCAGCGCGCGCCAGATGCCAAACTGCGGAGCACCGCCCGCCTCGATCACCTGGTCAATCACCAGAACGGCATTTGCATCTGTGAGGGCCAGCAGCGGCAGATGCTCCGGGCCGAGTGACCCCAAATCTGCACAGGTCGCGCCCAGCATCAACCCGGCGTTGCCGAAAGCCTGATCAAGCTGCTCCAGCGGTATGCAGCCATTGACCAGTGGAAGCCCGCTGCGAATAGACGGGGCCGCGACCGCCCGCCCCGCGCGCACGGCAAATCGCATGACCGCTCTGAGAAGCTGATCAACGGGTGGGTCGGTTTCAGGGGCGATGTCTGCAATCTCTGACATAGGTTGTCCGTGACGGCTGACGGTACTGCAGCTGCAACCAACCGTTGGAGATTTATGGTTAATGCGCGGTTAAATTGCGCATTACGGAATGATGCGCAGGGGCACCAGAGGCTGCGCACGGGCTTCATCCGGCAGGCTCAATTCGAATGCATCAACGAGACGGCCCATCGAAGCGAGCACGCGGTAGACATTGAACTGCGAGACAAAGCGCTCGGTCGCCAGCACGCTGGCGTTCACGAAAATCTCGTTCTGGATATCCAGCAGGTCCAGCAACGTGCGCTGCCCCAGATCGAACTGCTCCCGGTAGGCCGTGATGACCTTGCGATTGGAATCGAGCTGGCGGCCAATTGCACCGATCCGCACCTGCGAAGATTGGATGGCATTCCACGCGATGCGCACGTCGCGCTCCACCGAGCGGCCCGCGTTGCGCGCAATCTCGCGCGCTTCCTCGGCCCGCTTGCGCGCCTCTTCAACGCGGGCCGTGTCAATGCCGCCATTGTAGAGGTTCTGGCGCAGCACGATCATGCCGGTAATGTCCGAACGGCGACCCGTGTAGCGATCGACATCGCGCGAAAAATCGCCCGAAACCTCCGCCGACACCTTCGGGTAGAAAGCAGCACGCGCCACATCGATCGCAGAATCGGCTGCCGCGACATCGAACATGCGCGCAACGACGGCAGGCGCGCCCTTCTGCGCCTCGATCACAGCCGTATCGACCGTTTTCGGCAGGCGATGCGAAGGTGGCTTGACCGCCTGCAGCTTGCCGGGCGCTTTGCCGACAATGGTGAGATAGAGCGCACGCGCGTCTTTCTGGCGCGCATCCGCATCCGCCAGCGCCGCACGCGCAGCATTGTACCGGGCATTGGCCTGCGAGACTTCGGCTCCAGGCCCCCGGCCCCCTTCGGCCCGCGTCTTGACGCGCGCAAGCAGGCGCTCATGCGCGGCCAGGTTTTCAGCGGCAATCGCGCGCACCGCAGTGGTGCGCTGAATTTCGAGATAGGCCTGCACGGCCTGCAGGGCCACGGCATTGGCCGTGTCATCGACACGGCTGCGGGCGGACAGCACACGGTTGGTCTGCCGCTCGATCTGCGACCGGGTTTCGAACCCGTCGAACAACGGCTGGCTGAGCGTCACACCCACATCACCCCGGTTGCGCGCACGCGCATCGACAGGGCCCGTGCCGCCCGGAATGCGTGAATTGTCGGTGGACCTGTGTCCGCCAGCCGCCCGAGCGTCCAAGCGTGGACGTCCAAGACCGCCAGCGGCCTGCAATTCCTGGTCGATCGCCTGCCTGTTGTAGCGGATGGCGCCAAGTTCGGGATTGGTCTGGAGTGTGTGAGCCACAACGTCGCGCAGGGATTGCGCCGAAGCACTGGTGGCGAACGCCAGGCTTAAAGCCAGCGCTGTCCATGCAGTTCTCCCGATTGTTGATGACATGTGAGCCCACCATGTCCCGGCGGCGAATCACCCCGGAATCATTCTGATGACGGGCATAAACCACATCTAACTCTTGGCAATGCCTTCGGTTCCCAGACTTTAAGGCTAGGTCGAGAGACTCGCAGCGTGTTGCCCGAACGCAACCGCATCACCCGCGCGGGAACAGTCGCTTGCTTGCGTCAGGCGGCCATCCGAACCTGCAACAGGTCCGACGCCAAGGCCGTCGCCCCATTGGCGATTTCGGTGGAGATTGCCTGCACCGTCACGGCAAAATCCCCTTGCCCGATCGCCGTCGTGAGTGTGAGTCCGCTGACATCACCCGCCGCGAGCGACCAGTTGCCACCGCCGAGGTTTGTGCCCTGGTTGAGGCTCGTGCCGGTCGGCAACCCTGAAAGCAGGAAGGAGAGTGTCTCGGACCCATCCCGATCAGTCAGGGAAGCCACGATGCTGAGCGCGGTCGCGACACCATCATCGACATTGGTCATGTCGATGGCATCCAGGCTGGGGGCCAGTGCGGCAGGTGCCTGGATATGCTGAAACACATCAAGCTCTGTGGAGGAGTACGATGACCCATCGACGGCGCGCACCGCCACGTTGATCACGTCCGCACCATCAAGGCTTGGATTGGTGATCGAGAGGGTCTGCGAGTCTGCGACAGAGCCCGTGAAGTGCCACGTCGTCGCATTGATGCGCGTCAGAACGCCGCTCAGGGATTGCAAGGTTGCCTCCGCAAGCACGTTGGAAAAAATGATATCCAGCGTCTCGCCCGGGTTCTCGCCAGCCAGAGTGCCCGTATTGTCCTCAAGCCGCAGGCCAAGATTGAGCATCACGGACGTGGTGGGAGTCGATGTGACGTTCTGCGCATCGATGCTCACGCCATCGGCCGCCGGCGAGATATTGACGCTGAAAGGCACGGAGGTTGTTCCGACCGAACCGCTGACATCGAGGCCGTAAGCTTCGAGTGTGAGGCTCAGAGTGCCGGAATAATGGGTCGGCGGACGAATGGTCAGCGTGGACAGATCATTGGGGTTGATGGTCCAGGTTCCGTCCCCGTTGTTCGACCCGTGATTGAGAATGGAGCCCGCCGGCACACCTAGCAGCTTGACCGAGAGCACTTCCGAGCCATCCGTATCCACCAGCGCCGCGCTCAAGCCTGCAAGGGTGATGACGGTGTCCTCAACGCCCGTCGCATTGGCGGCCGTCACGTTCGGCTGATCGCCGACGGCAGCGAAGTTGAGGGTGATGATGGATGTGGACGATTGCGTCGCGCCATTGGCTGTCTCGCGGCTGATCGCCTCCACCGTTACCAAAACGGTGCCGTGGCGATTGGTGGCAGGTATCACCTGCAATCCCGCAATGTTGGCGAGTGCAACTTCGTAAACACCTCCGCCCAGCGCAGTGCCCGCGGACAATGTCGCCCCGCCGGTCAGCGTGATGCGCACCGGGTCAACCAGTGTCTCGAACTGCGTGCCGTTTGTATCCCGCAAGGAAAGCGAGAGGTTGAGGGCAACCGGCACATCCTCAAGCCCGGCCGTCGGTGCTGCGGAGATATTGACCCCGTCCGCCACGGGCACAACCGTGATGGGCATGTTCAGGAGACCCGTCGTTGCCCGCAGCAGATCGACGTTGGAGGCAATCGCTTCCACCGTGACGTTGAGTTGGCCCGAAAAGTTGGCCGGCGGCACGATGTAGACCTGTCCGGTGTTCACCTGCGCTTCTGTGGCGATGTAGCGGCCCGTGGTGGGATTGTAGGTGGCGCCCACGATGCGCGCCCCCGATGGAATGTTGCTGAACAGAACGATCACCGTTGGCGTGCTGGGTGATGGATCTTGCGGATCCGCCATGGCCGAGACCTGGAACGTGATGTTCGTGTCTTCATTGCCCGACGTGGGCGATATGGTGACGATCGGTGGACGAGGCGCTGTACCCGAGCCGCCGGGATCTGGCAGCACCGTGACCGTGAACTGTGCCGATGTGATCGAGGTGGCGATGTCGCCATCATTCTCGACCACCACGCTGGTCAGACTGAGCGATGCCGATCCGTTCTGGCCGGGAGCCGAACGTATCTGCAAGCCCACAAGATCAGCCGGGTTCAGCAACCAGGTGCCATCACCGTTGTCGAGGCCGACGAGCTGGTTGGAGGCGTTATAGAAGGCGAAGTTGAGCCCCGGTGTGCTGGTGAGGCCGCTGACGATGTAATAGAGACGCTCGGAATCCACGCGGCCCAGCGCTGCATCTGTGTCCGTCCGTGCCCCGCCGAACTCCTGACCTGTCGGGTTGATGGCGATGTAGCTTCCCGCCAGACCCGAAACGCCAGAGGCGAACACGGTCGGCGTGTCCGCCTCACCCAGCAGATCGACCGAGAACGTGCCCGCGACCTGCACGGTCGCACCCGCAATCTCGCGCACATTGGCGATCACCGGCAGCGTGAAATCCACGTTCGAATTGAGGAACGGGCTGGTGCTGAACGAAATGCCACCGATATTGGCTGGCAGCACCGTGATGGTGCCATCTCCGTTGTTCGTGAAGGTGCCGTTGATGTGGTTGGCGATGAAGCTTGCCACACTGGACACACGCCCGCCGATCTGCGCCGCCGAGATGATGCTGTTGAGGTTGATCGTGTAGGACACCACACGCTCCGAGCCATCGTTGTCGATGAGCGTGAAGCCCGAACCGATGCTGGCAAGCGAAATCGTGTTGTCCTCCACCACGCCCACGCCGGGAGACCAGCCGGGGAAGGCATCTGTCACAGGCGTGATCGTCACGTTCAGCGGCAGCGTGCGCGCGATCTGGTTGCCGTCATACTCCTGCGTGACGGCGCGGATGCTGAGGCCCGGCGCGATCAGTGCTGTGTAGTTACCTGAGAAGTTGAGGGGCGCAGGTATGGTCAGCAACCCGATCTGCGAAGCGGAAATCTGCCATTCCCCGCCGATGTAGGTGCCAACAGACGGGTTCACACCGGGCGGCAGGCCCGCAAGGATGTAGTAGAGCACCTCCGACCCATCCGCATCGACGAGCGCACCGGCAATATTCGCACCCAGCGGAATGAGCTGGTCTTCGGGCGAGATGACGGGCGTCACGATGAGCGTCGGCAAATCCGCCACGCCAATCACCTGCACGGGCAGTGCAAAGGTCACAGATTGCGTGGCACCATCGCCGGGCAAGCCTGGTGTCACCTCGGTGGTGATGACTGTCACTTGCAGCACGAAATCCGCGCTGCTGTTGAGCGGCGGAATGATGCGCAGCGTGGCAAGTTCAGCCTGCGTGAAGCTGAAGACGCCGCCCCCCAGGCTCGTGCCGATGCTGCCGCCGACCGCATTCACAAAACTGGCCCCCACTGGCACATTGGCGATGCGGCAGGACAGAACCTCCGAACCATCCGTATCAGGTGTCGCCCCCGTGATGACCAGCGCAATCGGCGTGTCCTCATAGCCCGCATTCGGGCCCGTGGCCGCACGGGCGCTTCCTGTCGGAAGATCGGCCACAGCGCCCACCGTCACAGAGAAGGTGTCACTCGTCACAGCTGTCGCAACGGCCACTTCGCCGCCTGTCGCCGCCTCAGTCGAGGTAATTTGCAGCGTACCTGTGTAGGTGCCCGAAAAATTGAGCGGCGCACGCAACGTCACGCTGGAGAGGATGGCGTTCAGCTGCGATGCGCTTGCCGCCGTCACGGTGTAGACGCCGCCACCCAATGAGGTGAAAGCCCCACCGCCACTCGTGTCCGCAGTGAGCACAGGTGCCGAAGAAGAGAGGGTGATGCGCGCTGACAGCATTTCCTGCGTCATGTCCGTCAGTGCTGCGACAAGTGACAGCGCGATGTTCTGATCCTCCCATCCGCTCACATCATTGGCGACCGACACGGGGGCATCTGCCACGGCGCGCACGACAATCACATGATCGCGCTGGAAGAAGGCCGTGGAACTGTCCGCATCAATCACGGTCGCGCCAATGCGCACGGTGAGATTGGTATCGTCATTGACTGCGGGCGTGATGGTGAAGGTGTCGAGCGTCGCTTGCATTTCGGCTGTGGAGCCTGTGATCGTGTAACGCCCGGCGGCAAACACCACACTGGCAGAACCCACAGCCGTGTAGGCAATGCTCGTGCCGGCTGGAATGTTTTCAAGATAAATCGAGGTCAGTTGCTCTGACCCATCCGTGTCCACCAACGCCACAAGAGCATCCACGCCAAAGTTGATCGCCGTATCCTCATTGCCCACCGACGAGCCCGAGATGCTGGGTGCATCCGCCTGGTCATCCACAATGATGGTGAAAGGCGCGGAGGTTTGCGCCGTCACGTTGTTCTCTGTCTCGCGCGCGATGGAGACGAGCGTGAGATTGTAGGTGCCGCTCAGGTTCGTCGGCCCTCTGAACTGCAACGTACCGAGTTGAGCCGGCGTGAAACTCCAGACCCCCCCGCCGAGGTTTGTGCCGCCGTTGAAGGTCGCGCCCGCAGGCACGCCCGTGATCTGGAATGACAGGACTTCCGAGCCATCCGTATCCACCAGCGCGCCGCCAAGGCCCGTGAGGGCAACGAATGTGTCCTCCTCTACGGTGTACGGCGAACCGGGCACCACAACCGTCGGCGCATCCGCCACAGGCACAAGATCGATGACCACATTGCTGACGCGCGTGGCGGTCAGCACGGCCACGTCGCCCGCTTCTGTCGGATTGCTCTCGGTGGAAACAGCCGTCACCACGAGCGTGATATCCGTGCCGCGATTTGATGGCGGCGCTAGCGTGATGCTCAGCAGCAGGGCCTGGATTTCCGACGTCGACCCTGTGAAGCTGTAGGAGCCACCCCCCAGGTTCATCACCGTGCCCGGAAGCCCCGTATTCCACCCGAACGTGGCCCCTGCCGGTACGCCTGCGACGGTCACGGATTGCAACGTCTCGGAACCATCCGTATCGGTCAGGGCCACCGTGATCGGCACGGCCACCGCCACATCTTCCGGCGTGCTGACGCCGCCGCTGACAGTGGGCTGATCTGCCACCGCGCGGATCGTGAAATCATGGGTCCCACTGGCCGTCGCCGTGGCACCCGTCGCCGTTTCTGTGGTCGACACATTTACCGCAACCGTGAAATTCAGATCGCGGTTAGCCGGTTCTGTCGCGGTAATCGTGTCGAGCGTCGTCAACACTCCTGCCGCCGGCCCGCTGATGGTGTAGACCCCGCCGCCCATGTTCGTGACCACCGCCCCGCCGGACGCGGTGGATGCCAGCACCACAGAGGCCGGAATGCCTGACAGTGTGATCGTCATGGTCTGCGAGCCATCAAGATCTGCGAGATTGAGATCAATGGCTGATCCCAGCGGAATAACAGCGTCCTCATTCAGCGTCGTCGATCCGCTGTTGAGCACAGGCGCGTCAACCACAGGCGTCACGATGATGTCGAACGGCGCGCTTGTTGACGCCGTGGCCCCCGTGGAAGTTTCCCGTGCGATGGCAATCAGGTTCATGGTGAAGGTGCCTGATGCCTGCGCTGTCGGCGACCACGTGATGCCCGCCGTGATATCTGCCGGCGTGAAACTCCAGATCCCGCCGCCAAGGTCCGTGCCGCGGTTGAAGCTGGATCCCGCAGGCACAGCCGTGATTTGAAACGCCAAGGTTTCCGAGCCATCTGTATCGGTCAGTGCGCCTGCAAGGCCGGAAATCGCCACGGGTGTATCTTCAGCCGTGGTGATAGGTGCTCCTGTCCCGACGGTGGGCGCATCGGTGATCGCATCCACGCGCACGCTGTGTGTGCCGGTGCGCGTCGCCGTGCTTCCCCCCGTATCCGTGGTGGTCACGGCCACGCCGATGGTGAAATCCACATCCGAATTGGTGGGTGCGCGCACGGCAAAGCTGTTGAGCGTGGCGCGGATATCCGCCGCAGAGCCCGTGATGGTGTAGGTGCCGGAGACGAAACTGACCACCGCCGCGCCCGATGCTGTATAGGTGACGCTGGACCCAATGGGGAAGGTCGAAAGCGCCACCGCAGTCACGCTTTCAGAGCCGTCCGCATCAACAAGACTGTAGGTGATGCCTGCGCCGAAGGTGACAAAAGCATCTTCGTTGACGATGGATGATCCGCCCGTCAGGCTCACCTGGTCTGCCACCGCATTCACCGTGACCGTGAAATTTGCCGTGTTGTTCGCCGTGCTGCCGCCTGTGGTTTCAGTCGATATCGACTGCAATGTCATGACCACGGAGCCACTGAAGTTGGTCGGTGGCGTGAACGTCAACCCAGCCAGGATCTGCGCTGGTGTGAACGACCATACGCCACCCCCCAGATTGGTACCCGTCGTGAAACCTGCGCCCGGTGTCGTTGGCACACCGGAGATGCGGAAGGTCAGCGTTTCCGAACCATCCGCATCAGTCAGCGCGCCGCCAAGTCCCGGTATAGCCACCGCCGTGTCTTCTGTTGTCACAACCGCAGAACCAGGGACCGTCACGCTCGGTTGATCCGCAACCGCCGTCACGACAATGTTGTGTGTGCCATTCCGGAAGGCTGTCGAGCCATCATTGTCCGTGGTGGTCGCCCGCACGGTGAGCGAGAAATCCACATCGGAGTTGCTGGGTGCACGCACCCGAAACGTGTCCAGCGTGGCGCGGATGTCTGTCTGCGTCCCGGCAATGGTGTAAACACCTCCGACGAGGGACACTGTGGCCGCGCCGCTCGCCGTGTAATTGACTGTCGAACTGCCGGGAAATCCGGACAACCGCACATCGGAAATGACTTCGGAACCGTCCGCATCCACCAATGAATACAACGTGTTCACGCCAAAACTGATGAATGTGTCTTCGTTGCCAATCGTCGTGCGCGTCGGCACATTGGGCTGGTCCGCCACCGCTGTGACGGTGATGGTGTGCGCGCCCACCGTCGTCGCGGTCGAGCCGCCGGTGTCCGTGGTGGTGACGGCCACCGTGACCGCGAAGTCCGTGTCCGAGTTGGACGGCGGCGTCACGCGGAAGCTGCTCAGCGTGGTGCGGATGTCCGCCGCATTGGGGCCCGAGATCGTGTAGACCCCCGCCACGAGCGCCACCGTCGCCGTGCCCGACGCCGTGTAGGCCACCACCGACCCCGCCGGGAAGCTGGAGAGCGCCACCGCGCTCACCCGCTCCGAGCCATCTGCATCGGTGAGCGCGTAGGTGACGTTCGGCCCGAAGAGGATCGGCGTGTCCTCATTCCCCGTCGTGCCCGTGGTGGGAACCGTCGGCGCATCGGCGACGGCGTTGACAATCACGTTGTGCGTGCCGGTGCGTGTCGCGGTGCTGCCGTCGTTGTCGGCGCTGGTGACCACCACCGTCAGCGCGAAGTCCACATCCGAGTTCACGAGCGGCGTGATGGCGAAGGTGTTCAGCGTGGCGCGGATGTCCGCCGCCGTTCCCGTGACCGTGCAGGTGCCCGATACTAGGCTCACCACCGCCGCGCCGGAGGCCGTGTAGGTGAGCACGCCGCCTGCAGGCATGCCCGACACCGCCACCGCGCTGATCACCTCCGAGCCATCCGTGTCGTTCAGGCTGTAGGTGATGTTGGAGCCCACGGTGATCGACGTGTCTTCATTGCCCGTGCTCGACGTGGTGGGCACATTGGGCTGGTCCGCTACCGCCGTGACGGTGATGGTGTGCGTGCCGGTGGTGGTGGCCGTGGAGCCACCGGTGTCGGTGGTGGTCACCGACACCGTGACGGCAAAGTCCGTGTCGGAGTTCAACGGCGGCGTCACGCGGAAGCTGCTCAGCGTGGTGCGGATGTCCGCCGCATTGGGGCCCGAGATCGTGTAGACCCCCGCCACGAGCGCCACCGTCGCAGTACCCGACGCGGTGTAGGCCACCACCGACCCCGCCGGGAAGCTGGAGAGCGCCACCGCGCTCACCCGCTCCGAGCCATCTGCATCGGTGAGCGCATAGGTCACGTTCGGCCCGAAGAGGATCGGCGTGTCCTCATTCCCCGTGGTGCCCGTGGTGGGCACTGTCGGCGCATCGGCGACGGCTGTAATCGTCACGGCATGGGGCACAACTGTCGTGTAAGTGGAACCAGTCGTTTCCTGCGATGTCACGGCAATGTCGAGCGAGAAGGCCACATCAGAGTTGAGTGGTGGACGCACCTCGGTGCTGGCAAACAAGGCACGGATCTCGGCCTCATTGGCACCCGTGATGCGGATGACTCCGCCGCCCAGATCGGTCACGGTTCCGGGTAGGCCTGTGTTCCAGCTCAGGGTTGCACCCGTTGGAATGTTCCGGATTTCGATGGCCGAAATGGTTTCGGAACCATCCGTATCCTGCAGGGCAATGGTGAGCTGTGAACCAACGGCAATGAAGCTGTCTTCAAGCCCGCTTGAGCCCGATGACAGAATCGTCACGGGGTCGGCCACACCGTCGATCACTACGGAGAAGGGCAATGCGCGGTTGGCAGTGCTGGCGTTCTCGGCCTCGGTTGTGGTGGCTGTCAGCACCATGGCAAAGGTGCCGCGTGCATCGAGTGGGGGCGTGAAAGTCAGGCCCGCAGCGATATCGGCAGGGGTGAAACGCCACACGCCGCCGCCCAGATCTGTGCCGCGATCAAAGCTTGCGCCTGTCGGCACATTGCTGATAGTGAAGCTGAGTGTTTCCGAACCATCTGCATCCACCAGTGCGCCCGCAAGACCGGTGAGCTGAACGGGCGTATCTTCCAACGTCGGGAAGCTGCCTGCGCCAACGTTGAGGCTCGGCTGATCCGCAACCGCAATGATTGTGACGGAATGGCTACCGGTCAGGGTGCTGGAAAGACCTGTTGAGATCTCGGTTGTGGTCACGCTCAACCCGACCGTGAAATCGACCGCATTGTGCGGCGCAGGCGTGATGATAAGCGTCGGGAGGGTTGCAAGCACCGCGCTCGCAGTGCCGGTGAGGAGATAGCTGCCACCCCCCAGATTGGTGAGCGTTGCGCCGCCTGTGAGTGTGGCTGCCACCAGGGCCGCACCGGGAATGCCGGACAGCGTTACACTGAGCGATTGCGACCCATCCGTATCCGCCAAAGCCAGCGAAAGGTTGGCCCCAAAGGGCACGACACCATCTTCGTTGATGGTGGATGCACCTGCCATCAACACGGGCACATCCACAACAGGCTGGATCACGATGGTGAAAGGTGCCGTCGATGTCACCGCTGCGCCTGTCGAAGTTTCCGTGGCGATGGATTCAAGCACCATGGGGAATGTGCCCGAGGATTGCGCCAGCGGCACGAATGTAATGCCCGCTGCAATTTCGGTGGCCGTGAAACTCCAGTTGCCACCGCCCAGATCAATACCTGACGTGAAGCTGCTGCCTGCAGGAACGCCCGTGATGCGGAAGGCGAGCGTTTCCGAGCCATCCGTATCGGTCAGCGCGCCTGTGAGGCCCGTCAGCGAAATGAATGTATCCTCGGGCGTAGTGTAAGTGCCGCCAGTGGCCACCATCGGGGTGTCGGTCACAGCCACAACAGTGACTGGCATGGGTATGCTTGTGGTGGCGGTGCTGCCGTTTTCGTCAGTCGTGGTGGCAGTCAGCGTGAGGGTGAAATCCACATCGGAATTGGCGGGAGGCGTGAGGGAGATTGTCGCCAGCGTGGCACGGATATCTACCTCTGGTCCGGTGAGAACATAACCGGTTGCGGTCGGCGTGATTACGACAGCGCCAACGCTGACATAGGTGACCGTCGAACCAACCGGCACGCCCGCAAGCGTGACCTGTGTCAGAGCTTCAGAACCATCCGTGTCAACCAGAGCCAGGCTGACAGCGGCCCCAATGTTGAGCGCCGTGTCTTCATTCACGGTTTGAGGCGGCACAGTGATGACCGGCGCATCGGCAACGGCCATGAACGTGAGGATCACCTCGCCTTCGGTCGTGCGGCCATTGGTGTCCGTGACGAAATACGTGAAGCGCACATCACCGGAGAAGTTGGCGGGCGGATCAAAGGTGAAGGTGCCATCAGAGTTGAGAGCAAGAGTGCCCACCGGAGGTGGATCACCCAAGGTGACGCTCGCACCAGCGGTGTTCGCGTCATTCTCGATGATGTTGCCTGACATACGCGTGTCTTCAGGCGCAGTGAAATCGTCTTCAGACGCCGCAGGCGCTGGCCCGAGGGTATTGCGCCGCGTGTCTTCGACGGGGAAATTCGGGCTTTCCAGCCGACGCCAGCCGTTGAAGAACATCGGGTCTTCGTCGGGCAATCCGGGCAGATGGGCCAGATTTGTGCCCACGCCCATGGTGCGCACGAAACTGCGATGCTCCACCAGGCCCACGAAATCACGAGCGGAGGCAGAAACAGGGTTGCCGGAGCTGTCAATGCCGCTGGCGATAAACACACCGCCCACCCCTTCGGCTGGCAGACCGGGCGAGACTGTCGAGAATTGCTGGCTTTCGGGCGCGCGCGGCACGCTCATCGACTCGGTCGTTGCGGTATGAAAGCCGCCGCCTTCCTGGCCCTGAAGAGGTATGGAACTGCGCACCATCGTTCGCGACAAGGCGTCTATGGCATGCAACCAACCGCCAGCATCCGCCGAGCGGTCTGCAAAGCGCTCGAGAATTTCCACAATAAAACCGGGCTCGCGCTGAAAGGCCGCCTGCGGATCGGACACCCTTTCCCGCAGCGCGTCGACAAGATCCCGCGCGCCTTCCACACGCACGATTTCGCCATTGGCCAGCAGCACGGTGAGGTCGCCGTTCTCGCCCAGTTTGAGCATGGCCCCAGCCGTCTGCAGGAGCTGGATGGCGCGCTGGACCGTCACGGCGGGAAGTTGAGGTGCCTGCGTGAGCTTGGACGCATCATCCCGGATCTGTGCAAGCTGTAAGGCAGAGGCGCCGGTTCCGAGGCCCTGGTTTTCATTCACAGACATGCATACACTCTTGGATGGACAGAAGGGCACATCGCCCCGCGTGTTCTTTTTATGAACGCATGCGCTTAAGTTTGTCTTTCGGCCTGCTGCAGTTGCGCGCCTTTCACACGCGACTTTAGAAGGTGATGCTTCCCCATCATCCACGTCGTGTTTTCAGGCCTTAGGAGATCATTCACCAATGTTCTTTACATCTTGGCCATCAAGTTTCCGGGAGTGACCCATGATAACCCCAAAGTGCACGGCCATGATTGCGGGCAGTTTTGCCGCCGCCCTCCTTGTGGCGCCCGCCTGTGCGCAATCGAACGAGTCGATCGCCCTCATGCTTGATCGCGCGACAGTCATCCGTCCACCCGCCAAGACATCGATGGTGGTGATCGGCAACCCAGCCATCGCCGATGTGTCCGTGCAGAAGAACGGTGTCATGGTTCTGACCGGCAAGAGCTATGGTGAAACCAACATGATCGCCCTCGACGATCAGGGACAATTGATTTCCGAAAGTTGGATCAGGGTTGGCGCACCCGGCCGCAGCAACATGGTTGTTGTCCGCGGGGTCGAAACGGAAACATATTCCTGCACGCCCAACTGCCAGCCGACCGTCGTTCTGGGCGATTCCGACAAACATTTCAGCAAGTCCGGCTCTCAGGTCAGCGCGCGCAACGGGCAGGCCGCCGCCTCCCCAGGGCAACCAGGACAGCGCTGAAAAGGCGATCTGAACTTTAAACCTTCATTCAGCAGCGCAACAGAAACTGCCGTTCGTGGGGGCGATTGCCTCATTTGGCAGCAAAGCGGTAAGTTTCTTGCGCCACTGTGAACTTTCCATGGAGAAGGTTCACATGCTGAGCATGAAAACTGCGCTATTGGCCGTCAAGGCGAGGCTTCAGGCCCTTCGCAAGCGCGAGGATGGTGCCACAGCCGTGGAATTTGCCCTGGTCGCTTTGCCCTTTTTCGGTCTTGTCTTCGCCATTCTCGAACTTGCTATCTTCTTCTTCGCGAGTCGCTACCTTGAGGATGCGGTCTTCAACATGAGCCGCAAGATCCTCACGCAGCGCGTCAACCCTGCGAGCGCGTGCAGCGCCGTGACGACCGAGATTGCGAACATGTTCGGCGGTTGGCTTGATCCGGCAAAGGTGGTCGTCAGCTTCAGCGCACCTGCCAGTTTCGCGGCGGGCGGCGGTGC
>JANMMT010000201.1:0-2680 GCA_031373545.1 Hyphomicrobiales bacterium
GGCGGAGGCCAAGGCGACGGTACGCCGTTTGTACTCTTCGCGAAGGCGGAGACAGATTCCCTTGAGCTCATCCTGCGAGAAAACATGCTTGCTGGCTTCGATTTGGGCCATTCGCCGCTTTATCTCGGCGACAGCGCGCGCGTCGGCCTCGGTCTGCGGTTGCGCAGCCGCCGGCCACCCAACCATCAGCATGGCCGCGCACAGCAATGCCACAAGTCGCATGACCATAGATAATCCCCCTCGGCTCTTTGTCGAAGGAATGCCAATTCCTTCGTCATGACACAAGGGGAACTCTAGCGTCGGGCGGCTCGGAGCCGCCCGAACGTCATGTCAATACACGCGCGCTTTCGGCTCGATATAAGCAATATCGTCCGTCAGCGTGTATTCGTGGACCGGACGGTAATCGATGCGGCTGTTTGAGCCGCGCCCGCCCCAGCCGTCGAACCAGGCGATGGTGTGCTTCATCCAGTTCGCATCGTCGCGGTTGGGGAAGTCCTCGTGGGCGTGGGCGCCGCGGCTTTCCTTGCGGTTGGCCGCCGATGCCATCGTCACGTTGGCCTGCGCCATAAGGTTGTCGAGCTCGAGCGTTTCGATCAGGTCCGAGTTCCAGATCAGCGACTTGTCGGTGACGTGGATGTCCTGCATGCGGGTGTTCTGCTCGGCGAGCTTGGCGACGCCTTCGTCCATCAGCTTCTGGTCGCGGAACACGGCGCAGTGCTTCTGCATCGCCTTCTGCATCTCAGCCCGGATCTGCGCAGTGGGCGAGCCGCCCTGCGCATAGCGGAAGTGATCGAGACGAGTCAGAGCGAAGTCGGCGCTGTCGGCGGGCAGCTCGGGCTGGCTGGCGCCGCCCTTGATATTGTCGCGCAGGTGATGGCCGGTCGCGCGGCCGAACACCACGAGGTCGATCAGCGAGTTCGAACCGAGACGGTTCGCCCCGTGCACCGAAACGCAGGCCGCCTCGCCCACGGCATAGAGGCCGGGGATCACCGTATCCGGATTGCCGTCCGGCCCGAGGGTCACGACCTGCCCGTGATAGTTACAGGGGATGCCGCCCATGTTGTAGTGCACCGTCGGGGTGACCGGCAGCGGCTGGCGGGTAAGGTCGACGCCAGCGAAGATCTTGCCGCTCTCGGTGATGCCCGGCAGGCGATCGGCCAGCACCTTGGGATCGATGTGATCGAGGTGAAGGTAGATGTGGTCGCCGTCCGGCCCCACGCCGCGTCCCTCGCGCATTTCGAGCGCCATCGAGCGGCTGACAACATCGCGGCTGGCGAGGTCCTTGGCCGCCGGCGCATACCGCTCCATGAAGCGCTCGCCCTGCGAGTTGGTGAGGTAGCCCCCCTCGCCGCGCGCGCCTTCGGTGATCAGCACGCCCGCGCCGTAGATACCGGTGGGGTGGAACTGCACGCACTCCATGTCCTGCAGCGGGAGCCCTGCGCGCAGCACCATCCCGCCGCCGTCACCGGTGCAGGTGTGGGCCGAGGTCGCGGTGTAATAGCAGCGCCCGTAGCCGCCGGTCGCCAGCACGACCGATTGCGCGCGGAAGCGGTGGATCTTGCCGTCGTCGAGGCACATGGCCATCACGCCGACGCACTTCTTCTCGCCGCCCACATCGCTCATGATGAGGTCGAGCGCGAAGTATTCGATGAAGAAGTCCGCGTCGTACTTCAGCGACTGCTGGTAGAGCGCGTGGAGCATCGCGTGACCGGTGCGGTCGGCTGCGGCGCAGGTGCGCTGCACCGGCGGGCCGGCGCCCATGTTCTGCATGTGTCCGCCGAACGGGCGCTGGTAGATCGTGCCATCGGCATTGCGGCTAAAGGGGACGCCTGCATGCTCGAGCTCGTAAACCGCCGCCGGAGCTTCACGCGCGAGATATTCGATCGCATCCTGATCGCCCAGCCAGTCCGACCCCTTGACCGTGTCGTACATGTGCCAGGTCCAGTGATCGGGCGAATTGTTGCCAAGCGACGCGGCGATCCCGCCCTGCGCGGCCACGGTGTGCGAGCGCGTCGGGAAGACCTTGGAGATGTTCGCGGTGCGCAGGCCGCTTTCTGCCGCGCCCATCGTCGCGCGCAGGCCCGAACCGCCCGCGCCCACCACGATCACGTCATAGGTGTGGTCGACGATCGTGTAGGCGCCCGTGAGATGCGCACCGCCAACGTCGTTTGCGGTGCCCTTGGGTGCTGCGGTTGCCATCAGGCCTTACCTCCGAATGCGAGCGAGGCGACGCTGAAAATAGCGAAGGCGCCGCCGCCAATGATTAAAAGATTGAGCGCCGCGATCGCCGCGAACTTCGAGCCGGGCTCGTGAATATAGTCCTCGATCAGCACCTGCAGGCCAAGGCGCGCATGCCAGAACACCGAGATGACGAGGAGGATCACCGCAGTCGCAGCGACCGGAGCGGTGAGCCATTTGACGACGCTGGCGTAGCCGAAGTCGCCGAGCAGCGCGAAGCTGACGACGAGGTAGCTCATCAGCACCAGGTTGCCGATGGCGGTGAAACGCTGGATCATCCAGTGATGCGCGCCTTCATGCGCGGTGCCCAGACCGCGGACGCGGCCGATGGGGGTGCCGTTGCCCATGGATAAGATCCCTTACTTCAGCTGGACGGCCGCCCAGAAGGCGGCAGTGAGGAGGATGCCGATGACCGGCGAGACGACCGACCACATGCGGTTGG
>JANMMT010000010.1:0-78861 GCA_031373545.1 Hyphomicrobiales bacterium
GTTTGCGCCGCGCGGTCAGGTCATCGAAATGCATGGCCGCTGCGCTGCATGCGGCACAGGGGCAGAAATCGCTGTGGCCTAGACGTCGCCGCCGGTTGAAAACCCGTCTCCGCCGCCGCCGCCGCCGCTGTCGCCGCCCCAACTCCCCCCGCTTGACGAATCGCCGCCTTGATCCAGCCATGGCGGAACCCATTGCCCGCCGCCAGAAGGCGTCTGGGTGTTGTCGGGGGCCGTCCAGGGGCCGAACACCGATCCGCCTCCCTGTTGGCGATAGCCATCGCGCAAGCTGTTGCGCAGGATCGCCCCTTGTATGGCCCCCTGCAGGATGCCGCCCAATATGCTGCCCAGATTGATATTGCTGCCGAAGCTGCCATAGGGGTTGTCGTAGCCACTCTGGCGGAAGGAATCGCGCTCGCGCTCAATGTCGGCGCGCCGCTGCGCCATGTCGCGCACCTGAAAGCGGATTTTGCCTGTCTCCTCCTCCGCCTTGGCCAGTCGGGCACCCAGCGCATCGATGGCGCGCACAAGGCGCTCGTCATCCTTGGTGCGTGTGCGTGCGGCGTCGCGGTAAAGCTCTTGAAGATCTTGCCGCGCATCCGCATCGGCCAGCAGTTGGATCGCCTGATCATAAGCCGGGTCCGCGGCAGCGGCTGCTGTGCGGGTTTCAAACGCAGTGAGGCTGGCTTTGGCGGCGGACAGGCTTTTCTCTGCCTCCACGAGGGCAATCCGCGCTGTTTCCACCTTTGTAACCAGATCGCCCGCGCCCAGTTCGCTCAGTGCAAGTCCCTCCGCCTTGGCAAGATTGGCTTTCTCTAAGTCCACCGCAGCCAGGCGGCGCTCCGCATGTTCGCGCAAACGCTGGGGGATTTCATTGAGCATGGCGTAATTGGCGCGCGCCTCGGGGTAGCCCACTGTGCGGGCGATCATGCGATCAAAAAAGCGTGCGATGTTGCCGCCTGTGTACTCAGCGAGGCCGAATTTGGCCTTCCACAGATACATGAACAACGGGTCTGCCTCATAGGGCTTGCGCTTTTGCTCGCGGTCGGTTTCGGCCAGTATTGTCTTTTTCTCAGCCTCCTCGGCAACCTTGATGGTGGCAGCGATTTTTTCCTGCTGCGCTTTCCATGGGGCTGAGGCCCTTATCTTGGGTTCGGCTGCCAGCTTCACCTTGTCGAGCGCTGCCAGCGCCTGTTCAAGTGTCGAGGCAAGCTTGTGGCGCTCGGTTTCAGACTGCTGCACGGCCTTGTAAAGTCCATCGCGGGTATTCGCCTGTGCCATCAGCGCAGCACTTCGATCCTTCACAAGTGCCAGTGCGCGGCGCTCCACCTGATCCAGATCGTTGACGATGCCCTCGGACTGCAAGGCGTCGATCTTGATCCGCGCAAGCTCACGAAACAGTCCCGTGCGTTCGACGCGCAGGCGTGAAGCTTCCGCCTCGGCAGAGCGCAGTGACGCTTCCAGCTCGCTTTCGCTGCCGCGCGCCTTGGCAATGGCAGACTCGATCTGTGTGAGCGCAGCACGACCCGAAATTTCTCGACCGGAAATCATGACAGTTTCACCACTTGGTAATGTTGCCCCGCATCACGGGGATAATGTAGGTCGGTTCCAGCTCGCCTCGGCGCTTTTCGCCAAGGCGGCTGTTTTGAACAATGCCATCATCGCGCTTGTCTGCGGCGATCTGGTTGAACGTGTCCTGGCTGATGCGGATGCCGAATTTGGTCACGGAAGCGGTCGTGCTGTCCTCTTCGCTCGTGATGGGCAGGCTGAGGGCCCGACCTTCGCGGCCGATGGCCTCCACCAGCGCATAATAATTGCGCGCGTTGGGGTTGCGCTGGGGCACGCGCCACACGGCGGTCTGCTCGCCGGGGCGCGAAACAATGCGCAACGTGTATTCCTGCGCCAAAGTGTTGCGCAGCGCTTCCAGATCAACAATGGCCTTGCGCCCGCCCTCGGCATCTCGGCGTCGCAGCGCAGCTTGCCCGTCGGTCAGCAACTGGTTGGCCTGCGCGCGGGCGGGTTCAACGCGCGCCTCTGCCAGCACTTCGCGGTGAGCCGACGCAAGGCTTTGGGGAATAACCGTGCCAATGTCGCGCTCAATACGTGCGATTTCGGCGCGTTTGGGCTGTTCGATGCCGAACCACCAGCCGCCGGTGCCAAGCCCAAGCGCCAGCAAGGCCGCACCTGTCACCTTGCCGATGGTGCCGCGCGCAATCCAGACCCTGGCCAGGCTGACGCCAAGACCCGGCTTGGGCGGCGTGTAGGCGAAGCGGTCTTCCTTGATGGCCGACACGCCCTGGCGGATCACCTCGTCCGGCACCTCGATGCCCTGGCTTTTGTAGATGGAGCGCAGCCGCTCGATCAATTCGGCCTCGCGGCGGCCTTCATCCATCTCGCGCGCCACCAGCGTGTCCTGATGGCGCAGCGTATCCACCACATCCATGGCCAGCATCACCTCATCGAGGGTTTTTGGCTTTGGCTCAAGAGCGGGTTGGGTGGTGGTCATTCATTCGATCTCCCCCTTCTCCCCTTGCGGGAGAAGGTGTCTGCCAACCGGCAGACGGATGAGGGGTCACACAATCCTGAGTGGTCGGCCAGACCCCTCATCCGGCCCGCACCGCAGGCCACCTTCTCCCGGTGCAGAGAAACTTGTGCAGTCTGCACAACTTTGCTGCGGGGGAGAAGGAAGACAAGCAATCACACACCCAGCGCATTGCCATTGGCCACGAGCGTGGCGATGCGCTTCTTGCCGTCTTCCACCGCGTCGCGGATTTCCGTGGCGTTCTGCGTGGAAAGCTTGCGCATTTCCTCGACGATGCCGATGGAGCGCTCCTGGAAACCCACCACGCTGTCCACCAGTTTCTTGACGGCATCGGCGCGAATGGTGGGGCCATAACCGGCGCGCACGGCGGCTTCCTGCACCTTGCCACCGATCTCGGCGAGCACTTCCACGCTTTTCGATACGCCCTCTTTCATCACTTCCAGCGTCTGGGTCGATTCATGCAGGCCGAACATGCCGGTGAAGGAGGCCTTGAGCGCCGTCAGCACCGAATCGTTGGTGGAGAAGAACGAGATGGCCTGCGCATAGACCCGCTCCTTGGCATTGGTGGTCTGCATCAGGCGCGCCATCACCACTTCGGAGGTGTTGTAGGAGATCGTCAGGTTGTCCGAGAGGTCTTTCGCGATCTGGTAGCGCTTGTCTTCATCTTGCGTGCGGCGCAGATGTTCATCGCGGATCATTTCCAGCCGGGCGCGCTCGGCAGGCTCGGTGCCGGCAAAGCCAGAGACGGTGGCCGACGCGGCTTCCAGCGCTTTTTTCTCGGCATCGAGCTTCAATTCGGCGGTTTTGAGCACTTCCAGCGCCATCACCTCAGACTGCTTCAGCGCGCCACGAAAATCGCGGTAGGCATCGAGGATGATCCCCTCGCGCTGAATCTGGTCCTTGGTGGAGGATGTGACTTCGAGATACTTCTTGCGGATGGAATCGAACCGGTCGGCGATGTCGCCGCGCGACAGTTTCATCCAGACGTTGGTCACACGCTCCAGGAGATCGATTTTGCCGTCGGCGATCTGGTCGACCATCTTCTTGGCGTCGTCGCGGATGGAGTTGAAGCTGGTCGCGATGTCCTGGTAGCGCGTGCCGATATCCATGGCGCCTGTCTGTTCGCGCACCACATCATTGAACACGGACGTCTGCCCCAGCGTGCGAGCGATCACCGCAATCCTGTCCTTGTCGAGATCGGAAATCTTTTCCAGCAGCGCATTGATCGGCGCATCCTCGACCTTGGAGGGCTGTAGCCCGAGGTCACGCAGCGCGCCCATGGCCTTGTCGAGATACTGCATGGGCGTTTTGATGGTGACGGCGGTGGACATGGCTCAGACCTCTTGGAATTGGGGTGTGGCGACAAGTTTCAGGACAGCAGGTTTTTGCTCGACGCTTCGCGCCGGAATGTGCGCAACCTCTGCCACAAGTGCAAGGGGGCTGTCGCGGGTCAATGTGCCCTGACGCGCGCGAACCTGCGTCAATCTCGCCGCGAGCCCAGCCAGATCGTGTGCCGCGCGCCGCCGGTGCCACGGTGGGCACGCACGCTGTGCTGCTCCACATCGGTGAACCGGCTGCGTTTCAACCGTGCTGTGAACGGAGCATCGGGCGCGCAGGACCACACGCCCAGAACGCCGCCGCGGGCAAGCGCGTTGTGCGCCTCATTCAATCCCTGCGACGTGTAAAGCGCGTCGTTGGAGGCGCGAGTCAGGCCTTCCGGCCCGTTGTCCACGTCGAGCAGCACGCAGTCATAGGGGCCCGTGCGCAGGACCGCGCCCACATCATCCACCACGAGCGTGACCCGGGGGTCGTCCAGCGTTCCCCCATGCATCTCGGCCATGGGGCCGCGCGCCCAGGTCACCACGGCAGGCACCAGTTCGGCCACGGTGATGCGCGCCTTCTGGCCAAACGCCGCAAGCGCCGCGCGGAGCGTGAAACCCATGCCCAGACCGCCGATCAGCACACGCGGTGCGGCGCAAGATGAGACCCGCGCGGCCGCAAGCGATGCCAGCGCCTCTTCCGAGCCACTGAGGCGCGAATTCATCAGCTCGATCTGCCCCAGCGTGATGGAGAATTCCGCACCACGCCGCTTCAGGCGCAGTTCTCCCGCTCCGCCGGGGATGGGTGATGTGCCAAGTTGCTGCCAGGGAATCATCAGGCCTCGAAGGTTGAAACAGGCCCATACCACGGGCCGCTGCGCAATGGACTTCCTGTCGCAAACATAACAGCCGGGTTGAATGCCCGTTCACGTGCAAAAGCTTAAAACGCGTGCATGCCGGATGAAGCACCCGGCGAGGAGAGCCGCAATGTCCATTCTCAAGGTTGCCGCTGTCGCTGTCGCCCTCGTGGGTGGCATCGGCGCAATGTCCACGTCGCAAGCGCAGGCTCAGGGCTATGGCTACGGCCATGGCTACAATCAGGGCTATTATCGCCAGGCACCCGTCTATGTGCCGCCCCGAATCGCCCGCAAACAGGCGCAGCTGTCGAACCGCTTCGTCCAGAAGTATGGTTACGTCCAGCCCCAGCCCTACTATGGCTACGGCCGCCCGCACTATGGTGGCAATGGCTACGGTTATGGCCGTGCACCCGCCTACGGATATGGCTGGTAACGACCGGCGCCATATGATCAGGCTCCTCCCTCGATGAGGGGGGAGCTTTTCCCATGAAGTGATGCAGGCATGGTTGTCGGGGCTGGCCGAAAGCGCTACGCCCCAGCCATGTCTGAGATCGAATCCCTCTTCGTCACCGAGCTTTACAGGGACAGGCTGGCCGAACCGGATTTTCTGGCCGAGCTCGAAGCCAGCTGCCGCGCGATCGCGCAGGATGACACCGCCGGTCAGAAATGGTGCCGCAAGCAGGGTTATCCCGGCTACACGAGTTACGCCTCGCTGAACGACCTGCCGTGGCGCTTTCCGGTGTTCAAGCAGTTGCAGAAGCGGCTGGATGCGCATGTCGCTGCCTTCGCCCGCGCACTCGAGTATGATCTGGGGGGCAGGAAGCTGGTGCTGGATTCGCTGTGGATCAACCTGCTGCCCGAGGGCGGCGTCCACACCTCGCACCTCCATCCCCATTCGGTGCTGTCAGGCACGCTTTATGTGGCGATGCCGGACGGCGCTTCGGCAATCAAGTTCGAGGATCCCCGCCTCGCCATGATGATGGCCGCCCCGCCCCGCAAGGCGAAAGCGGCGCGCCCGCACCAGAGCTTCATCTATCATGCGCCCGCGCCGGGCGACCTGCTGCTGTGGGAAAGCTATCTGCGCCACGAAGTGCCGCTCAATCGCAGCGCAGGCGAGCGGATCAGCGTCAGCTTCAACCACCGATGGGGATGAGCGTGGAGAGCGTGCCCCCCGGACTTGAGACGCCATTTGATACCCCACTTAACGCCCCATTTGGCTCCTCCGGGAACCTGTTGGCCGACCGGCGCTATGATTATGCGGTGGCCAGTCTGAAGGAGGGCGATGCAGATGCAGCGGCAGATCTGCTGCGCCAGACGCTCGATCTCACACCTGCTTGGCCGCCCGCACATTTTGCGCTTGGTGAGGCCCTGGAAGCCTTGGGACAGCGGGAAGCGGCCGGCACGGCCTTTGCCCGGGTGCTGGAGCTTGCGCCCGTGGATGCGATAGGTGCGCGCCTGCGCCTGGCAAGGCTCGGCTTGCGCGCGCCGGCCGGTGCCATGTCGGCGGGGTATGTCGCTGCGCTGTTTGATGGCTACGCCGGGCGCTTCGACACCCATCTGGTCAAAGCCCTTGGCTACTGTGGTCCGCAGATCATCTGCGAGAGCTTGCGCCGTGTCTGCGAGGATCTGGTGCGTCCGTTTCAATTCCAGGCGGCAATCGATCTGGGGTGCGGCACGGGGCTGATGGCGCGGGCTCTGGCGGGCCATGTGGGGGTCATTGATGGCATCGACCTTTCCCCGGCCATGGTGGCGAAGGCGCGCCAGAGCGGGCTCTATCGGCGCGTCGATGTGGGTGATGCGCTGCAGGCGCTGCAAGCGCCAGCCGAGCTGATTCTGGCGGCGGATGTGCTGGTCTACATCGGCGATCTTTCGGCGCTGTTCGGGGCGGTGGCGCGCGCCCTCACATCGGGCGGGCTGTTCGCCTTTACGGTGCAAAGCTGCGCGGGCGACGGCTTCATTCTGGGCAATGACCTGCGCCATCATCACAGCGCGCTTTATGTGCGGCGCATGGCGCACGCAGCCGGTCTGCGTGTGGCCCACCTCGCGCCCTGCGTGACCCGGCAGGACGGGGGGCAGGATGTGCCCGGGCTGGTCGTCGTGCTGCAGCGGGATGCCGATGCCCGATGAGCTTCTTCCGCCGCGTTTCGCAGCCTGGTTTTCGGCGCAGGGCTGGCAACCGCGCACGCATCAGACCGCGTTGATCGACAAGCATCAGGCGGGGCGCGACACGCTTTTGATCGCGCCGACCGGTGCGGGCAAGACACTGGCGGGATTTCTGCCCACTTTGGTGGCCCTGGCTGACCGGCCCAAGCGCAACGACATCCGGCCCATGGGCATCCACACCCTTTACATTTCGCCGCTCAAGGCACTTGCGGTGGACATCGCCCGCAATCTGGAAAAGCCGATCAAGGACATGGCCCTGCCGATCCGTGTAGAAACCCGCACGGGCGACACGCCCGCCTCGCGGCGCGACCGGCAGCGCCGCCAGCCGCCCGACATCCTTTTGACCACACCTGAACAGGTCGCGCTCATGGTGTCATCCAAGGATGCGGAAAGCTACTTCGACAGTCTGGAGCGCGTGATTTTCGACGAGTTGCATGCGGTCGCGCCCTCCAAGCGCGGGGATCTGCTGGCGCTGGATTTTGCGCGCCTGCGCAAGCTTTCGCCCCGCCTGCTCGCGACCGGACTTTCCGCCACCGTGCGCGATCCGGCAGAACTCTGCCGCTGGCTTGTGCCGCAGCTGCCCGGATCGCAGACCGGGGCCGATCTTGTGCTGGCGGAAAAGTCCATTGCCGCACCGCCGCACATCCGCATTCTGGAAACAGGCGAGCGGCTGCCATGGTCCGGCCACACGGCACGGCACGCTGCGGACGAAATCTATGCGGAGATCGCCCGCCACAAGCTGACCCTGGTTTTCGTCAACACCCGCATGCAGGCGGAACTGGTGTTTCAGCAGCTCTGGGCTGTCAACGAAGGCGGGCGTCGCATCGCGTTGCATCATGGCTCGCTCAGCGTCGCGCAACGCCGCAAGGTCGAAGACGCGATGGCGGAGGGCAAGCTCGATGCGGTGGTCTGCACCTCGACGCTCGACCTGGGCATCGACTGGGGCAATGTGGACCTCGTGATCAACGTGGGCGCGCCCAAGGGGTCGAGCCGTTTGCTGCAGCGCATTGGCCGGGCCAACCACCGGCTCGATGAGCCCTCCAAGGCCCTACTGGTCCCCTCCAACCGCTTCGAGGTTCTGGAGTGCCGCGCGGCGGTCGATGCAGCCATGGCCGGCGAGCAGGATGCAGTCATCACACGCTCGGGTGCGCTCGATGTGCTGGCACAGCACGTGCTGGGCATGGCCTGCACGGCCCCGTTCCGGGCGGATGACCTTTACGACGAGGTCTCATCGGCCGCGCCTTACGCCGATCTCGACCGTGAGACCTTCGACGCGGTGCTCGGATTTGTGGCCACGGGCGGCTATGCCCTCAAGGCCTACGAACGCTTCGCCAAGATTCGCCGGGACACGAATGGCTACTGGCGGGCGGCCAACGGGCGGGTCGTGCAGCACTACCGCATGAATGTCGGCACCATCGTGGAGGCATCACAGCTCAAGGTGCGCTTCGGGCGCCCGCGCGGGCAGGCTTTTGTGGGCGGCCGCGTGCTGGGCGAGATCGAGGAGTATTTTGCCGAAAGCATGCTGCCGGGTGATACATTCCTGTTCAGTGGCGAAATCCTCAAATACGAGGGCATTCACGAAGACAGTGTGCTGGTTTCACGCGCCGCGCCAAAAACGGACCCCAAGATCCCGAGCTATGCGGGCGGCAAATTTCCGCTCTCCACCCATCTGGCTGCACGGGTGCGCACGATGCTTTCCACGCCTGCAAGCTGGGGCTCGCTGCCTGCGCAGGTCAGTGATTGGCTGCGCCTCCAGCAGATCAAGAGCACACTGCCCAAGGCCGGGGAGTTTCTTGTGGAAACCTTTCCGCGGGGCGAGCGGCATCACCTGATTGCCTACCCCTTCGAGGGGCGGCTTGCCCACCAGACGCTCGGCATGTTGCTGACACGGCGCATGGAGCGAGCGGGTCTGAAGCCGCAAGGCTTCGTGGCCAATGATTACGCGCTCTCGATCTGGGGTCTGGGCGATGTCTCGGCCCGCGTCTCCCGCAATCCGCGATGGCTCGACGAGCTGTTTGCCGAAGACATGCTGGGGGATGATCTTGAAGAATGGCTGGCGGAGAGCCAGCTCATGAAGCGCACCTTCCGCACCTGCGCCGTCATCGCGGGGTTGATTGAACGCAATTTCCCCGGACAGCAGAAGAAAAGCCGCCAGGTCACCATGTCGACCGATCTTGTCTATGATGTGCTGCGCGCCCATGAACCGGGGCATATCCTGCTGCGCGCGGCGCGGGCTGATGCCGCCACGGGCCTCCTAGACATTGCGCGCCTGGGCCACATGCTCACGCGCATACGCGGTCACATCGTCCACAAGCCACTGGCGCGGGTTTCCCCGCTCGCTGTGCCGCTGTTGCTGGAGATCGGCCGCGAAGCCGTTCACGGCGAGGCCGCCGATGACATCCTGGCGGAAGCTGCGGGTGCGATGCTGGCCGAGGCGTCCGTGTAATGGTGTCCCTGCAGCTCAACGGCGAGATGGTCATGCTCGATCACCACGGCAGTCTGTGGTGGCCTGCGCAGCGCATGCTAGTTGTGGCCGACATGCACCTGGAAAAGGGCTCGTTCTTTGCGGCGCAGGGGCAGATGCTGCCCCCCTACGACAGCGCCGCGACGCTCGCGAAGCTGGGCGCATTGGTGACGCGGCTGCGCCCAGCCTGTCTCGTGGCTCTGGGCGACAGCTTTCATGACATGCGTGCCGGAGAGAGGCTTGATCCCGCGCTGCGCGCCACTCTGCAAGCGATGGCATCGCCATTGCGCATGGTCTGGATCGCCGGCAATCATGACCCGCACTTGCCCGCGGATTTGCCCGGCGAGCGAAGCGATGTGCTGGCCGCTGGAGCGCTCACCTTGCGCCACGAGCCGCAGCCGGGTGCACAGCCGGGGGAGGTCGCCGGGCACCTGCACCCCGTTGCCAAAGTCTCCAACACCAAGGGGCGGGTGCGGGCGCGGGCCTTCATCAGCGACGGGGCCCGGCTGATCCTGCCCGCCTTCGGTGCTTATGCCGGCGGACTGAGCTGCCGCGACAACGCCATTTCCAGCTTGTTTCCCGCTTCCGCCATGACAGCCTACGTGTGTGGGCGCACGCGGGTTTTCGCCGTGGGGGAAGCGCAGATCTGCCTTTGACGGCCGGCGTTACCGGCCAAGCCCGGCAATCGCGCCCATCAACGACAGCACCACCACGGCCGTGAGAAGGCGGCGCAGCCGCACATACCAGTGCGGCACGCCAATCCGTGGCATCTGCTCATCCGCCAGCCAGAGCAGAACGAACAGCACAGGTAACAGAATGAGCCCGAGCAGCGAGGGCGGCAGCAACAGCAGCCACGCCACCACTGCAGGCACCACGGAGAGAAGCATGGCACGCGCCTGCAAGCCCTCATCCGCAATGCGCAATGCGAAGCCCCACCGCACGCCGCCCAGGAAAGACAGGATGACGGCGCCGTATGCGAGCAGCGCCATGACGGGATCACTCAGCACGGGCACGCGCACGCCGGTCAGGATCGCCAGCGCGCAGAGCACGAACGGCACCAGACCTCCAAGACCCAGCACCAGCGCGCTGCGCGGTATGCGATGTTCATCCATGCGTGCAACTCCCATCAGGGCCAGATGGCATGTCAACTGCAGCCGGAATGCTGCCTGTCATGCCCTATTCCCGGCGGAAGGCGTAATTCGCCAGCCAGCCTCCCGCAAGTGCGATCATCACGGCAAACAGCCCATAGAGCCATGGATTGCTGAACGCCGCGATCGCCATGCGCGCCTCGAACCCAGTTTTCACAACCTCGAAATCGCTTTTTTCGGTGGAAAGCGGCGCTCCGTCGGCAAAGAGCGTGACGATCGCCTCATAATTGCCCAGCGGGGCCGTGGCCGGCAGGGAGATTGCGGCGCGAAACAGGCCGGGGGCCAGAAACACCACATCGCGCTCGTTCTGCTGAAACAACCGCGTTTGCGACTTGATTCGGATCAGCGCCTCGTGAAACGCGGCCGTGTCCTGCGCCGACATGCCCACTGTGCCGCCCCGCGCCCGCACCATCCGTTGCAAGCCGATCTGGAAACGATCCCGCAGCGGCTCGCTTGTCACTTCCGCCAGCGGCCGAGAGGACAGCACAGCGTAATATCCCGGCATGTCGATGAACTTCATCTGGGGGCCGTTCACCCAGATCGGCCCCGTGCGCTCCTTCTCGCGCACCACCAGCGAGCCGGACGGGCCGCGCACCGTGATCAGAACATCATAGGGACCCGCCCGCGAGACGCTGATGGAATCACGCTCGATCGCGCCAAACAGCACCAGTTCCGCACCGGTGTAACTGGATGTGATCAGCACGCGGGAAGCGGAAATGGAGGTGATCAGCCGCTCGGCCGCCGCCGGGCCTGCTGCGGGCAGCACGAAAAGGCAGAGCACTGCGAGACGCGCCAGCCCCATCATGCCCGCCCATCCCCCGGTGTGATCGAAAAGAGCTCCGCCGGTGTGAAGCCGAGTTCCATGGCAAAGCGCACGGCCACGCCGAAGACCAGCACCGCGAGCAGCAGGCGAAAATGCTCGCCCTTGAGATTCACCCCCGCACGCGCGCCGAATTGCGCACCGATCACACTGCCGACGATCAGGATCAGCGCCAGCACCAGATCAACGGATTGGTTGGTCACAGCATGCAGCAGCGTGGCCGCGATCATGGTGAAGAGGATTTGCAGGAGCGACGTGCCCACCACCATGGCAGCCGGGACACGCAGCACGTAAATCAGCACCGGCACCACGATGAACCCGCCGCCGATGCCCAGCACCGAGCCCGCAAAGCCGATGAACAGCCCCAGCAGCAGCACGGGCACGATGCTCACCGTCAGGCCAGAGCGGGGAAAATGCACCGGCCACGGCAGGCCGGCGAAAGGCGGCTGCTTCGGGCCGGCGGCGGCCTTCCTGAGGCGTTTGGGAAAGAATGTGGCGCGCAGGCTCTCGATCAGCATCAGGCCGCCCACGCTGCCCAGCAACGCCACATACGAGACCACCAGCACCAGCTCGAAGTAGCCCGCGCGGCGCATGGCGTTGAAAAACAGCACGCCCAGCACCGTGCCCGCGAGGCCGCCGCCGACCAGCACGCTCGCCAGCTTGGTGTCGAGTGCACTCCGCCGCCAGTAGGACAGCATGGAGGTCATGGAGGCCGCGGCAATTTGGGGTGCGCCCGTCGCCACCGCCACGGCGGGCGGCACGCCGACGAACACCAGCAGCGGCGTCATCAGGACCCCGCCGCCCACGCCGAACATGCCGGAGATGAAGCCCACGGCCGCAGCCATGCCCAGCATCAGAAAAATGCTGACCGGCAACTCGGCAATGGGCAGGTAAATCTGCACGTATCTGGCCCTGTGAACCCTGCTGATCGTTCAACCAGTCACGGGGGCGGGCGGCAACCGCTAATGTGAAGCAAGGTTTAAACGCGAAGCCTGCATTGCAGGAGCAGCGCATTTATTGTACGCAATCAAGTACAATAAAAGGACGTTGTCATGAGCCATGTTTCCCTGTCGGATTTTCGCGCCAACATCGCCAGCCACCTCGACAAGCTGGAGCAGGACCGTGACCACCTCGTTGTCATGCGCCAGGGCCACGAGCCCGTGGTGGTGCTGCCCCTCAAGGATTGGCAGGGCATGGAGGAGACGCTGTATCTGCTGAGCACCAAGGCGAACCGCGATATGTTGGCAAGGTCAATTGCAGAGCTTAATGCAGGTCAGATCGTCGAGATTGATCCCGAAACCATGCAACCCCTGCCGCGATGAAAATCACCTTCTCACGCGAGGCTTTTGAGCATTACCTTCATTGGCAACAGGCAGATGCGAAAATGCTTTCGCGCATCAATGATCTGCTCATTGCCACTATGCGCCAGCCCTTCACAGGCATCGGCAAACCTGAGCCGCTGCGCAACGAACTCTCAGGCTTCTGGTCACGGCGCATCACGCAGGAGCATCGTCTCATTTACCGCGTGACTGGCAAGGGGAATGAGCAGACGCTGGAAGTGGCTGCGTGCCGTTTTCATTATTGAGGGGTGGTGAGGCTGCCGCGCGCCATCCTTCCTTGCATCCATTGATCTGAGCTGCGCCCCGTGCGGCTCCCTCCTCTCCCTTGGGAGAGGATGTCCGCCGGATGGCGGACAGGTGAGGGTATAGCACTGGTGGTTGGAAACTCTCACCGAACTGCGGGGATTCTCCCTCATCCGATCGGCTCCGCCGACCACCTTCTCCCAAAGGAGAAGGGGAGTATATGGGCCAAACTCATTTGATTGGACGCAGCGCGTGACGATGGCTTCAAGGATTGAAGTAGCTGCGTGCTGGTTTCAGTATTGAGGGGCCACCTGTCCCGCCGTCATGGCGAAGAGGTATTTCTGCAATTAGTATCATGTCCCCGTAATACCCCGTAATACCCCCGTAATACCGTAATACCCGTTTGTGTTAGACTCACAGCTTGCTCATTATTTGCTCGTCATCCTCCAAGTTTCTTAGTTCAGAACCTATTCTTTTTGAAACATTAGAATATGTCTAACCAAATTCTTGCATTAAACGAGTTGCATTGACTTCTGAATCAGCCAAAATAATTGCAGCAGCACGATCTTTCATCGTGGAGATCATCGTACGAATTTGTTCATCTCGTACTCTGACATAAATTTTTGAAACATTTACCTGTGAGTTAAAAAGTCCCTCATCATCAGCACTAGAAAGTAAGCCCGATCCATAACACTTTCCGGACCGCGCCTGCAAGAGGTCGTCATGTTGGGATTTTCCAACAAAACGAACATACTTCGCAAGTTCATCTTGAAGTGAAATCAGAATCTCACGCTGTGATTCAATACGCTTAACTCGCAAGTCATCCAGTCGTTTTTCTATTCGCAACTTTGTTTCTGCCTTTACCCTTCTTGCTTCCCCAAAATGAGTATTAATCATCGTCATGAGCGAACCAACTAATAACGAAATAACAGGTAATATTTTGTCGAAATTTTGCTTGAGAAAATCAATCATTTAATTTCACCATTTTGAAGTGAAAAAACTCACACATCCAAATTCGCCACACTCAGCGCATTCGTCTGAATAAACTCGCGCCTCGGCTCCACCACGTCGCCCATGAGCTTGACGAAGAGGTCATCGGCCTCATCGACCTCCTTGATCTTCACCTGCAACAGCGAGCGCGCGTCGCGGTCGAGCGTGGTTTCCCAGAGCTGGCTGGGGTTCATTTCTCCCAGGCCTTTGTAGCGTTGCAGGCGCATGCCATCGTTGCCCGCCTGCTTCACGGCCTCGAACAGTGACACGGGGCCGAACACCGGGTGGTCCTTGCCGCGTCGGTTGAGGATGGCGGGTTTGGCATAGGACTCCAGCAGCGAACCCGCACGTTCGTGTAGCTTGCGCGCATCCGCCGTGGCCAGCAACTGATGGTCGAGCTGCACGGTCTGCGTGACGCCCCGCACGGTGCGGCGCAGCACCCAGCCGCCGTCCAGCGACTCGCCCTGCCAGCCCCGCTCGAATTCATCGGCAATGCCATCGAGACGCGCGGCGATGCGGGCCGCTATGGCACCCGAGTCTGGGCTGTTCGGCAGTTCAGGGCTCAGCGCACCCGCCACGGCGGCCTGTTCCACCACGCGGCGGTCATAGCGCGAGTGAAGTCCGTTCAGCACTGTGCGCACAAGGCGCGCTTCATCCAGCAACCCGCGCAAATCCGGGCCGGAGCGATCACCATTCGCGGCGCGCAGCACTGCGCCTTCGACGCCGGCGTCGATCAGATAATCCTCCAGCGCGCGCTCATCCTTGAGGTAGGTCTCGGATTTGCCCTTGGCCGCCTTGTAGAGCGGCGGCTGCGCGATGAAGATATGCCCGCGCTCGAACAAGGCTGGCATCTGGCGGAAGAAGAAGGTGAGCAGCAGCGTGCGGATATGCGCGCCGTCCACGTCAGCATCGGTCATGATGATGATCTTGTGGTAGCGCAGCTTGTCCGGGTTGAACTCCTCGCGGCCGATGCCGGTGCCCAGCGCCGTGATCAGCGTGCCGATTTCCTGACTGCCCAGCATCTTGTCGAAGCGCGCGCGCTCCACGTTGAGGATCTTGCCGCGCAGAGGCAGCACGGCCTGAAACTCGCGGTTGCGGCCCTGCTTGGCGGAGCCACCGGCGGAGTCGCCCTCGACCAGAAACAGCTCGGATTTGGCCGGATCGCGCTCCTGGCAATCGGCCAGCTTGCCGGGCAGGGAGGCGATGTCGAGCACGCCCTTGCGGCGGGTGAGCTCGCGCGCCTTGCGGGCGGCCTCACGGGCGGCGGCGGCCTCCACCACTTTGCTGACGATCAGCTTGGCTTCGGTCGGGTGCTCTTCAAACCATGTGGCCAGGCGCTCGTTGAGCAGGCCTTCCACCACCGGACGCACCTCGGAGGAGACAAGCTTGTCCTTGGTCTGGCTGGAGAACTTCGGGTCCGGCACCTTCACCGAGACGATGGCGGTGAGGCCCTCGCGGCAATCATCGCCCGTGAGTTCGACCTTCTCCTTCTTGGCGATGCCGGAGCGCTCAGCATAACCATTGACCTGGCGCGTGAGTGCGCCGCGAAAGCCCGCGAGGTGGGTGCCGCCGTCGCGCTGGGGAATGTTGTTGGTGAAGCACAGCACGCTCTCGTGGTAGCTGTCGTTCCACCACAGCGCGACCTCGATGCCGATGCCGCTCTCGCCGCTGTCATCCTGCGAGCGCATGACCATGACGGGCATCTTGAGCAGAGGAGTCTTGGCACGGTCGAGATAGCGCACAAAAGCCTCCAGCCCGCCCTCGTAGAACAGCTCTTCCACCCGGTTTTCACCGTGCCGGCGGTCCGTGAGCACAATGCGCACGCCGGAGTTGAGGAAGGCAAGCTCACGCAGGCGGTGCTCCACCGTCTTGTAATCGAATTCGACATTGGTGAAGGTCTGTGTCGAAGGCAGAAACGTCACCTCCGTACCGCGCTGGCCGTTGCCGGGGCCCACAACCTTCAGCGGCGACACCGCCTCGCCGTGGCTGAACTCCATGGCGTGCTCCTGGTCGTTGCGCCAGATGCGCAGGCGCAGCATGGAGGACAGCGCATTGACCACCGACACACCCACACCGTGCAGGCCGCCCGAAACCTTATAGGAATTCTGGTCGAATTTGCCGCCGGCATGCAGCTGGGTCATGATGACCTCGGCGGCCGAGACGCCCTCTTCGTGCATGTCGACCGGAATGCCACGTCCGTTGTCGGTCACGGTGACGGAGGCATCCTCGTTGAGGGTCACGGTCACGAGCGTGGCGTGGCCCGCCAGCGCTTCATCGATGGCGTTGTCCACCACCTCGTAGATCATGTGGTGCAGACCTGAGCCATCATCGGTGTCACCGATGTACATGCCGGGGCGCTTGCGCACGGCATCCAGGCCCTTGAGAACCTTGATGGAATCCGCGCCATAAGCGTTGATGTCGCCGGTGTCGGGCGCAGCAGGAACAGGTTCGGCCATGATGATGATTACGCTCTCGGCTCAGTCGATTCGTCTGAGGCCGAATATAGGCGTTCGCCGCACCAAAAGCACGCTTTTAGAGCATGTCGCAGAAAAGTGTGGAGCGGTTTTCCGAAAACGACATGCTCCAGCTTCTTGAAACTGACCGGTTATTCGCAGACGCGCACACTACGGTGCGTGTAGGTGTATTGGTCAAGCCACACCGTGCGCCGCTCCATGCGGCAGCTCGGCACATACTCATAAACCGGCTCGGGCTGCACATAGACGGGCGCGGGTGCGGCCACCGGCGGATAATAGACGTTGGGCCGGCCCGAATTGACGATGGCCCCCGCGGCCAGGCCGCCCACGAGGCCGCCCAGAACGCCGCCGGCAATGGCTGCGCCCGCATCATTGCGCGGCCGCGGGTAATAATACTGCGCCTCAGCGGAGGCGAGCGGCAGACTTGAGAGAAGGGCGGCGGCAGCCAAGGTCAGCGCGCCTGTGCGAAGGGTGGGGCGGGTCATGCGCATGGTCTCCAGGTTCCAAATCGATGCCGCGATTATCGCCTGCCCCGATTAACGGCTCGGTAACGGAAATGGTTAACGCGGGTGAGATCGACAGGCTCGCTCGATATCGCCCAGGCGGCGTCAAAAGATGAAATCAGATGCCGTGATGCTGGAGGGTGCCGTCGCATTGAGCGTGACCGTGGTGCCCGCCAGCGTGCCGCTCACAAAGGTGACAATGGTGTTCGTGCCCGAGGCGGTCACCGTGATGGCTGAACCGATTTGCGCGGCGCTGTACCAGCGTCCGCCCAGATCGATCAAATCCTGTCCGCCGCTGGGGTTGGAATCAAAATCGGTGATGACATCGGCGCCCATGTTTCCGGATGTGTCGTAGCGGAAGATGTCATGGCCCGCCCCGCCCGTGAGGCGGTCATTGCCCGTTCCGCCCACAAGTGTGTCAACGCCCGCCCCGCCGAACAGGCTGTCCGCACCAGCGCCCCCGTCGATGCGGTCCTGGCCGGCATTGCCCTCGATCATGTCGTTGTCGGCATCGCCATACAGGCTGTCATCGCCGTCGCCGCCGTAAATGCTGTCACGGCCATTGCCCCCGTAGATGGTGTCGTTGCCTGCGCCTGCCGCAATGGTGTCACGCCCGGCTGATCCGGTCAGCAGATCTCCGATGGTTGGATCATCGTGGAGCGCGTAATTCCAGACCGTGGCCCCGGTGGTGTTTGTGCCTGTGGCCGTGACAGAGGTGAGGGTTGCAGGCGTGGTGCCAATGCGGACGGAATCCGTGACGATCCAGCGATCGTTGAGGCTGTCATTGTCACCAAAGTCCTGAAGGTAGTTCTTGACCGACAGGCCATTGGCGGTGGTCAACGGCAGGCCACCCCCTGTGATGCAGCCGATGAGGTCCACCCCGCGCGTCGAAGACCCATCGGGGTCCGCACGGCAGCCCTCGATGATGACCCGGGTGCTCGATGTCTGGCCGGAGAAATCCATGTTGGTGACGAGCACGCCTTCGGCCTGGCGCACATCCAGCCCCCGCAAGCCGTTGCCACTGACCACGGCCCCGTTGATCGTGATGTCATGTGTCCAATCGCGGATTTCATTGTCGCCGGTCTGGATGGTGACGCCGGTCGCCCCGTTGTTGCTGGAGATGATGTTTTCCAGCGTGACGTGATGCGAGCCTGTGACGACATTGAAGCCGTGCCGCAGATTGCTGGTGGCCACGCAGTTGCTGATCGTCACATAGGAGCAATTGTCGATGGTGAAGCCATCATAGTTGCCGCTGGCTGTGCAGTTGAGAAACGACAGGTTGGTGGTCTGTTCGTGGGGGTCGAAGCCGTAGCGCGAACAATTCTGCACGGTCACGTTTGACAACGTGATGTTGTTGTCGACCTGGCTGCTGTTGGGCTTGGGTCCGCAATAGAAACCATCGACGTTGGCGCCAGCCGCATTGCCTGCCTTGTTGCCGTCGATCGTGATGAATTCCACTCGTACATTCTGCGTGGTGGTGAAGGACCCATCAGGCAGGGTGTTGCCCGAATTGGTGCGGATGATGCCCGTCACGTCCGCGCTCACACCGTCGGCAAGCTTGATGACTGTTGGCTGCAAGACATTGCTGCTGCCGCTCAAGGTTGTCTCGCTGCTGATGCGCAGGCAGCCATCGGAGGGTTTGGCGCCAGGCGGAGGCTGCACGGTGAATGTGCCACCTGAAAGCACCACGCTGGCATTCGCCTGACCCGCAACCGCATCCAAGGCGGTTTGCAGCTGTGCCCGTTGAAACTGCGGAGGCGCATCATCTGCGAAAGATACCGTTTGCAGGCCGGTGATCGCCGAAGAGTAGGAAATTGTGAGCATAGCCATTGTGGTCTCCCAGGCTGCCAGCACAGAGTTTCATGAAGAAAGATTGAGTTCACGCAAAATGAGCGCGCATTTGGCTTGCGCGCGGCCACCAAGACAAAATGAACTTAACCCAGACATGTCCGGTTTCATAATGAAAACGAATGATTCATAAGAAATTCAATATGCAGTTGAATTTGAACGATTTTCATAGGTCAAAGGCTTATACTGCGTTTTGTGACGGCATCTGGTTCAGCGCCTGATCGAGTGTGGCGTCCGATTTCGCGAAGCAGAATCGCACCACGTTCGTCACGGGTTGATGGGCATAGAAGGCACTGACGGGTATTGTTGCGACACCGCATTCGCGCACCAGCTTCTGCGAGAAAGTGACGTCATCAAGGCCGGTCCGCGTGATGTCGACATTGAGGAAATAGGTGCCCTGGGCAGGCAGCACCTCATACCCCAATGTCGTGAGCCCTGCCGTCAGCCTGTCGCGGCTGCGGGCGAAATCGGCGCGCATGCCGGTGAAATAAGACTCATCCTTCATCAGCCCGTAGGCCACGGCGGTTTGCAGGTTGGGCGGCGTCGTGAAAGTGAGAAACTGATGCGCTTTCGCCAGCACCTTGATCAGGCGCGGCGCGGCGCAGACAAAACCGACCTTCCAGCCCGTGAGCGAGAAAATCTTGCCTGCCGAGCCGATCTTCACGGTGCGCTCGCGCATGCCCGGCAGCGCCGCCAGCGGAATGTGTTCGCGGCCATCGAACACCGTATGTTCCCAAACCTCATCGCACAGGGCAATCGCATCGTTGGCCATGCAGAAATGCGCCAGCATCGTCAGGTCTTCGCGCGGGCAGACCGTGGCCACCGGATTGAGCGGATTGTTGAACAAGACCACTTTCGTGCGCGGCGAGAAGGCCTGCATCAGGTCTTCCTCCGTAAAGCGAAAATGCGGCGGCTTGAGCGTGACGAACTTCGGCACCCCGCCCGCCAGCAGCACGAGCGGCAGGTAGGCGTCATACATAGGCTGAAACAGCACCACCTCGTCGCCCGGCTTGATCAGCGCCAGCAACGCGCCCGCCAGCGCTTCGGTGGCCCCAGAGGTGACCATGACTTCGCTGTCCGGATCAAACCTCACGTCGTGAAAACGCGCGTAATGATGCGCCACCGCCTCACGCAGTTCGGGCAGACCCATCATGGACGGATACTGATTGTAGCCGTTGAGCGTCGCCTCCGCCGCCTTCTGGCGCACATCAAGCGGGCCGGGATCATCGGGAAAGCCCTGGCCGAGGTTCACGGCATTATGCGCGCGCGCCAGCCCCGACATGACTTCGAAGATGGTGGTGGGCAGATCAGCAAACAGAGGGTTCATGAAAGGGCCGGGCAGTTGATCGACAGGTCGCTCTCAGATCGCATGAAATCTAGCGGCGTACAAACGTCAGGTAGCTGGGCACGCGCCCTTCGCTCATGGCCTTGGCCTCGTACCGCGTGCCGGGCCATGTCGGGTAAGGTGTGCACCATTGATCGGCGCCCAGCGCAGGCCAAAGCCAATCCGGCGAATCCATGACGCGCATGAGGGTCCAGCCGACGTAATCGTCGATATCGCTGGCGAAGCGCCAGATTCCGCCGGGTTTAACGGCGCGGGCCATCAGAGCCACGGTTTCGGCATTGACGAAGCGGCGCTTGCGCTGGCGGCGCTTGGGCCAGGGATCGGCGTAAAGCAGGTCGACCGCATCCAGGCTCGCGGGGGGCAGGCGGCGCAGCAGGTAAAGCGCATCGTTGTCATGCAGGCGGATGTTGGTGAGGCCGAGACGGTCGATCTCCATCACGGCTTTGGCCATGCCGTTGACGAAGGGCTCGCAGCCGATGAAGCCTGCACTTGGGTTTTCCTGCGCCCGGTGGACCAAGTGCTCGCCGCCGCCAAAGCCGATTTCGAGGCGAAACTCAGTCGGCCGGCCGGGAAACAGAGAGGGGACATCCAGCGGCCCCTCGCCAACGGGCAGCTTGAGGCGCGGCAGCACCGCCTGCATCAGCGCGGATTGCTCCTTGCGCAGGGTCTTGCCCTTGGCACGCCCAAAAAAACGCCCCGCGACATGGGGCGTTTTCACGGGTGCGTCAGGCGGCGTCTGGTTCAGGCTGCGGCCTTCTTCAGCGCGTCCACAAGATCGAGTTTCTCCCAGGAGAACGAACCGTCGCGCGTCGGCTTGCGGCCGAAGTGGCCATAGGCGGAGGTTTTTGCGTAGATCGCCTTGTTGAGCCCCAGATGCGCCCGGATGCCGCGCGGAGAAAGGTCCATGACCTGGCCGATGGCAGCTTCGATCTTGTCATCGGCCACCTTGCCGGTGCCGTGGGTGTCCACATAGATCGACAGGGGCTGCGCCACGCCGATGGCATAGGAAAGCTGGATGGTGCAACGCTCGGCCAGCTTGGCGGCCACGATGTTCTTGGCGAGATAGCGCGCGGCGTAGGCCGCCGAACGGTCCACCTTGGTGGGATCCTTGCCGGAGAAAGCGCCGCCGCCGTGCGGGGCCGCCCCGCCGTAGGTGTCCACGATGATCTTGCGGCCCGTGAGGCCCGAATCGCCATCAGGGCCCCCGATGAGGAACTTGCCGGTGGGGTTGATCCACCATTTGCATTCCTTGGCGATGGTGATGCCTTCCAGCGTCTCGCGGATGATGGGCTCGACCAGCTTGGACACGTCCTTGGAGGTCATCTTGGCATCGAGATGCTGCGTGGACAGCACGATCTGCGTCACTTCGGCTGGGCGGCCGTCGACGTAGCGGATGGTCACCTGGCTCTTGGCATCGGGACCGAGCTTCTCACAGCCACGTGTTTTGGCCTTGCGGTGCGTGGTGAGATTTTCCAGAATCTTGTGCGCATAATAGACGGGCGCCGGCATCAGATCCGGCGTCTCGCGGCAGGCGTAACCGAACATGATGCCCTGGTCGCCCGCGCCCACATCCTTGTTGCCACTCTCGTCAACACCCTGCGCGATATCCACCGATTGCGCATGCAGGCGCACGTCGATCTTGGCCGTCTTCCAGTGGAAGCCCTCCTGCTCGTAACCGATGGCGCGAATGGCTTTGCGGGCCGCCGATTTCACCTTCGATTTCATCTTCTTTTCATCGAGCGAGGTGCGGATTTCACCGGCAATGCAGACGTAGTTGGTGGTGGCCAGCGTTTCGGCAGCCACCCGCACCTGGGCGGGGTCCATGCCGGCCTTCACGGCTTCCTTGAAGAACAGATCGACGATCTCGTCGGAGATGCGGTCGCAGACCTTGTCCGGATGACCTTCGGAAACGGACTCACTGGTGAAGAAATATTCGCTGCGTGCCACGTCGGTCTCTCCGGTCTGAATGGTATCAAGGCTTGCGATCGGCACAGGCACTGAGGGCCCAGCCGATGCTGATCGGCGCGCCTTCTAGGCCATAATCGTTCGGTTGGTCAATCCACGCGGGCCATTTCGTTCGTCGTGACGAACGTTTGACGCGATCAGCCGGAGGATGTGGTGGCCATGGCTTCGACCAGGTCGATCACGCGGCGGCGGACCGCGATGTCCTGAATTCGCTCGAACGCCGCGATGAGCCGGCGGCCCTCGGGTGTATCGAGGGGGGGCGGGGTGTAGGTGCTGTCAGGCTCGGCAAAGCCGACGCCGGGCTCCGTTCCCGCCGGAGATCCTTCGAAAAAGAAACTGACCGGCACGCCCAGGACCATGGAGGCCCGCTGCAGGCGGCTGGCGCCGATGCGGTTCGTGCCCTTCTCGTACTTCTGGATCTGCTGGAAGGTAATGCCCAGAGCATCACCCAGCTTCTCCTGGCTCATGCCGATGAGAACACGGCGCGTTCTGACCCTTGACCCCACGTGGCGGTCAATGGGATTGGGTATTTTCTTTGGCTCAATGCTCAAGAGAGTACTGCCTATTTTTTCGTTGCCCATGGATAGCGTCGCCGCCGCAGACTGCAAGTGGCAAATAACATCAAAATCAGGGAAAAAGCCGGAAGGTCTCCCAAGGATGCATAGATGGTTGCGGGAAGCGCGCGCGGCACCGGCGAATCGAGCACACCTTCCGCACCAAGGGCCAGCTGGGCAATCGGACGCCCGAGCGGGTCGATCACGGCCGATATTCCCGTATTTGCCGCCCGCACCAGCGGCAATCCCTGCTCGATGCTGCGCATGCGGGCCTGCGCGAAGTGCTGATGCGGGCCGAAGGTCAAGCCGAACCAGGCATCGTTCGTGACATTGAGCAGAACGCCCGGTCTGATTCCGCCATGTGCGCTTTCAAGCGGAAATATGACTTCGTAGCAGATGAGTGGCAAGACACCTGGCAGCCCGCGCACCGCCAGCATCTTGCGCCGCGCGCCTGATTCGAATCCGCCCGGCACCTCGACGAATTGGCGCAATCCGATGCGATCGAACCAGCGTTTCAGCGGCAGATATTCTCCGAAAGGCACCAGGTGCACCTTGTCATAGCTGTCGGTGATGGTGCCATCCGGGCTGATGACATGGACCGAATTGAAGTAGCGCGGCGTGCCGCCGGCATCCTCCGAGCGGACGGCGCCCGTCACCAGTGTGGTGCGGGGTTGCAACAGCTTGGCGATCTGCGCCAGCGCCTGCGGCTCGCGCGCCAGCAGGAAGGGAAACGGCGATTCCGGCCAGATCAGGTGCGTGATGTCGGTTATGCCGGAGGTTCCCGGCGTGGTGGCGCGGTCGGAAAGCGCAAGGTAGCGCGTGAGCACCTCCTGCCCGGTGATGCGGTGTTTTTCACGCTGGCCGAGGTTGGGCTGCATGATGCGCAGCTTCACATCGGGCACCAGGGTGATCGCGGTGCGCTCGAGCCGCCAGGTGCCCCAGGCCACCAGGGTTGCGAGGAGGGCCAGCGCCACGACAGGCATGCGCCAGCGCTCGCCGATGGTCTGCCCCGTCGCCCAGACAGCCGGTGCGCCGAAAATAAGCACCGCCAGCGGCGTCATGCCAAAGAGGCCGATAACGGAGGCCATTTGCGCCATCGCATCCGTCGCGGCCAAGGCCTGGCCAAAACTGTTCCAGGGAAAGCCCGAAAAGATCCAACTGCGCAGCCATTCCACAAGTCCCATGCTTGCGGCGAAGGCCAGCACGCGGCGCGCATCCTGTGACCAGAACAGGCGTGCGATCCCAAATCCCACGGCATGGATCAGGGCCAGTGCGGCGGGCAGCGCCACGACGCCCAGCGGCATCGCCCAGGCAAACTGGTCGTCTTCCACCAGAAAGGCCGCGCCAAGCCACCAGAGGCCTGCCAGGAAATAACCAAAGCCGAAGCCCCAGCCCGCGCTGAAGGCTGACCACACGGACGCCCGGCTGAAGCGCCCATGATGCGTCGCCGCACCGTCCAGCAACCAGATGGCGATGGGAAACGACACTGCGAGCGCGGGAAAAAAGCCAAGTGGCGGCATGGCCAGCGCGGCCGTGGCCCCTGCCAGAATGGCCAGCAGCAGCCTGCGTCCCCCCTCAAGCAAGAGTACCCGTTGGGCAAATTGCTCCAGCATGGTCTCTCAGGCCCGCTTCAGGTCAGGTTTTGCGGCAGGGTCCTTGACCGCTGCCTGATCCTCGATGGTGGGATCGACCTCGCTCGGGGCGGGTGCACCAGGCCCATTGCGGCGATGGATGCGCACACGCTTGATGCGGCGCGGATCCGCGTCCAGCACCTCGAACTCAAGGCCGAGCGGGCCGGGGATCATCTCGCCCCGTGCCGGCACGCGTTGCGCGAGTGTGACGATCAGCCCACCGATGGTGTCGACATCCGTTGCGGCATCATCAGCCGCCACGTCGATGCCCACGGCCTCCGCCACCTCGTCGAGCCCCGCCTTGGCATCGGCCACAAACGACAGGCCACCGACATCCGCGACGATCAACGGGCCGCTTTCTGAATCGTGCTCATCCTCGATATCGCCAACGATCATCTCCACCAGATCTTCGATGGAAACGAGGCCATCCGTGCCGCCATATTCGTCGACGATCAGGGCCATGTGGGTGCGGGTGGACTGCATGCGCAGCATCAGATCCATTGCAGGCATCGATGGCGGCGCGTAGAGCACGGGGCGCAGCAGCTTGGTGGCTTCCAGTGTGGTGGAGAGGTCCACGAGGCCCAGATCGAGCGTGGCGATGTCCTTCTTGCGGCGGCTGCGCGGCGCGCCCGATTCCGCGCGGGCCGTCATGTAGTCAAGAAAGTCGCGGATGTGCACCATGCCCTTGGGGTCGTCCAACGTCTCACCATAGGCCGGCAGGCGCGAGTGGCCCTGCGTGCGGAAGACACGCAAGAGATCAGCCAGTGTGATCGCGGCGGAGACCGCAACGATTTCCGCGCGGGGGATCATCACATCCACGACACGCACCGTGCGGATGCTGAGGATGTTGCGCAGCATGGCGCGTTCCTGTGCGGAGAATTCAGTGCCCGTGCCGGGGGTTTCGAGCGCATCCTCGATGTCATCGCGAATCGACGCCGTGCTCTTGAACCCGAGGCGGGACTTCAACCGGCCAAACCACCCTTCTTCTGCATTGAAAGGTTCGGTGGCCCGCTGCGCGTCGCGATCCGTCTTGCTGTCACTGGCGCTCATCCGGCGCTTGTCTCCTCAGGCTCAGTTCCGGCGTAGGGGTCCGAGATTCCCAGCGTGGCCAGCACGCGGCGCTCGGTCTCCTCCATCCGCTCCGCCTCTTGCGGCGTGGTGTGGTCGAATCCAAGCAAGTGCAATACACCATGCACGATCAGATGTGTTGCATGATCGACAAGAGATTTGTCCTGTTCTGTGGCCTCGGCTTCCACGGTTTCCAGCGCCAGGATCACGTCACCGAGAAAAATCGGGCCATTCAACCCTCCGCCTGCCAACTTGTCCGGTGCAAGAGCGGGAAACGACAGCACGTTGGTGGGCTTGTCCCTGGCGCGCCAATCGCGGTTGGCGGCCCGCACGGCAGCATCATCGGCCAGTGAGACGCTCAGCATCACATGGTCAGCCACGGCCGTTTCTTTGCCGCGCACCGCTGCCACTGCGGCCCGGCGCAGGGCTATGGCAATGCGCGGATGGCGCTTCCAGCCCAAAGCATGGCGCTCCACATCCACCAGGATGCGCGCCGGTCGAACCTTTGAACTCACGCGCTGCGCCGTGGGTTGCCGCCGCCCGCATCCTCGTAGGCCTTGACGATGCGCCGCACGAGATCATGCCGCACCACATCCGCGTGGGCGAAGGTGATGTGCCCCACGCCTTCCACGGATTTGAGCAGTGCGCCGGCCTCCATCAGGCCGGAGGTCTGGCCCGGCGGCAGGTCGATCTGGGTGGGGTCACCCGTGATGATCATGCGCGAGCCTTCCCCCAGACGAGTGAGGATCATCTTCATCTGCATCGATGTGGTGTTCTGCGCCTCATCCAGCAGGATCACGGCCTTGGAGAGCGTGCGCCCACGCATGAAGGCGAGCGGTGCCACTTCGATCTGCCCGGTCTGGAGCGCGCGCTCGACCACCCGGCCATCCATGAAATCATGCAAGGCGTCATAGATGGGCCGCAGATACGGATCGACCTTGTCCTTCATATCGCCGGGCAGAAAGCCCAGGCGCTCGCCGGCCTCCACCGCCGGGCGCGAGAGAATGAGCCGTTCCACAATGCCCTGTTCCATGAGTTGCACGGCAAAACCCACGGCCAGCCAGGTCTTGCCCGTGCCGGCAGGACCTTCCGCGAAGGTCAGTTCATTGCGCTTGAGCGCGCGCAAGTACGCGTCCTGCGCTGCGTTGCGGGCCTTCACAGGACCGCGCTTGCGCGTCACGATCTGGTCAAACGAGAGCTTGGGTGCATCCGACTTGGCAGGGAACAGCGTGCCTTGCAGCGCGGCCTCCTGCAAGGCGCCGTCCACATCTCCGGTGGAGAAGGATTTGCCGCCCCGCGCCTGATCGTAGAGCAATTCCAGCGTGCGGCGCGCGCGGTCGGCGCTTTCGCGAGACCCCTTGATGGTGACATGATTGCCATTCACCGTGGCGATGACACCCAGCCGCCGCTCGATATGCGCGATGTTCTGGTCATATTGACCAAAGACCAGACTGGCGCGTTTGTTCTCATCGAAGGCGAGCGTCAGCTCCTGGGGGCCTTTAAGACCTGATTCCGGGGTCCCGGTCTCGGCGGTGTCCGCGCGCTGAGTTGACGTCAAGCCATTCTCCCGAAAAGTTCATGCCACTCTTGCAACTGCATCCCCCGCAGCCGCTTGATTCGCAGTGTCACCCCGAACGAGTTCGCCTTCAAGTGAGAACGTCGCCACACCCGTGATTCGTACAGGCAGGATGCGACCGATGCATGACGCATCCGCCTGCACATGCACCGCCTGCAGGTAAGGCGTCTTGCCGCCGAACTGGCCGGGATGCCGCCCTGGTTTTTCGAACAGCACATCCACGACACGCCCCACGGTGGCGCGGTTGAAAGCGTGCATCTGGTCGTTGAGCAGTGTTTGCAGCGCGAGCAGCCGCGCGGCCTTCACATCTTCAGGCACCTGCGTTTTCAGCTCCGCCGCCGGCGTGCCGGGGCGCTCGCTGTATTTGAATGAATACGCCGTGAAATACCCCACATCACGCACGAGTTGCATCGTTGCCTCGAAATCCGCATCCGTTTCGCCGGGAAAGCCCACGATGAAATCCGAGGTCAGCGCGATGTCGGGGCGCGCGGCGCGCATGCGCGCGATGATGCGCATGTAATCAGCTGACGTGTGCTTGCGGTTCATCGCCTTGAGGATGCGGTCGCTGCCCGATTGCACGGGCAGGTGCAGATACGGCATGGCGGCGGGCAGATCGCGGTGCACGGCGATGAGTTCATCGTCCATGTCACGCGGATGGCTCGTCATGTAGCGGATGCGTGCGATGCCATCCACCTCGGCGATGCGCCGCATCAGGCGGCCCAGCGTCCATGGGGTGCCATCTTCGCCCATGCCGTGCCAGGCGTTGACGTTCTGGCCGAGCAGCGTCACCTCGCGCACGTCGGCTGCGGCCAACTCCTCCGCCTCGCGGATGATCTTGGCGACCGGGCGCGAGACCTCCGCGCCGCGCGTGTAGGGCACCACGCAAAAGGTACAGAACTTGTCGCAGCCCTCCTGCACGGTCAAGAATGCCGTGACGCCCCGTGTGCGCAGCTTCGGCCTGTCGGCCATGGGCAGGTGATCGAACTTGTCGTCGGCGGGAAACTCCGTGTCGAGGGCGCGGCCCTTGAGGCGGGCCTCCTCCAGCAAAGCGGGCAGGCGGTGGTACGCCTGCGGGCCGACCACGACATCCACCGAGGGCGCCCGGCGCAGGATTTCGCTGCCCTCGGCCTGCGCCACACAACCCGCCACCGCGATGCTCAGCGTGCGGCCCTCGCTGGCACGGGCCTTCTTCATTTTTTGGAGCCGCCCCAGCGCATCATACACCTTCTCGGTCGCGCGCTCGCGGATGTGGCAGGTGTTGAGGATGACGAGGTCCGCCTCCTCGGCGCTGGCCGCCTCGCTGTAGCCGCCGGGGGCCAGCACATCGGCCATGCGCGTGGCATCATAGGCGTTCATCTGACAGCCATAGGACTTGATGAACACGCGGCGGGGTGTGGGAGTGGTATCGCTCATGGGACGCGTTTAGCAGGTTGGGACAGTGGGGGGCAAATATGGATCATGCCACATCGCCCATGCTCAGCCCCTTCCTCGCACACCAGGCCTGCAACGTATTGCGCAGCAGGCAGGCGATCGTCATGGGGCCGACGCCGCCCGGTACGGGTGTGATGGCGCTGGCGACAGCCTCCGCCTCGGCGTAGGCCACATCGCCCACGAGGCGCGTCTTGCCCGGCTGGGCTCCCGCCACGCGGTTGATGCCCACATCAATCACGATCGCCCCGGGCTTGACCCAATCCCCGCGGATCATCTCGGGCCGGCCCACGGCAGCCACCAGTACATCCGCGCGGCGGCAGACATCCGCCAAGTCCCGCGTGCGCGAATGGGCGATGGTGACGGTGCAGCTTTCCGCCAGCAGCAGCTGCGCCATGGGTTTGCCCACGATGTTGGAGCGCCCGACCACCACGGCTTCAAGCCCCGCGAGGTCCGCACGCGCGGATTTCAGCAGCATCAGCGAGCCCAGCGGCGTGCAGGGCACCAGCGCGGGCTGGCCCGTGGCGAGCCGGCCCGCATTGACGGGGTGAAAGCCATCCACATCCTTGGCCGGGTCGATGGCCTCGATCACCTTGTTGGCGTCGATGTGGGCCGGCAATGGCAGTTGCACCAGAATGCCATCCACGCTCGCATCACCATTGAGGCGCGCCACCAGCGCCAGCAGCTCCGCCTCGCTCACCGTGGCGGGCAGCTTGTGCTCCAGCGAGCGCATGCCGCATTCCACCGTGCGTTTGCCCTTGTTGCGCACATAGACCTGGCTGGCCGGGTCTTCCCCCACCAGCACCACGGCAAGACCAGGCGGCGTGTGGCCCGCCGCCACGAACCCTGCAACTGCTGCACCGATGCGGGCGCGCAGCGTTTCGGAATAGGCAGTGCCGTCGATGCGCAGGGCCATGGATGGTTCCTTTCGGCGATTCCTCTGGAGTATGGCGCTTCTTAAGCGGCAGCCTTGCAGGCGTCTATCCTGCGGCACTGGCGCGGCTTTCAAACTGCCAGCGCAGGGGGCATATACGGGCGATGAACACGCAACCATCCGATAACGTGACAGTCTATTTCGATGGGAGTTGCCCGCTCTGCACCAAGGAAATTGGCCTTTATCAGAAGGCCGACGGTGCCGAGCGCATCACATTCTGCGATGTCAGCCGCGCAGGGGCATCCCTGCCCGAGGGGCTGACCCCCGCCGATGCCATGGCGCGGTTTCATGTGCGCGGGGCCGACGGCCGGCTGGAAAGCGGTGCGGCAGGATTCGCACTGCTCTGGAGCAGCCTGCCGCGCTGGCGCTGGCTGGGGCGCATCGTGTCACTGCCGCCTGTGCGCGCAGTCGCCGAGGTGAGCTACCGCGGCTTCCTCAAGGTGCGCCCGGCGATCCAGCGCTGGTTCAAGCGATAAGCTTGCGGCAAGCCGCGCCGCGCGGCTATACGGGCGGTCTTTCACGCCGAACCACCCGCGAGTTGCTGCCATGGCAGGTCATTCCCAGTTCAAGAACATCATGCACCGCAAGGGGCGGCAGGATGCAATCAAATCCAAGCTGTTCTCCAAGCTGAGCCGCGAAATCACCGTGGCGGCCAAGCTCGGTTTGCCCGATCCCGCCATGAATTCACGGCTGCGGATGGCGCTCTCGGCGGCGCGTGCAGAAAACATGACCCGCGAGGCCATCGAGCGTGCGGTGAAGAAGGCGTCGGGTGCCGACACCGAGCATTACGATGAAATCCGCTACGAGGGCTATGGCCCCGGCGGCACCGCGATCATCATCGAAGCGATGACCGACAACCGCAACCGCACGGCCTCTGACATTCGTTCGTATTTCACCAAGACAGGCGGCAATCTGGCGGAAACCGGCGCGGTGTCGTTCATGTTCGACAAGGTGGGGCAGGTGGAGTTCGACGCAGGCGCGGCCAGCGAAGATGCCATGCTGGAGGCCGCCATTGAGGCAGGCGCAGAGGACGCCAGCTTTGACGAGGGCGGTCATGTCATCACCTGCACGCCCACCACGCTGATCGATGTCTCCAATGCGCTGGAGGCGCAATTCGGCAGCCCGCGCAAATCCGCCTTCGTCTGGAAGCCGCAGACCAATGTGCACGTGGATGACGAGGTGGGCGAGAAGCTCATCAAGCTCATGGGCCTCTTGGAAGACCACGACGATGTGCAGCACGTCTATTCCAACTTCGAGATTTCCGACTCGCTGATGGCCAAGATGAGCGGCTGAGCAGATGAGCGGGTGACGCGCTTCCTGCGCTTCGCTACGAATCTGGTTGATGGCACAAGGTCCGATTCGCATTCTTGGCATTGATCCTGGCCTGCGCCATTGCGGATGGGGCGTGATCGAGCAACATGGCTCGCGCCTCTCTTACATCGCCTGCGGTCGCATTGACCCCTCGGACAAGCTGGAGCTGAGCGAGCGCTTGAAGGTCATTCACGAGGGGCTGACTGCTGTGGTGGCGGCCTGGACGCCCGATGAAGCGGCCATCGAGGAAACCTTCGTCAACAAGGATGCGCGCGCCACGCTGAAACTGGGCGCCGCACGCGGCGTCGCCATGGTGGTGCCTGCGCTGGCGGGTTTGTCGGTGGCGGAGTATGCGCCCAATCAGGTGAAGAAGACCGTGGTGGGCTCGGGCCATGCGGAGAAGGGGCAGATCCGCTTGATGATCAAGGTGCTGCTGCCCAGATCGGACGCCACCACCGATGACGCGGCGGATGCGCTGGCCATCGCCATCTGCCATGCCCAGCACAGGGGAATACACACCCTCACCACGCAACGGATGAAAACCGCATGATCGGCAAACCAGAATGATCGGCAAGCTCAAGGGCCTCATCGACAGCTACGGCGATGATTTCGTCATCATCGATGTGGGCGGCGTGGGCTATGTCGCTTTCTGTTCCACGCGCACCTTGCAGGCGCTGCCGCAGCCCGGCGGGGCAGCCGCGCTCGCCATCGAGACCTATGTGCGCGAGGACCAGATCAAGCTGTTCGGCTTTGCCAGTGACGGCGAGCGCGATTGGTTCCGCCTGCTGCTCAATGTGCAGGGCGTGGGCACCAAGGTGGCGCTGGCCCTGCTCTCCACCTTTCGCCCGGCCGAACTCGCCACCGCGCTGGCGCTGAAAGATGTGGCCGCCATCACGCGTACGCCGGGCGTCGGCAAGAAACTCGCTGAGCGCATCGTGCTCGACCTGAAGGACAAGGCACCTGCGTTTGGCACGGTGGACCCCGCGCTGATGAACCTGCAGGCGCAGATGGATGACAGCCGTGCGCCTGCGCCTGCTGTCGAGGCCATTTCGGCGCTGGTGAATCTCGGCTACCCGCAGGTGCAGGCCTCCGCCGCCGTGGCGCAGGCGCTGAAGTCTGCGGAAAAAGTGTCAGGGAGTGAGGCCCCCAAGACCGAAACACTCATCCGCCTCGCCTTGAAAGAAATGGCGCGGGGATGATGGGTTTTTTCGGATGACCCCGCGTTCAAATTTGATCATCAAGCTCGCGCCGGTCATTTTCGTGCTGATCTGGTCCACGGGCTGGATCAGCGCCAAATATGCCGCGCCCCATGCGGACCCGCTGTGGTTTCTCACCTTGCGCTTTGCTGCGGCTGGATTGGTGATCGCGCTGTTTGCTTTCACTGTCCGGGCGCCCTGGCCCACGTCGCGCAGCGGCTGGCTGCACGCAATTTTCGCCGGCGTCCTGCTGCACGGGCTCTACCTCGGCGGGGTCTGGTGGGCGGTCAAGCAGGGCGTGCCGGCGGGCATTTCCGGCCTGTTGGCGGCGCTGCAACCGCTTGTCACCATCGTGCTGGCACCGACACTTTTGAATGAACGCATCGCGCCCCTGCAATGGGCTGGCGCGGCGCTGGGCTTTGTGGGCGTGATGTTGGTGATCTCGCCCAAGCTGGCGCTGGGCGGTGCCAGCGGTGTCGGGCTTGTGCCGCTGGCCATCAACATCTGCGGCACGCTCGCGCTGACGGCGGGCAGTTTTTACCAGAAGCGCTTCGTCTCGGGCGGCGATCTGCGCACGGTCACGGCGCTGCAATATGTGGGGGCCGTGCTGGTGGTGGCCCCGTTGGCCTTGCTCACGGAAGACTTGCGCTTTGACCAGACCTTCGAGGCCTGGGCGGTGCTGGCCTGGTCCGTCATCGTCCTTTCGGTCATCGCCATCAGCCTGATGCTGGTGATGATCAACCGGGGGCAGGTCTCGCGCGTGTCGGCCCTGAATTACCTTGTGCCGACCGTGGTCGCCGCACAGGCCTGGGTCATGTTTGGCGAGACGCTGAATGCCGTTCAGGGCGCGGGCATGGTGCTGACCGCCTGCGGTGTCTATCTCACGATGAAACGCGCATGATCGCGAAGCGGGCCGCATGACCCATATCAGCCGCATTCGCGTGGGAACCCTGCCGCGAATCATTTAAGTCAGGCCCATGATGACTGCATCTTTTCAGCGCCTGTGCGCGCCGCTCCTCTTCATTCTGATTCTTCTGTCCGGGGCGCATGCGCAGGAGCCGCCGCGCGCCCAACTCGACAAGGTGCGGGCCGAAATCACCGCGCTGGAGCGTGAGCTGGAAGCCAACATGACGAGTGATCGCGGCTTGGCAGAGGTCCGCGGCAAGATCGAGCCGTTGCAGGACCGGCTGCGGGGATTCCTGGCCGAGCAGCAGCCGCGGCTGGATGCCGCCAAGGCGCGCCTGGAGCAACTCGGGCCGAAGCCTGATGCCGCAAAGGCGGCCGAGCAGAATGCCGATGTCGCCCGCGAGCGCGACGAGCAGGAGAAGGCGCAACGCGAGGTCGAAGGCCTGCTGGCGCTCGGGCGCAACCACGCCGTGGCGCTCGAGCAGATCGCGGCCCGCATCACCGATCAGCGCCGCGCGCTGCTGGCCAAGGCTCTGCTGGAGCGGTCCGCGAGCATCCTGAGCCCGGTCCTGTGGATGGATGTGGCGCGCTCCATGCCGGCTGAGCTGCGCTCGGCGCAATTCTTTTTCGGTGCCGCACGGGCCTATTTCATGCAGCGTGCCGACACATGGCGGCTGCTGATCATCGGGGCGTTTTTGCTGGGCGTGCTTCTGGTGGCGATACCGGCCCAGCGTTTTTTGCACCGTTTCGAAAACCGGCCCGCTTTTGCAGGAGGGGAAGAAGAGCCCCCTCGGCGCAAGCGTGCTTTGGCTGCTTTGCGCGTGACGTTGATCTGGGCCGTGATTCCCGCTCTCATCTGCCTGGCCTTCTACAACCTCCTGATGGCGCTTGATCTCGTCGATCCACGCCTTGATTCTGTCTTGCGCGCTGTGCTTTCCTCGGTCGCCTTCGTTGCCTTCGTGCGCGGCCTCACAGATGGCCTGCTGGCACCCGATGACGACGGCTGGCAGGTTGTCACCATAGACCCGCGCTCGGCCACGGCTGTGCGCAATCTGGCGACGAGCTTCGCCACCATCGTGTCGGTCGGCAAGGTGGTGGAGGCATTGAGCCAGGCGATCTACGCCGTGTTGCCGGTCACCGTGGCGAGCAAGGGGCTGTTCGCGCTGCTGGCGGCCCTCACGATCCTGCGCACGCTGCGCAGCCTGCGCGCCATGCCCGATGACGACGCGGTCGAGGTGGCAGATGCCACGGTTTCAGGAGCGGCGCGGCTTGCTGCGTTCTTTGCGGCAGCGACCATCATTCTGGCCGCCGGTTTCGGATATGTGGCGCTTGCCACCTTCCTGACAGACCAAGTTATCTGGATCATCGTGATCGGGAGCCTGCTTCTGATCACGTTGATCCTCGCGGATGAGTACATCGGCAAGGGCATGGCGCCCGAGGGACGAGCCGGCCGTCAGATCATGGGCGACACGGGCCTCAGCCGCAGCGCGCTCAAACAGGTCAGCATCCTCTCCAACGGGCTGGTGCGCGTCATTCTTTTCCTGGCGGGGGCCATGCTGCTGGCGGCCCCCTGGGGGCTGGATGGCGGGGACATGTTCGGCACGCTGCGCGCGGCGCTGTTCGGCTTCAGCATCGGCGGCGTGACGATTTCCATTTCCACCGTCCTGACGGCGCTGGGTTTGTTCATTGCCGGTTTTGCCATCACACGCGCCATCACGCGCTGGCTGGAGAAGAGCTATCTGCCGCACACGCGGCTGGATTCGGGCCTGCGCAACTCCATCGCCACCAGCATCGGTTATGTGGGCATCATCATCGCCACGGCCGTTGCGGCCTCTGCCATGGGCCTGTCGCTTGATCGCCTGACACTGGTTGCGGGTGCTCTCTCCGTCGGCATCGGTTTTGGCCTGCAATCCATCGTCAACAACTTCGTCTCCGGGCTGATCCTGCTGTGGGAGCGCCCGATCAAGGTGGGAGACTGGATCGTGGTGGGCGAGGAGCAGGGCATCGTCAAACGCATCAACGTGCGCTCCACGCAGATCGAGACCTTCGACCGCGCCTCCCTGATCGTGCCCAACGCCGAGTTCATCTCCGGCAAGGTCAAGAACTGGATGCACAACGACCGCATCGCCCGCGTGGTGGTGCCCATCGGCGTGGGCTATGGTTCGGATCCCGAGCGGGTGAAAAAGCTGCTGACCGATGTGGCGGTTGCCCACAAGGATGTGCTCAAAGACCCACATCCGCGCGTCTACTTCATGCGGCTGGGCGATGCGACGATGGATTTCGAACTCCGCTGCTTCGTCGACGTCGACAAGTTCCTGCCGATCAAGAGCGAACTGCTGTTTGAAATCCTCAAACGCCTGCGCGCCAGCCACATCGACATCCCCATGCCGCGCCGCCCGAAGGAGCTGCTGCAACCGCCGGAAGCCGATGGCATGGACAGCCAGCCCGAACAGCTGGCGGATGCCGTTGCCGCGCCGAAAACCCGCACGCCGCGTGCCAAACCATGAAGTCGAGCCCCGCCATGGCGTCTGCCCTGTGTCTCCTGCTGCCGCTGCTGGCGGCCTGCGCGCCCGAGCCTGCGGTGCGCCCCGCACAGAACGTGATCTATTCCAGTTTGGGTGCGCCATCGGCCCAATTGAACGCTCCTGCCGCCCGCGACCTGATCAACGGCTACCGCCGCAACAACGGCCTTGGCCCGCTGGAGTTGCATCCCGCCTTGATGGCAGAGGCAGCCCGGCAGGCCGATGCCATGGCCACCAAGGGCGACATTGCAGTGGGTGCCCGGCGGGACATCAAGGCCCGGCTGGCCAGTGCGGGGCTCAATGCCGGCACCGTGCGCGAGAGCGTCTCCGCGGGATATTTCACCATCGCCGATGCGTTTTCTGGCTGGCGGGGTTCGCCCAATCACGATGCCACGCTGAAGCTTGCCAACGGCAGACGTCTTGGCGTTGCGGCGGTGCACAGGCCCGGCTCGCGCCACAACATCTATTGGGCGATGATCGTCAGCGATTGAACGCGGGTCACCCCCGCACCATGCGGGACAGCACGTCATCGCGCTGCCAGAACTGATGCTTGAGGGCCGCCATCACATGCAGCAGCACCAGGCAGGCCAGCGCGGTCGTCAGCCAGCCATGGGCGGCTTGGGCGCGCTTGTAGGTCGCAAGATCGCGCGCCACGAGGGGCGGCAGATCGAACAGGCCGAAGATCGAGGTGGGAATGGGCAAAGGCGTGGCCGACGCCATGATCCAGCCACTGAGACCAACGGCAACAATGAGCAGATACAACGCGCCGTGGGCGGCTGAGGCAGCCCGCCTTTGCCAAGCGGGGCCCGGCAGCGGCAAGCCTTTGCGGGCGAGTGCAAGCCGCACCACGCTGCGCAGCCCTGTCAGCGCCAACACGGTGATGCCGAAGGCCTTGTGCAGCTGATAGAGATCAAAGCGCAGGCCCGCATTCTCCAGCCGCACCATCATCGTGCCCAGCACCAGCATGGCCAGAATGAGCGCCGCCGACAGCCAGTGGAACAGGCGCACACCCCATGGCCAGCGCAAGGGGGACGGTTGGTTCACGGCGCCTCGGCCTCGGTCGTCACGGCAATGCGCACATCATCGGAAATCAGCGGCTGGCCGGAAATCAGTCCGAACTCCGAGCGCTTGATGGTGCCGCGCGCCGTGAAGCCGAATTGCTTTGATGCGGACTTCTTCTGGTCCACATCGACCACAAAATGGACCGGGCGAGTCTCGCCCATGAACGTCATTGCGCCTGTCACGCGCACGGTGCTTTCGCTGAGTTTTTCAATCGTGGTCGAACGAAACTGCATCTGGGGAAACCGGGCCACGTTCAGCATCGACTCGCTTTTGACAAAGCTGGAGACAGAGGTGGAGCCCGCATCCAGCGACGCCGCCTGCACCTTGAATGCGACGAAGCTTCGGCCCGGTTCTCTGAAATCCACGCGGATGTCGCCCTCGAAAGATTTGAAAACCCCTTTGGTCGTCGGCCAGCCCACGGCATCCACCTCGAAGGTGATGCGGGTTTTCTGCGGGTTGATCTTCAGGCTTTCGGCCGCTTGCGCAACAGAAGTTTGCACGAGCAGGCAAGCGGCCCAGCACAGCGCTGCGAAGGAGACACGCATCAGGCAAGCCCTTGGTGGGAGTCGAACATTAGCTTGCTAGCATCATTCACGCGATTGAAGCGAAATTACCGCAAGCCATCCTCGCCCTTGATCTCATGCTTGGTCAGCCCGCCGATGCGCGGGTGCGGGCGGCCCGAATCCGTCACCGCAATGGCGACCACGATCTCGCCCCGGCGCGGCGCGTCGCTCACGCGCGCTTCCACCGCATCAAAATGCGAGCGCACATAAGCTGCATCCTTGTGGCCCAGCGGCACATCGATGGCGGTGCCCAGGCCGCCCATCTTCTTGGCGGAGGGAATGAGCGCGGGGCCTTTGCCCAACGCCGCGCGCACGGGCGTGCCCATCTTGGGGTGCAGAATGGCCGCGGCATGCTCCAGTTCGCCCCCTTCCCCCACGATGGCGGCCTTGCCAAAGCTCTCGGCCTGATCCGGGCGGATGCCCAACGCCGCCAGGCAGCGCTTCGTCAGCAGATCGCCCAGTTCGACGCCAATCTCCGCAAGAACAGAAAGATCACGCGCAAAGCGCCCGGCAAAGGGGTTGGCGATCACGGCCAAGGCCACGGCGCGGCGTGTGGGCGGGCTGACCGCCTCGCCCATCTCGGCATGCGTTTCATCCACCTGCACCACGATCTTGCGGATATCGGCGCTCATCGCTGGCCATCTCCCACACTGATTTCGGAAGGCTTGAGCCCGCCCACGCGCTCGTGAATCCGCGCCCCTGTCTGCATGACAAGGATCAGGACCAGCTCATCGGAACGGGGATGACCCGGCACGCCCACTTCCATGGCATCGAAATGCGAGCGCACGTAGGAGGCATTGATGTGGGTAATCGGCACATCGAGGCGCGCGCCGGGCCCGCCCACTTTCTTGGACGAGGGCACAATGGCTTTGGCGTTGCCCAGGAGCTCACGCATGGCATAACCGCCCGGCACATGCCACAGCGCGCCGTGCTCCAGCTCGCCCGCCTCGCCCACGATGGCCCCTTTGCCGTAACCTGCGATGACGGACGGATCGCCGCCCAGTGCGTCGATGCAGCGCTGCGTCATTTCGAGGCCCGGCGCTTTAAGCGCTTCCATCATGGGGAGAATATCGGGCTCATAGCGCCCGGCATAGGGGTTGGTGAGCACGGCCAGCACAGCGGCGCGCCGGAGCACATGGCCGGGCGCGGGGCCCGTCTCGCGGTAAATCTCCTCGGTGATCGTGGCAATGCGGCGAATGTCGATGAGGGTCATGGGTGTTCTTTCACCACCACCGGCGCGCGGGTGGCAGGCGGGGTGGAGCGCGAGCGCCCCGTGCGCACGATGCCGTCGATGATCACCATGCCGATGCCGGGCAGATCGCCCGCCGCCATGGCGGCCAGCACATCTGCGCCAGAAGAATGCTCCGGCTTGTCCATGAACACGAAATCAGCTGGCTGGCCGATGGCGATCAACCCGCCCTCCAGCCCGCGCTTGCGGGCGGTGTTGCCGGTGGCGCAGCAGAGCGCCAACTCCGCAGAGAGCCCGCCGAGCGAGGCCAGCAGCGTCACCATGCGGATCATGCCGTTGGGCTGCACGCCGCTGCCCGCTGGCGCGTCGGTGCCGATGAGAAAGTCGGCGAGACGCCCGTTGGATTGCGCGGCTTCGAGCGCCACCAGCGCGGATTTTTCATTGCCGTTGTGGACGATCTCCAGCGCGCCTGTTGCGTGTTCGCACAGCGCCCGCACGCAGGCATGGGAGACAGATGTGGGGCCGCCGTTGATGTGGCTGACCACATCGGGCTGTGCCTCCAGCACATCATCGCGGCTGACGAAATGCGAGCCCGCTATGGAGGGCCCACCCGTGTGCATGATGGATTCAAGGCCGATGGCGCGGCACCAATCCACCACACGCCGGGCATCCGCGCCTTTGGCGACGGTGCCAAGGCCGATCTCGCCGATGTGGCGAATGCCCGACGCTTTCAGCGCCTCATACACCTCACGCCCGAAATCCAGCTCCGGCACGGGCGCGCCCGCAATCACTTTGGCCCCGATGGGGCGAAAGTTCTGAAAGCAGCGCTGCGCGGAGATGGCGAGCGCTTTCACGCCCTCCGCATCCCTGGGGCGTCCGGGCAGATGCACTTCGCCCGCCGACACAAGCTGCGTGACGCCGCCGTTCACGCCCATCTCGATCCACCCCAGCTGATTCTGGCGCGGCGTCCAGTCGCCAAAGACCGGGTGGCAATGGCTGTCGATCAGGCCGGGGCAGACGGGTGAGCCTTTGGCGTCGATGGAGAGCGCCGCGCCCGACAGATCCAGATCACGCGCCTTGCCAATGGCGCTGATGCGGCCATCCACCGCGATGATCGTGTCCGCATCGAGGATGGACGCGTGAAGATCGCCCGAGAGCACGAGCCCAAGGTTGGTGATGACAAGCTTGCCCTTCAAAGGTGAGTTTGAGGCTTCAACAGCCATGATAGCCTTCCTTGCTCACGACCGCGCCCCAATCGCCACCGCAGCCCCCGCCATGACACCTGCCATGCCCCGGTTGATGCGCTGAAGCGCTTTGCGCGACGTGAAGAGCCGCCGCGCGCGATCCGCCAGCAAGAGCGTCGCCGTCAGCACCGGCGTGAACACCAGCACGATCACCACTGCCATTTCGGCGAACACCAGCGGGCCAATGCTTTTGACATCCACCACCAGCGGCATGACGGCGAGAAAAAACACGATCACCTTGGGATTGCCCAGGGTGAGCGACAGCGAGCCGAGAAAGCTTGGCCAGGCGCGCATCTTCTGCCCCGCCGCTGCCACATCCGCCGCCGCCACCGGCGCGGTCCAGATCTTGTAGGCGATGTAGAGCAGATAGGCGCAGCCCGCATATTTGATGACGGTAAAGAGCGCCTCGAATTGTTGCGCGATCACCGCAAGGCCTGTGGCCGCCACCGTGAACCAGATCAGATCGCCCAGCACGAATCCGGCGATGAAAGCCGGCGCGCCCGCCGTGCCCTGCGCCAGACCGCGCGCCACGACAGCGGCCATGCCCGGACCGGGTGAAGCCACCGCTGCGAGATAGATCGACGCGAACAGAAAAAGCGAGGCCAGTGTCATTTCTGCAGGCTGCACACAAACAGGCCCTTGCGCAATCCGCAAGCACACGGCCTTGCGGTTATGCATTCACGTCATATCTATGCGTATCTTGTAATTGACACGTAAAAGCTGGAATTTGGACATATCCCATGGCGCGCGATACGCTTGATCTGGTACCCATTGAGGGCAAGGCTGACCTGATCGAGTGGATCGCAAAGGGCATCAAGCCTGAAACCGCCTTTCGCCTCGGCACCGAGCACGAGAAAGTGCCCTTCTATGCCGCCGATCACAGCCCCGTGCCCTATGACGGCCCGCGCGGCATCCGGAAACTTCTGGAGGGCATGCAAGGCCTGCTTGGCTGGGAACCGATCATGGAGAGGGATTGTCCGATTGGCCTGGCGGATGTCGCAGGCGGCGGCGCGATTTCATTGGAACCCGGCGGGCAGTTCGAGCTGTCAGGCGCACCGGTGGAAACGTTGCACGAGACCGAGGGCGAGACGATGCGCCATCTCGCTCAAGTCAACGCGGTCGCACACCCGCTGGGCATCCAGTTTCTGAACCTTGGCATGTCGCCGCTGTGGACCCGGGCTGAAACGCCCGTCATGCCCAAGGCGCGTTACATCATCATGGCGAATTACATGCCCAAAGTGGGCTCCAAAGGCCTCGACATGATGTTTCGCACCACCACGGTGCAGGTGAACCTCGACTTTTCCTCTGAAGCCGACATGGTGAAAAAGCTGCGGGTCAGCTTGGCCTTGCAGCCCCTGGCGACGGCACTGTTTGCCAATTCGCCCTTCACCGAAGGCAAGCCCAACGGCAAGTTCAGCTACCGCTCAGAGATCTGGCGCGACACGGACAACGCGCGCGCGGGCATGATGCCCTTTGCCTTCGAGCCGGGCATGGGCTTCGAGCGCTATGTGGATTATGCGCTGGATGTGCCGATGTATTTCATCAAGCGCGGCGACACTTACCACGATGTCGCCGGCAGCTCCTTCCGCGATTTGCTGGCGGGCTGTCACCCCGCGCTGCCCGGCGAAAAGGCCGTGATCTCCGATTGGGCCAACCACCTTTCGACGATCTTTCCCGAGGTGCGGCTGAAGCGCTACCTTGAAATGCGCGGGGGCGATGCGGGGCCTCTGCCCATGCTCACAGCCTTCTCCGCCTTTTGGGTGGGGCTGCTCTACGATCGCGCGGCGCTGGACGCCGCATGGGACCTGGTGAAGGGCTGGACGGCCGCTGAGCGTCAGCAACTGCGCGATGATGTGCCCGGTCAGGCGCTGCGCGCCGTCTTGCGTGGCCGCCCCTTGCAGGACGTGGCAAAGGAGGTCCTCGCACTCTCCCGCGCCGGGCTTGTGCGCCGCGCGCGGATGGATTCCGAGGGGCGTGATGAGAGCCACTTTCTCGATGCGGTGGATGTGATCGCGCAGACGGGCCGCACCCAGGCCGAGGCTCTGCTGGAGCGCTTCCACGGCGCGTGGGGCGGGCATGTCGGCCCGGCTTTCGAGGAATGCGTGTACTGAGCCAACCGCGCTTGGGCATGGGGGTTTGGGCATGGGGATCATGGGTCGTCGCAGGTGTGGCCGGTTGATTGTCAACCGCAGCGATGTGGCCCACATTGGCCGGGGGCATGCAGGCCAAAAAACTGGGCCATACCATCTGGAAGGAATTTTGCCGATGACCATGCGACTTTTGCTTGCTGCTCTCGTGTGGGGAGGGGGCACGCTCGCCGCCACGATCCCGAAAGCGCTAGCCCAGGAGGCCGTCAACATCCGGGGCACGATCCGCAGCGTGGAGTCCGCCGCCGTGAGGGTGGAGACACGGGACGGGGCACAGGTGACGGTCGCATTGCCCGAGGGCGTGCCGCTTTCCGCCACCGGGCCTTTCTCTCTGGCTGACGTAAAGCCCGGCATGGTGCTGGGCGTCACCACCGTGCGGCGGGCTGATGGTGCCACGGTTGCCATCGACATCCGGCCCATTCCTGAAACAGCGCGGCAGGGTCTTTCCCCCTGGGATCTCGCGCCCGAAGCCACCATGACCAACGCTGCCGTTTCGGGCGTGGTAGAGGCTGCCAGCAGCCGCTCCCTGACGCTGACCTATCCCGGCGGCACGGTGACCGCGCTGGTGCTCCCCGAAACCGCCATGTCGCGCGCCGTGCCGGGTGGGCGCGATGACCTCAAGGTGGGGGAGGCGATCTTCATCTTCGCCCGCCGAGGGGCAGATGGTGCCCTCACCGCCGCGCGGGTGCAGGTGGGCAAGGATGGGCTCAAACCGACGCAGTGAAATCCTGCCATCACAAATTCACCATGGTTGTGTCGAACGTCTGGGACATCCTCAACCCATCGTTCCACTTGTGCTTCACGGGAGACCCTCATGACAGAACTCATCTTCAACCGGCGCTCCCTTCTTGTTGGCGCGGGCGGCTCGATCCTCGCCAGTGGCTTGCCGGGCATCTTGGTGCCCGCTTCTGCCGCCACTCCCTTTGCCGCCACGCCCTCCATGCCAGGGGGCAGCAACAATTACAGGCCGAATGCGCCGATGGTCAGCAATCTCGGCAAGGGATTTCTGGTCTCCGGCACGGTGCGCCGTGTTGGCACGGGGGCCCCCCTGTCCAACATCCGCATCCAGATCTGGGCCGCGACAGAGCGGGGCGGGGAGCGTGAGCCGAGCAATCAGGGCAGCGTGCTGACCGATGCGAACGGCGCCTTCAAACTTGAAATGTCACAGATACTGCCCAGCTTCGGCCAGCCCCATGCGCATTTGGCCTATGATGACGGGGCGTTCGGGACGGTGTTTCTCAGGCCGGTCATGGGCAGTGCCAGTGACACCAGTGTGCAGGCGCATTTCGTGCTGGCGTAGACCATGTCGCCAAGTCCAGCGCGCCGTCAGGCGCTTGCCTGCGTCCTCATTGCTGCCGCTGCCATCACACCCGTGGTGATTGCGGCCGCCAATCCTCTGCTGGCCAGCCGCGACGCGTTCTGGATTGTGGGCGGCATGGCCGGCATCATGGCCCTGGCCCTTCTGCTTGTTCAGCCTCTTTTGGCGGCTGGCGCTCTGCCCGGCGTCCTGCTGCTGCGCAGGCGACAGTGGCACCGCTGGGTGGGCACACTCTTCGCAGTTCTCGTGACAGTGCATGTTGGCGCGCTCTATATGTCGAGCCCGAGCGATATCGCGGACGCTCTTCTGCTTGTCGCGCCAACGCCGTTCTCGATCTACGGTGTGATTGGCTTGGTGAGCGTGCTCGGCACACTTCTCCTCGTGGCTTTGAGAGCACGCTCGGGCCTGCGTTATGTGTCCTGGCGTCTCGTCCACAACGCCCTGGCATTGGTCATCGTGGTGTCCAGCATCGCCCACGCCCTGTTGATTGAAGGCGCCATGGGCAGTCTGTCAAAGATGGTGCTTTGCGGGCTTGTGCTGGCGGTGACGCTGGGCGTTTTGGCCAGAGTGCACCTTGGGAAACGCTTCAAGACAATGGCGCAAGACAAGGGACACCGCGTTTAGCATGAGACCATTTTGAACGTCATCAAACACGCAGGCCGCGTGGCTTGATGCGCAGGGGCGTGATGTGGGAGCGTAAGCCCGGCGTAGAGCGCGTGCGTGTTCTAAGGGGATGACGTGCACACATTGACCGTTGCATTATGGACTAGTCCAGACTAGACCATGACACATGGTCTCTCATCGCACCGCTTGGACTGTTCAAGACGCAAAAGCGCATCTGTCCGAGATTTTGCGCAAGGCTGGCGCAGGAACGCCCCAATACATCGGGCGTCAGGATTCCTATGTGGTCCTGACGGAGAAAGACTTTAGCAAAATGCAAGCCGCCGCACAGAACAATGGTCCCTCGTCGATGGGACGCAAGCTCCTTTTGCTTTCTCCCGGAATTGACGGCTTTGATGTGCCGGCAAGCGAACAAGACAGGCCCAATCCGTTTGAGGACGCCGAGGAGCCTGGGTCTTGAATGGCTTTCTGCTGGATACGAACGTTTTGTCGGAAACAGCCAAGGCCAAACCCGATCCGCGCGTGATCACGTTCATTACCGAACGGAATGATCTGTGGATATGCACGGTGTCGGTTCAGGAACTGGTGTTTGGCGCTGAACAGATGCCGGAGGGGAAGAAGCGGGACGCGATATCATTGTGGATCGCCAACCTCGCGGGCCTGTTCACTGGCCGTGTCCTGCAGATGGATTGGCGAGCCGCCGCTTTGGCGGGCCGCTTCAAAAATCTGGCAAAGAATGCCGGGCTGATCGGCATAGACCTCGATGCCTCGATTGCCGCCATTGCGTTCAGCAACGAACTGGTTCTGGCGACGAGGAATACGAGAGACTTTGAACTGATGCAGATCAGCCTGTTCAATCCGTGGGCGGATGATGTGGGGGGATGGGGTTGTTGATAAAGGGTGGGGTTTTTTGCGGGATTGATGTTGGATCACCGTAATTTCGTAACTGAGATCCTGTCCCCGTAATTCCTGAATTCCTGTCCCCGTAATTCCATTAGCGATCATAAATCTTCCCACCCGTAGACCAACTGTAGAGCGCTGATGAGTAAGGCAACCGCAACAGGATGACTTGCTGCTGCGCTACCTGTGCGCCGACCATACCTCGACAAAGTAGCGTAACATTACCAGTACGACGTACACATACTGCATCTGGACTGTCAATAAAATTGAAACCATCAGGGCGCGTGATGATCGATGTCACGCCTTCCGGTATAGCGCCGATCGGTTGCACGACGAAAATAGAAATGAACTGCGTAGCAACGGCGCATATAGCGAATGCCACAGCCAATACGATCCACTTCATGCTTGCCTCAATTTCTGAATTTCACGAGGCGCGAAACGTCTCGTTCTTGCCACATGGCAGGTTGTTACGAAGCCATGACATCTATTATATTATTAACCCACTCGATCATCCCGCACCGTCCTACATGCAAAGTAGGGACAGCGACCGGTTTGCTGCTGCCCAGCATTTATTCTGCCGGTTCTTGACCAGATCATCCATCTTACTCCCTCGCCCCGCCTGCGGGGAGAGGGTTGGGGTGAGGGGCTGCGTGCAGAAGGCACACGCTCTACAGGTGATCTCGCCCTTCCAAGAGTGTCAAGATCGTTTCCAATACGCCCACAGCATTCTCGAACATCTCCGCATTGGTGAACCGGATGATGCGGTAGCCTTGCGCGGCTAGGTGCGCTGTGCGACGCGCATCTGCAGCCAGTTCCGCATCGGTTGAATGCGTCGCCCCGTCCACTTCAACGATCAGTTTATGTTCGCGGCAGCAGAAATCAGCAAAATAGGGACCGACAGGGACTTGGCGGGCAAACTTATGGCCGCCGAGTTGCCTGTTGCGCAGTCTGGCCCAGAGCAGGGCTTCGGCCGATGTCGCGTTTTCGCGTAAGGCGCGCGCATGTTGTGTTTTGCCGATGAGCGGGCCTCTCATATGTGGGCTCCCTCAACGTTTGATGAAAGTTGCCCCACACCCCGACCCTCTCCCCGCAAACGGGGAGAGGGAGAAGAGAATGAGTTTGCTTACAAACCTTGCCCTCTCCCCGGGAGCGGGGAGAGGGAGAAGGCTCACTTCTTATTCTGCCGATTCTTGACCAGATCATCCACTACTGCCGGGTCCGCCAGCGTTGAAATATCGCCCAGCGCGCCAAAATCATCCTCGGCGATCTTGCGCAGGATGCGCCGCATGATCTTGCCCGACCGCGTCTTGGGCAGGCCCGGCGCGAACTGGATCTTGTCCGGCGAGGCGATGGGCCCGATCTCGTTGCGCACCCAGCTCACCAGTTCCTTGCGCAGGTCTTCGGTCGCGGTTTCCCCGCTCATCAGCGTGACGTAGGCGTAGATGCCCTGGCCCTTGATGTCGTGCGGGTAGCCCACCACGGCGGCCTCAGACACTTTGGGATGCGCCACCAGCGCGCTTTCCACCTCCGCCGTGCCCATGCGGTGGCCCGACACGTTGATAACATCATCCACGCGGCCCGTGATCCAGTAATAGCCGTCCTTGTCACGGCGGCAGCCATCCCCCGTGAAGTAGGTGTTCGGGTAGGTCGAGAAGTACGTCTCCATGAAACGCGCGTGGTCGCCGTAGAGCGTGCGCATCTGGCCGGGCCAACTGTCCGTGAGCACGAGGTTGCCCTGGCATTCGCCGGACATGATCTTGCCGTCCGCATCGACAATGGCGGGTTGCACACCGAAGAACGGCCGTGTGGCCGAACCGGGTTTGAGCGCCGTCGCGCCCGGCAGCGGGGTGATGAGGATGCCGCCGGTCTCCGTCTGCCACCAGGTGTCGACGATGGGGCATTTGCCGCGGCCGACCACGTTGTAATACCACTCCCAGGCCTCGGGGTTGATCGGCTCGCCCACCGAGCCCAGCAGCCGCAGCGACGTGCGCTTGGTGGCTTTCACCGGGCCGTCGCCAGCCTGCATCAGCGCCCGAATGGCCGTGGGCGCGGTGTAGAAGGTGTTGACCTTGTGCTTGTCCACCACCTGCCAGAACCGCCCGATGTCAGGATAGCTCGGCACGCCCTCGAACATCAGCGTGGTCGCGCCGTTGGCGAGCGGGCCATAGACGATGTAGCTGTGGCCGGTGACCCAGCCGACATCCGCCGTGCACCAATAGACCTCGCCATCCTTGTAATCGAAGACATACTGGTGGGTCATGGCGACATAGACAAGGTAACCGCCCGTGGTGTGCAGCACGCCCTTGGGCTTACCGGTGGAGCCGGAGGTGTAGAGGATGAACAGCGGGTCTTCCGCCTTCATCTCCACCGGCGGGCAATGGGCGGAGACCTTGGCGGCCTCCTCGTGATACCAGACATCGCGGCCCGGCTGCATCGTGACATGGCCGCCCGTGTGCTTGACGACAATCACGGTCTTGATGCCGCCTTTCACCTTGCCATCGGCTGCATCGACGTTTTTCTTCAATGGCACAGCCCTGCCGCCGCGCAGGCCCTCATCCGCCGTGATGACGATGGCCGAATCGCAATCCTCCACGCGGTTGGCGAGACTGTCGGGCGAGAAGCCGCCGAACACGATGGAATGCACCGCGCCGATGCGCGTGCACGCCAGCATGGCGTAGGCCGCAGCCGGAATCATCGGCAGGTAGATGGTGACGCGGTCGCCCTTCTTGACGCCCTTGGCCTTCAGCACGTTGGCGAAACGGCAGACCTCGTCGTGCAGTTGCTGGTAAGTGATCTTCTGCGAGACAGAGGGGTCATCACCCTCGAAGATGATGGCGGTCTGCTTGGCGCGCTTGGCCAGATGCCGATCGATGCAGTTGTAGGCGACGTTCGTGGTGCCATCCTCGAACCATTTGATTGCGACCTTGCCGGGCGTGTAGGAGACGTTCTTGACCTTCGTGTCGGGTTTGAACCAGTCGATGCGTTGGCCGTGCTCGGCCCAGAAGCCTTCATTGTCGGTGATCGAGGCCTTGTACATCTTCTTGTATTTGGCATCATTCACGTACCCGCGCGCGGCCCAGCCCTTGCTGACTGGATAGGTCTTTGAATCGGACATCTCTTTCCTCCCCGCAGCGCCCCAGAGCGGCGCTCCGCATCTATTGATTGAGGCTGTCCTTAACGGAAACTTTCCGGGAGCAAAAGCTGCCGCGAGTCTATCTTTGGTTGTGTACTTTGGTTGCGGACATGCACGCGCATGATATGGCGCTTGAAATGCAGTGCGTGTTGCGCCAGCTTCGAATCAGGGCAGCCACAGGTGTTGTTGCTTTTCATGCTCTCGGGAGGAGCTTCACCCATGACGATCTCACGCCGCACTGTCGTTGCCGGAACTGCTGCCGCTGGAGTGGCCGCTGCAATTGCCGCCCCCGCGCTCATTACTCCCGCCCATGCGCAAACCGCGACACTGCGGCTGCACCATTTCCTGCCACCCGTGTCCAACGCCCATGCCAAGCTGCTGGCGCCCTGGGCGCGCAAGCTGGATGAGGACAGCCAGGGGCGCCTGAAGATCGAGATTTTCCCCTCCATGCAGTTGGGCGGCACGCCGCCGCAGCTTTTCGACCAGGCCCGCGACGGCGTGGTGGACATCATCTGGACATTGCCGGGCAGCACGCCGGGGCGTTTTCCTTCCACCGAGGTGATCGAACTGCCCTTCATCGCCTCCAGGAGCGGCCTGACCAATGCCAAGGCCTGCCAGGAATTTGCCGAGACGGCGCTGGGCGAAGAAACCAAAGACGTCAAGATCCTCTGTTACTGGGCGCATGATCACGGTCTGATCCACGCCAACAAATCCGTGAAGACCATGGATGATCTGAAGGGCCTGAAACTGCGCAACCCCACGAGACTCGCGGGTGAGGCCCTGAAGGCCCTGGGCGCGACGTCTGTGGGCATGCCCATCCCGCAGGTGCCGGAAAGCCTGGCGCAGCGCGTGATCGATGGGGCCGTGGTGCCGTGGGAAGTGGTGCCGGCGGTGAAGATCCAGGAGCTGGTCAAGTTCCATACGGAAATCCCCGGCTCACCCACGCTCTACACTGCGTCCTTTTTCCTCGCCATGAACAAGGCGAAATACGAGGGTCTGCCCGCAGATCTGCGCGCGATCCTCGACCGCAATTCCGGAATGGCTTTCGCCGAGCGCGCGGGCACGATGTGGGACAATGAGGCGCGCAATGTGTCCGCGATGGTGCGCAGCCGCGGCAACACCATCGAGACGATTTCCGAAGAGGAAAAGCAGCGCTGGATCAAGGCAACCGAACCCGTGCACACAGCTTGGATCGAGCAGATGAAGGGCCGCAACATCGATGGGGCGGCGCTGATCGCGCGCATGCGTGCGCTCGTCGCCAAGCACGCGGTCGCCTGATGACCAGACCTTGACCGATTTGCCCCCTGGGGCGCGCCCGCCCGCGCTGGACCGGTTGTCAACGGCTGTAGCCGTCACGGGCGGCCTTCTGGCGCTTGCCATGGCGGCGCTCGTGCTTATCAGTGTGCTGGGGCGCTGGTTGTTCAACACGCCCATTGAGGGCGATTTCGAGTTCGTGAAAATGGCGACTGCCATCGGCGTCTTCACCTATCTGCCCTACACGCAGCTCAAGCGGGGCAACATCATGGTGGACACGTTCACGCTCTGGCTCGGGCCACGGGCCTGTCGGCTTCTGGATGCGTTCTGGGATCTGGTGTTCGCAGCGGTGATGGGCCTGTGCGCCCTTGGGCTCTTTGTCGGCGCGCGTGAAGCGATGCGCAGCGGCGAAACCACCATGCAGCTTCAACTGATCATGTGGCCTGCCATCGGGCTTGCAGCGGTTCTGTGCCTGCTGCTCGCGGTCACGGCGTTCGCCACCGCAATGCGCCTCACCAAGGATCAATCGTGAAGGCAGCATCATGAGCGGCGTTGCAATGGGTTTGTCAGGCTTCGGCCTGATGCTGCTGCTGATTGCGCTGCGCGCCCCCATCGGCCTCTCGATGCTGGTGGTGGGCGGCGGGGGCTACGCCCTGCTTTCGGGCTGGTTTCCGCTCTTCAATTACATGAAGACCAACACTTATCACCAGTTCGCCAATTACACGCTGTCGGTGATTCCGCTGTTCATTCTCATGGGTGCCCTGGCCGAGCGCGCCGGAATCGCCAAGGCGCTGTTTAAATCCGCCGAGCGGGCCTTTGGCAAATCCAGGGGCGGTCTGGGCATGGCGGTCATCGGGGCCTGCACGGCCTTTGGGGCGATTTGCGGCTCATCGGTCGCCACAACCGCCACCTTCGGGCGCGCGGCGCTGCCGGAGTTTCGCCGCTACAATTACGATGGAGGATTCGCCACCGCCATGATTGCCGTGGGTGGCACGCTGGGCATTCTCATCCCGCCCTCGGTCATTCTGGTGGTTTATGCCATCACGACCGAGCAGAACATCGCCAAGCTGTTTCAAGCCGCGCTGATCCCGGGTCTGATGGCGGCGTTCTCGTATTGCCTTGTGATTGCCCTCATGGTCTGGCGCAACCCTGCGCTCGCGCCTGAACAGGACATTGCCGTTGCGCCCGCCCGCCCGCGCCCGCTGTGGCAATGGCTGCTGGCGGGTGGTGTGTGCCTGGTTGGCGCGGCCCTCATGGTCACGGGCCAAGGCGGCACGATCATCGGGCCGGGCCTCGTGGGCCTTGGCGTGCTGATCGCGCTGGTGGATGTCTCGGTCATGCCCGCCATCGCCATTGCGGTGATTGTGGTGGGCGGCATTTACGGCGGTGTCTTCACCCCCACGGAGGGAGCTGCGGTGGGGGCCATCGCCATGCTGGGCGTCGGGTTGGCCACGCGCCAGCTCGGCCGTGCGGAAATCATCGACGCGCTGAAGCAGACCGCCGAGACCTCCGGCATGATCTTCATGATCCTGCTGGGTGCGGAGGTGTTCGGCGCATTTCTGGCACTCTCGCGCGTGCCCACGGTCGCGGCGGAGACCATCGGCGGCATGGGCCTCTCGCCTTACATGGTGCTGATCGCCATGCTGGCGTTCTACATTCTCTTGGGTGCGGTGATGGATGAACTGGCGATGATCCTGCTGACGCTGCCGGTGTTCTTTCCCGTGATCCAGGCGCTGGATTTCGGCATGTTTCCCGATGATGTGGCGGTGTGGTTCGGCATTCTCGTGTTGATTGTGGTGGGCATCGGGCTGACCGCGCCGCCCATCGGCCTCAATGTCTTCGTGATTTCATCCATCGCCAAGGACATCCCCATGACCCAAACCTACAAGCGGGTGTTGCCCTTCATCGCGGCGGATGTGATCCGTCTTGGATTGGTGGTGGCTTTCCCCGGTCTGGCGCTGGCCATGGTGCGTTGGCTGAGCTGACACGCGCAACGCCGCAGCACGAGGCTGCGGCGCTGGTGCATCGAACCGGATCAGTTGTTCGAGCCATTTCCGATGTTCTGTGTCTGCACCGGGGCAAGACCCTGTGCAGGCGGTGCCGCGAATGTGCGCTGCTGCTCGATCATGACCTCACGCCCGTTGTAATTGGGCTGCGACGTCCTGCGGGACTGCACGGCAAAATCGATCTCGGTGCTGTTGAGTGCTTCTGGCAACGCGTCATCCGAGCTGTCGCTGGCATAGGCAGCGCCTCCAGTCACGAGTGCGGAAGTGATAATGAGAGCTTTTACAATGGTACGCATGATGAAGTTCCTTTCAGTTGTGTTGCTGCGTGAACCGCTCGCCCTTAGGGCCAGACGAACCACGGACGATTGCGGCGGAGGCTGTCAAACGAACCTGCGAGACAAACCTGCGCCGACCACACAAAGATCGGCCTCACGGCGATCAACAGCAAATGACAGACGCGTTCCACACGGCGTCTCACGCGGGCGTGAGCGGTTCAAGGCGAGATTGAGGCAATCCGGGCCAGCAATTTCAAAGCCTTAGCCTGGATTTTCCGCATGCGCGCAAGGCAGCCCTTGCACAGGTGCAAGGCCCCCGTGAACGTAAAACGCGGGTTCCCTGATGCGGATACACATCGCCGTGAGCGGTTGCGGGCGTGCCGCATGCGGTTTACCACACTCGGATTCGAAGTGACGGGCTGATCCGCGACCCATGCCATCCCTGCTCCTGCGCTATCAGACGCTCGTTGATGCGGCCCGGCTCGATGCCGATCCTGCGCAGGCCGCCGCCGTGGCGCGGCTGAATCAGCTTGTGGTCGAAATCGGCGAAAAGCGCCTGCGGCGTAAATCGAGCGCGCTCGGCTGGCTTTTCAACCGCGCGGCATCGCAGCCCCGACACGTCATGGGTCTCTACATCTGGGGTGCGGTCGGGCGTGGCAAGACCATGCTGATGGACCTGTTCTTCGAGTTCGTGCCTGCCACGCGCAAGCGGCGCGTGCACTTTCATGATTTCATGGCGGAGGTGCATGGGCGCATCCATGCCCTGCGCCAGTTGAGCAAGGCCGGCGATCCCATTCCGCATGTGGCTGAAGCGCTGGCCGAGGAAACCTGGGTTCTGTGTTTCGATGAATTTGCCGTCAACGACATCGCCGATGCCATGATTCTGGCGCGGCTCTTCGGTGCCCTGTGGCAACACGGCGTTGTGGTGGTGGCGACCTCCAACGTCGATCCGGCAGACCTCTACAAGGATGGGCTTAACCGCGCGCTGTTCTTGCCCTTCATCGACCTTCTGCGGGCCAACATGGAAGCCCTGCAGCTTGATGCCCGCACGGATTATCGCCTCGAAAAACTCGCCGGCAGCCCGGTCTATCACGTGCCGGCCGATGCGCACGCCACGGCGGCGCTGGATGAGGCCTGGCGCCGGCTGACGGGCGGGGCCGTGCCGCAGCCTCTGACCATGACAGTGAAGGGCCATGCCCTGCGCGTGGCGGCGTCTGCGCCCGGCGTGGCGCGCTTTGCCTTTGCGGACCTGTGCGGCCAGCCGCTCGGCGCATCAGACTACATCGCACTGGCGCGGACCTACCACACGCTGATCCTCGACAGCGTGCCGGTGATGGAGATGGCGCAACGCAACGAGGCGAAGCGCTTCATCACGCTGATCGACGTGCTTTATGAGCATAACGTCAAGCTGATCGTTTCGGCTGCCGCCGAGGTGCATGACCTCTACCGCGCCGACGAAGGCCGCGAGGCTTTCGAGTTTGATCGCACGGTCTCGCGCCTCATCGAGATGCGATCCGGCAGTTATCTGGCGCGGCCCAACGGGCGCGTCGGCGCCGCGCCGGGCGAGGGGACAGGAGGCATCGTCGAGACATGAGTGCGATAAGGTCCGACGAGAGCCCCAAGGCCCGCATCATGCAGGCGGCCGCCGCTGAACTCGCGCGCATGGGCCCGCGGCGTTTCACGGTGATCGGCGTGGCGGAAGCCGCCCACATGACGCATCCCAACATCTACCGCTACTTCACCTCGAAAGTGGCGCTGGTAGATGCGCTGGTGGCGCAGTGGCTGCAACCGCTGGAGGAGCGGATCGAGATGGTGGTGGCCGCACCCGACCCGGTGTCAGACAAGCTGGAACGCATGGTGGCTGCCATCAGCCGCGCCTACCGCGCCACCAAGGCCGACAATCCCAACCTGTTTCTGGCCTTTGCCGCCGCAAACACCGCCAACCGTGCGGTTGTGCGCAAGCATCGCCTGCGCCTAAGGCGCGCTTTTGACCGTGTCATCGACGAGGGAATCGCTTCCGAGGCCATCGGACTGCGCGACCGCACGAAGGCGCAGGCGTTGCTCACGGATGCCTGCTGGCGCTTCATTGACCCGGCCTCCGTGCTGGTGGAAGCGGATACGGATGCGGGCCTCAATGCGCGTCTGGAGCGTGTGATGGAAGCGATCCTGGGCAATCTGACACGGCGCAGGTTGCCACAAAATATGTGACGAATAACAAATTGAGTTATTTGTAATGCTATTTCGAGAGATCGATATGCCGCCGCGTTCACATCTGATTAACCATCTATATAACTGGAATAATTGATTAATAGACTCACGTGGACATCCACTTGGCCACGTGGTCAGCGGGCCGGACATCGGCATCTCCATCGCCCCATCTTGTCAGTTCAGGCCAGTTCGGCCATGCACTGGCCTGGTACGCGGTCGCAGGACAAGCAGTCAGCGCGAGCGCATGAGCAACACGGACGGCTTTGAGAGGAAAGACACTTCATGTCGCGCAAGAAAATCGCCCTTATCGGTGCTGGACAGATCGGTGGCACGCTGGCCCATCTCGCGGGCATGAAGGAACTCGGAGACATCGTTGTCTTCGACATTGCCGAAGGTATCCCGCAGGGCAAGAGCCTCGACCTCATCGAATCATCCGCCGTTGACGGTTTTGATGCCAACTACAAGGGCACCAACGACTACAAGGACATCGAAGGTGCGGATGTTGTGATCGTGACTGCCGGTGTGCCGCGCAAGCCCGGCATGAGCCGCGATGACCTGATCTGCATCAACCTGAAGGTGATGGAAGCAGTTGGAGCGGGCATCAAGCAATACGCCCCCAAGGCCTTTGTCATCTGCATCACCAACCCGCTCGACGCGATGGTCTGGGCGCTGCAGAAATTCTCCGGCGTCAAGGCCAACAAGATCGTCGGCATGGCGGGCGTGCTCGATTCCGCCCGCTTCGCTTATTTTCTGGCGGAGGCCACGGGCGTGTCGATCAAGGACATCTCGACCTTCGTTCTTGGCGGCCACGGCGACGACATGGTCCCGCTGGTGCGTTATTCCACCGTCGGCGGCATTCCATTGCCCGACCTCGTGAAGATGAAGTGGCTGACGCAGGAGCAACTGGATGCCATCGTCGAGCGCACCCGCAAGGGCGGCGGCGAGATCGTCAACCTCTTGAAAACCGGCTCGGCCTTCTATGCGCCTGCCGCCTCGGCCATTGCCATGGCGGAAAGCTACCTCAAGGATCAGAAGCGCGTGCTGCCCTGCGCCTCCTACATCAAGAATGCCTACGGCGCGCAGGACATGTTCGTCGGCGTGCCCGTGGTGATCGGCGACAAGGGCGTGGAGCGCGTCGTCAAGGTGCGCCTCAACAAGGCCGAGCAGGCGATGATGGACAAGTCGGTCGCCTCGGTGACGGGCCTGATCGAGGCCTGCAAGGCCATCAATCCGACGTTGAAATAAGCGCACTCGCCAAAGCAATCAACGGCCCGTTGCGCACTGCCAATCCAAGGGAAAATCCATGAACATCCACGAATATCAGGGCAAAGCCGTCATCAAGGCCTTCGGGGCCAATGTCTCCGCGGGCTATCCCGCGCTGACGGTTGCCGAGGCCGTCGAGGCCGCGCAGAAGTTGCCCGGACCGCTGTATGTGGTGAAAAGCCAGATCCACGCCGGCGGGCGCGGCAAGGGCAAGTTCAAGGAGCTGGGCGCGGACTCCAAGGGCGGTGTGCGCCTCGCCAAATCCGTGGCGGAGGTGGAAGCCCATGCCAGGGAAATGCTGGGCAATACGCTCGTCACCATCCAGACCGGCCCTGCGGGCAAGCAGGTGAACCGCCTCTACATCGAGGATGGGTCGGACATTGAAAAAGAATTTTACATGTCGTTGCTGGTGGACCGCGTGACGGCGCGCGTCTCCTTCGTGGTCTCGACCGAAGGCGGCATGGACATCGAAGCCGTGGCCCATGACACGCCGGAAAAAATCATCAGCTTCTCGGTGGATCCCGCCACCGGTGTGATGCCGCATCACGGTCGCACGGTCGCCCAGGCGCTCGGCCTCACGGGCGATCTCGCCAAGCAGGCGGGCCAGGTCGTCAGCCAGCTCTACGCGGCGTTCCTCGCCAAGGACATGGAAATGATGGAGGTGAACCCCCTCATCATCACCAAGGACGGCAACCTCAAGTGCCTCGATGCCAAGGTGTCGTTCGATGGCAACGCCCTTTACAAGCACCCCGACATGGTGGCCCTGCGCGACCTGACGGAGGAGGACGCCAAGGAGATCGAAGCGTCAAAATATGATCTCTCCTACATCGCGCTGGATGGCACCATCGGCTGCATGGTCAACGGCGCGGGCCTCGCCATGGCGACCATGGACATCATCAAGCTTTACGGCATGGAGCCGGCCAACTTTCTCGATGTGGGCGGCGGCGCCTCCAAGGAAAAAGTGACGGCGGCCTTCAAGATCATCACGGCAGACCCCAACGTGAAGGGCATCCTCGTCAACATCTTCGGCGGCATCATGAAATGCGATGTTATCGCGGAAGGCGTGATCGCAGCCGTGAAGGAAGTCGGCCTCAAAGTGCCGCTGGTGGTGCGCCTCGAAGGCACCAACGTGAACGAAGGTAAGACAATCATCAACGAGAGCGGTCTGAACGTGATCTCGGCTGACGACCTCGACGACGCCGCGCAGAAGATTGTCGCTGCTGTGAAAAAGGTTGGGTGAGGAGATTTGACTGAGGGTTTTGCTTTTTTGCTTCTGCTCTATGTGGTTCCGCTTGCCTTGATTTTCTTGGTGCCATGGGGCTTGAAGCGCTTAATTGGGTGGAAATCCATATGGCCTTCAGTCGCGGTTGGAGCATGTCTCGCGCTCATCTTTACATTAACTATCTGGTAACTTTCATAAATAAGGAAACACAGTGCAAGTCATCGTCATCCCTTCCACCAGTTCCATCCCACAGGGCTTCATCGCCCCGTTGATGGCTCATGGGTTGGTGATGCAGCCGCCATTGTCTCGCCACACAGCCCCACATATCCTGTGTAACTGTGTGCAGGAGAATGCGCGATGACGAAGAACATCACATTGGCGCTGGATGAAGCGCTTCTTGATCAGGCCCGGGTCTATGCGGCGCGACGTGGCACGACCGTGACGGCGCTCGTCAGGGACTATCTGGTTCAGGTCGCAACCTCCGACGACAGGGTCGCGCGCGCGCGCTCGGACATCAAGACGATGTCCGGTCGTGACGATTTCGCGGTTGGCAACAAAGACTGGCGCAGGGACGATCTTCATGACCGTTGATGCCCTGCTCGACACGAATGTTCTGGTCTATGCAGCCAGCAGCGAACCTACAGAGGACGCGAAGCGGGCCAAGGCGGTCGATCTGATCGACTCAGTGTCCTTCGGGCTGTCGGCGCAGGTCCTCCAGGAGTTCTATGTGGTTGCGACAAGCAAGGCGAAGCGCAAGCTTTCCGCCCAGCGGGCACTGTGGTGGCTGGAGCGATTCATGCTGTTCCCTTGCGTCGACACGGACGCTGCCCTTGTTCACGAGGCGGCGCTCGCGTCCGAGAAGCATCGGATTTCCTACTGGGACGGTGCAATCATCGCCGCCGCCGAGCGCTTAGGCGCACCCATTCTTTACACCGAAGACCTCAACCACGAGCAGTTCTACGGCTCCGTGCAGGTCATCAACCCCTTTCGCCCGCACTGACGTCTGACAGGAACCTGAATGTCCATTCTCATCACCAAATCCACCAAGGTCATCACGCAGGGCTTCACCGGCAAGAATGGCACGTTCCATTCCGAGCAGGCGATTGCTTACGGCACGCAGGTCATGGGCGGCACCTCGCCCGGCAAGGGGGGCACCATTCACCTCGGCCTGCCGGTGTTCGACACCGTGGCGGAAGCGCGCCACGCCACGGGGGCAGACGCTTCGGTCATTTATGTGCCGCCACCCGGCGCGGCGGATGCGATCTGCGAGGCGATCGATGCGGAAATTCCGCTCATTGTCTGCATTACGGAAGGCATTCCGGTGCTCGACATGGTGCGCGTCAAGCGCTCGCTGGAGGGCTCCAAATCGCGCCTCATCGGGCCAAACTGCCCCGGCGTGGTGACAGCGGGCGAATGCAAGATCGGCATCATGCCCGCCAACATCTTCAAGGCGGGCAATGTGGGCATCGTCTCGCGCTCGGGCACGCTGACCTATGAAGCCGTGTTCCAGACCACGCGCGAAGGCCTCGGCCAGACCACGGCGGTCGGCATTGGCGGCGATCCTGTGAAGGGCACCGAGTTCATCGACATGCTGGAGATGTTCCTGGCGGACGACAAAACCACCTCCATCATCATGATCGGCGAAATCGGCGGTTCGGCGGAGGAAGACGCGGCGCAGTTCATTCGCGACGAAGCCAAGCGTGGCCGCAGCAAACCCATGGTCGGCTTCATCGCCGGCCGCACGGCCCCTCCCGGCCGCCGCATGGGTCATGCCGGTGCGATTATTTCGGGCGGCAAAGGCGGCGCGGAAGACAAGATCGCGGCGATGGAAGCCGCAGGCATTCGCGTATCGCCATCACCCGCCCGCCTCGGAAAAACCTTGGTGGACGTGCTGAAGGGTTGAGAAGGAACGGAGCAATGGGCCTGATCTACACCGATGTGACACTGACCAATGTGCGCGATGATTTGCTCGCGCCCATCGTCGTGAACGCGCTGGTGAATACGGGCGCGCTGCATTTGTGCATACCGCAGTCGGTTGCGGTGCATCTCAAACTAGAGGCCATCGAACAACGGCAAGTGACCATTGCCGATGGCTCCACGCGGGCGGTGCCCTATGTCGGCCCGGTCAAGATCACCAAAGGCAACCGCAGCTGTTTCACAGGGGCCATGGTGCTGGGTGATCAGGTTCTGCTGGGAGCCATCCCCGTGCAAGACATGGACCTGATCGCCCGGCCTGGCCCGCGCGATGTTATCGCCAATCCTTCAAGCCCCAACATGCCCGCATCGGTTGCCATGGGCGTTCGCACAAGCCGATAAGGAAAGCTGCAATCATGGACGACGCATCAGACATTCTCGCCACCACCGGTGGTTCGGCCACCTACCTCGAGGCGCTTGCCGGCGAGGAAACACCCGGCCCCTCCTGGAAAAAGCCCCACTGGCCTGTGGCCGCCAATGGCGAGCTGGTCTCGGCGCTCGATGGCAACTGGGGTGCGGTCGAAAAGATCGTCACTGACAAGCTGACGAAGAAAGCCGCTGACACGGCTGCCCCCGTCTCTGTCGCCGACATCCAGCAGGCGACCCGCGACTCGGTGCGCGCCCTGATGATGATCCGCGCCTACCGCATGCGCGGGCACCTTCACGCCAATCTCGATCCGCTGGGAATCGAGCCAAAGCGCGACCACGAGGAACTTCACCCCGCGACCTACGGCTTCACCGACGCCGATTGGGACCGCACCATCTTCATCGACCATGTGCTGGGGCTGGAATCGGCAACCATCCGCGAAATGCTGGCCATTCTGCAGCGCACTTATTGCTCCACCATCGGCTATGAATTCATGCACATCTCCGACCCCGCCGAAAAGGCGTGGTTGCAGGAGCGCATCGAAGGGCCGGACAAGGAAATCGCCTTCACCCGCGAGGGCAAGCGCGCCATCCTCAACAAGCTGGTGGAAGGCGAGGGCTTCGAGAAGTTCCTCGACGTCAAGTTCACCGGCACCAAGCGCTTCGGGCTGGACGGCGGTGAAGCGCTCATTCCCGCACTGGAGCAGATCATCAAGCGTGGCGGCAATCTGGGCGTCAAGGAAGTGGTCGTGGGCATGGCCCACCGGGGCCGCCTGAATGTGCTGACCCAGGTCATGGGCAAGCCGCACCGCGCGCTGTTCCACGAGTTCAAGGGCGGTTCTTTCGCTCCTGAGGATGTGGAGGGTTCAGGCGATGTGAAATACCATCTCGGCGCCTCCTCCGACCGCGAGTTCGACGGCAACAAGGTGCACCTGTCCCTGACCCCCAATCCCTCACACCTGGAAATCGTCGATCCCGTGGTGCTGGGCAAGGTGCGCGCCAAGCAGGATCAGCACGGCTGCACGCCCGAAGACCGCACGCCCGTGATGCCGCTGCTGCTGCACGGCGATGCGGCCTTCGCAGGGCAGGGCGTGGTGGCGGAATGCCTCGGCCTGTCGGGCCTCAAGGGCCACCGCACCGGCGGTTCTGTGCATTTCATCATCAACAACCAGATCGGCTTCACGACCTATCCGCGCTACTCGCGCTCCTCGCCCTACCCCTCCGATGTGGCGAAGATGGTGGAAGCGCCGATTTTCCACGCCAACGGGGATGATCCCGAAGCCGTGGTGTTTGCGGCCAAGGTTGCCACCGAATTCCGCATGCGCTTTCAAAAGCCTGTCGTCATCGACATGTGGTGCTACCGCCGCTTCGGCCATAACGAGGGCGACGAGCCGGCCTTCACCCAGCCGTTGATGTACAAGAAAATCCGCAGCCAGCGCACCACGCTGCAGCTCTACACCGACAAGCTCATCGCGGAGGGCGTCGTCACCGAGGGCGAGGTCGACAAGATGAAGGCCGACTGGCGCGCGCGTCTGGAGGCTGAATTCGAGGCCGGTCAGGCCTACAAGCCCAACAAGGCGGATTGGCTGGATGGGGCCTGGTCGGGCATGAAGGCGGTCGCCTCCGCCGTCGCCACCAACGATGAAGACCCGCGCCGGGGCCAGACAGGCCTGCCGATGGCCGAACTCAAAAGCATGGGCACGGCACTGGCGACGATTCCGCCCGGCTTCACCGCCCACAAGACCATCCAGCGTTTCATGGATGGCCGCGCGAAGATGATCGACACCGGCGAAGGCATCGACTGGGCGATGGGCGAAGCCATGGGTTTCGGGTCCTTGCTGGCGGAAGGCCACCGTGTGCGTCTTTCCGGCCAGGACGTGGAGCGGGGCACCTTCAGCCAGCGCCACTCCGTACTGATCGATCAGGAGACGGAGGCACGCTACAAGCCGCTCAACCACATCCGCGAGGGGCAGGGCAAATACGAGGTCATCAACTCGATGCTCTCCGAAGAGGCCGTTCTGGGCTTCGAATATGGCTACAGCCTCTCCGAGCCCAATGCGATCACCTTGTGGGAGGCGCAGTTCGGCGATTTCGCCAATGGCGCGCAGGTGCTGTTCGACCAGTTCATCTCGTCGGGCGAGCGCAAGTGGCTGCGCATGAGCGGACTCGTCTGCCTGTTGCCCCATGGCTATGAGGGACAGGGGCCGGAGCACTCCTCCGCGCGCCTCGAGCGCTTCTTGCAGATGTGCGCGGAAGACAACATGCAGGTGGCCAATGTCACGACACCGGCCAACTACTTCCACATCATCCGCCGCCAGTTGAAGCGCGACTTCCGCAAGCCGCTGATCCTGATGACGCCGAAATCCTTGCTGCGTCACCCGCGCTGCAAGTCTTCCTTGAGCGAAATGGCCGAGGGCACGATGTTCCACCGCTGGCTGCATGACGATGCCGAGCGGCTGCCGGGCTCGACACCCAAATTGCAGAAGGATGCGAAAATCCGCCGTGTCATCCTGTGCTCGGGCAAGGTCTATTACGACCTTCTGGAGGACCGCGAGAAGCGCGGCATCGATGATGTGTATCTCTTGCGCATCGAGCAATTGTATCCCTTCCCGCTGAAGTCCGTCGCGCAGGAGTTGTCGCGCTTCAAGAACGCTGATGTGGTGTGGTGCCAGGAAGAGCCGCAGAACATGGGGTCCTGGACCTACGTGGTGCCCTATCTCGAATGGGTCATGACGTCCGCTGGCTCCAAGGCCAAGCGCGCGGTCTATGCCGGTCGCCCTGCGGCCGCCGCCACCGCGACGGGGCTGATGTCCCGCCACAAGCACGAACTCGAAACCTTCCTCAACACCGCCTTCGGTGCGTGAAAAACAGACCAGAATCCCATGCCTGATCGGCATGACAGGAGAGACGAATGACCGAGATCCGCGTGCCCACCCTGGGCGAATCCGTGTCCGAAGCCACCATCGGCAAGTGGTTCAAGAAGCCTGGCGACAGCGTCAAGAAAGACGAGCCGCTGCTGGAGCTGGAAACGGACAAGGTGACGCTGGAGGTCAACGCGCCCGAAGCGGGCGTGCTCGCTGAAATCGTCGCGGCGGATGGCGTGACCGTCGGCGTCGGCGCGCTGCTGGGCCAGATCACGGCGGGCGGCGCGGGCGTGGCATCATCGGCGGCGCCTGCCGTGCCTGCGGCCAAGATCGAGCCTGCCACCGTTGCATCGCCCCCTCCGGTCAATCCAGTCGCCCCCGCTTCCGCTCCGACTTCGATGCCGCCCGCGCCTGCCGCCGCCAAGATGATGGCCGAGACGGGCGTGAGCGTTGATGCGGGCTCCGGCAAGCGCGGCCAGGTGCTGAAGGAGGACGTCGTGGCGGTTGTTGCCCGTGGCCCAGTGGCGGCGCCAGCGTCGGCTCCAGCCCCGGTGCCTGCCCCCGTCATCGCAGCTCCTGTTGTGGCCCGTGCGCCCGTGGCGGTGGACGATGCGTCCCGCGAAGAGCGCGTGAAGATGAGCAAGCTGCGCCAGACCATCGCGCGCCGCCTCAAGGATGCGCAGAACACCGCCGCCATGCTCACCACCTTCAACGAGGTGGACATGAGCGAGGTCATGGCCCTGCGCACCAAATACAAGGACGCCTTTGAAAAGAAGCACAGCACCAAGCTCGGCTTCATGGGCCTGTTCGTGAAGGCCTGCGTGCAGGCGCTTAAAGAGCTGCCGGGCGTCAACGGCGAGATCGACGGCACGGACCTCGTCTACAAGAACTATTACCACATCGGCATTGCGGTCGGTACCGAGAAGGGCCTCGTCGTGCCCGTGGTGCGCGATGCGGATACGCTGTCGGTGGCGGGCATCGAGAAGACCATCGCCGGTTATGGCAAGCGCGCGCGCGAGGGCACGCTGACGGTCGCCGAAATGCAGGGCGGCACCTTCACCATCACCAACGGCGGCATTTATGGCTCGCTGATGTCCACGCCCATTCTCAACGCGCCGCAGTCCGGCATTCTGGGCATGCACAAGATTCAGGATCGTCCCGTGGTGGTCGGCGGGCAGATCGTCATCCGCCCCATGATGTATCTGGCGCTGTCCTATGATCATCGCTTTGTGGATGGCAAAGAAGCCGTGACCTTCCTCGTACGGGTCAAGGAATGCCTGGAAGATCCGGCGCGGCTGGTGATGGATTTGTGAGTTTTTCCTTCTCTCCCGTTTGCGGGGAGAAGGTGGTCCGAAGGAGCGGATGAGGGGCATGGGCTTCCATCCCATGCCATCTCATTTGCCCCTCACCCCAACCCTCTCCCCGTCGATACAGGGAGAGGGAGCTAACAAGGAGAAACGCCATGCGCAAACTCGCTCTTCTCACCCTTTTCGTCCTTCCCCTCGCCGCCTGCCAGACCTTCGAGGAGCAGCGCGCCGAGATCGACCGCGCCGATGACGCACGCTGCCAGGCCTATGGTGCCCGGCGCGGGACGCAAGGCTACACCCAGTGCCGCATTGATCTCGATCGCAACCGCGCCATCGAGGCGCAGGCCCGGCGTCCCGTGGTGGTGCAAACCATCGGCGTGCAGACCTGGGGCGTCGGCATCGGCATCGGTGGTTACTGCCGCAACACGCCTTGGGGTGTGCGGTGCTATTGAAATTTGAAATGTCGGCATGAATGCCGCTGCGGAGTTGTGAATGTCCTACGATCTTGTTGTCATCGGCTCTGGCCCCGGCGGGTATGTCTGCGCGATCCGTGCGGCGCAGCTGGGGCTGAAAGTCGCCATCGTCGAAAAAATGAAGACCTATGGCGGCACCTGCCTCAACATCGGCTGCATTCCCTCCAAAGCATTGCTGCATGCCTCCGAACTGTTCGATGAGGCGGGCCATGGCTTTGCAGACCTCGGCATCGAGGTGCCCGCGCCCAAACTCAACCTGCCCGTGATGATGAAGCACAAGCAGGATACGGTGGATGCCAACGTCAAGGGCGTCGAATTTCTGCTGAAGAAAAACAAGGTCGATGGCGTCAAGGGCTGGGGCACTGTACTTGCGCCCGGCCAAGTTCAGGTCAAGGCCGACGACGGCACACTCACCGTGCTGGAAACCAAGAACATCGTCATCGCCACGGGCTCCGACATCGCCTCGCCGCCCGGTGTGACCATCGATTTCGACGAGAAGGTGATCGTCAGCTCCACCGGTGCGTTGGTCCTGGAAAAGGTGCCTGCGAAAATGATCGTGATCGGCGGCGGCGTCATCGGGCTGGAACTCGGCTCGGTCTGGCGCCGGCTGGGGTCCGAGGTCACCGTGATCGAGTATCTCGACCGTATTTTGCCGGGCATGGACGACGAGATCGCCAAGAATTTCCTGCGGATCCAGCAGAAGCAGGGCATCGCCTTCAAGCTCTCCAGCAAGGTCACGGCGGTGGCCAAGACCAAGACAGGCGCCAACGTCACTTACGAACCCGTGGCGGGCGGCGCGGCGGAGACGGTCGAGGCCGATGTGGTGCTCGTCGCCACGGGCCGCCGCCCTTACACCGAAGGGCTGGGCTTGGAGGCTGCGGGCGTGGCGATGGAACGTGGGCGCGTGGTGATTGACGATCACTTCGCCTCCAACGTGCCCGGCATCTATGCCATCGGCGATGTGGTGCGCGGGCCGATGCTGGCGCACAAGGCCGAGGATGAGGGCGTCGCGGTGGCGGAGATTCTTGCCGGGCAGAAGCCGCACATCAACTACGATTGCATCCCTGGAGTGGTTTACACCTGGCCGGAAGTGGCCTCCATCGGCAAGACCGAGGAAGAGCTGAAGGCGGCTGGCACCGCCTACAACGTCGGCAAATTCCCCTTCACCGCCAATGGCCGCGCGCGCGCCAACCGCGCCATGGATGGCTTCGTGAAGGTGCTGGCGGATGCCGCGACAGACCGTGTCGTGGGCGCGCACATCATCGGCGCGGGCGCGGGCGATCTGATCCATGAGGTGGGCGTGCTGATGGAATTCGGCGGCTCGTCGGAAGATCTCGCCCGCACCTGCCATGCGCACCCCACCATGAGCGAAGCGGTGAAGGAAGCCGCCCTCGCGGTGGACAAGCGCGCGATCCATATGTGAGGCATTCCATGCACCCAAGGCTTGATCCAGCGTGACGCCCACGCCCACGCACACGCCCGCAAAACGCCTGACCGCGCCCGATATCCTCGCCCGCAAGGGCGGCGAGAAGATCGTGGCACTGACCGCTTACCATGCCCTCTCGGCGCGGTTGGCCGACCCTTTCTGCGATGTCCTGCTGGTCGGGGATTCGCTGGGCAATGTGCTCTATGGGTTCGACACGACGCTCGCCGTCACGCTCGACATGATGATCCTGCATGGCAGGGCGGTGGTGGCCGCGTCGCGCCGGGCGCTGGTGGTGGTCGATATGCCCTTCGGCTCCTATGAAGGGTCGAAAGAGCAGGCCTTCGCCTCCGCCGCGCGGATCCTGCGCGAGACAGGCTGCAGCGCGGTCAAGCTGGAGGGCGGCGTGCATATGGCGGAAACCATCGCGTTTCTGGTGGCGCGGGGCATTCCCGTCATGGGGCATGTGGGGCTCACGCCGCAATCCATCCACACGCTCGGCTCGTTTCGCGCGCGGGGCCGAGCCGAGGCCGCGGACATGGCCAACTCCGACGCGCTTGGCCCCATTGCGGCAGATGCAGCGGCAGTCGCAGCCGCAGGTGCTTTTTCCATGGTCATCGAGGCGGTGATGGAGCCGCTCGCGCGGCAGATTTCGGCCGTCAGCCCGGTGCCGACCATCGGCATCGGCGCCAGCGCGGCCTGCGACGGACAGATTCTCGTGATGGAAGATATGCTGGGCATGACCGAGCGCACCGCCCGGTTCGTCAAGCGTTTCGGCGCGTTGGGCGCAGAGATCAGCACGGGCATAGCGGCCTATGCAGCCGGTGTGCGCGACGGGTCTTTCCCGGCTGCGGAGCAGCTTTATCCCATCAAGCCGCCGCAGCCTTAAGGCACAGGCGCAGCCGCAGGTCTGTAATCTTCGGCGTCACCTGTCGAACCCGGCTCCTGGCCGAGCTTCACCCAGTTGGCGTTGGCGGCTTCGATCTGGGTGGTCATGCCCTTTTCCCAGCGCTGACGCACCGCATGGGAGTAGTTGAGATAGAGTTTGCCATCCACAATGGCCCAGACATCCGGGCTCCCGGGGGCTTTGTAGCCCTGGCCGGCGGCCCAGGCGCAGTGTCCGCCATATTGCGGGGCGTACCGCGCCGGATTGGCCAGGAACAAATCGCGGTTCTGCGCGGTGGCAAAGGCAAAGGTTGCGCCGTTCCACAGCGCCGTGAAGCGTCGGCTGCCCGGCACGCCTGCTGCGGGGCGGGGAGAGGTGGCAAGGCTGAAATAGGCCACAACATCACGCCCGCCAGCGGCGAATTCCGTGGAATCCACATGCAGCGGGCTCGCATTGGCGCCGCGCAGGCCCAAGCCGAAAAACCCTGACACGCCCAAGCCCGATGCGAGAGCGCCGAGGAGAAGAATACGCCTGTTCATGACTGCCCTGTGCCTGTCGTGCGATGAATGGGACAATCGCGTCCGGCACCGCACACAGGCAAATGCCGATTGCGTGAGAAAAGTTTGGAAAGGCGGATGCGCTTGCTGGCAAAGCCATCGTTCTGAGCTTGTGGAAGGATAGGGTCCTTCGACACAAAATCCTGTCTTTTGACAGACTCAAGATTATGATTCTTGATTCAAACTGGGTCACCCTACAGATTTTGAATTGCAGCCCGTTGTTCGGTCGGCTCTTGAAATCCGGTGCCAGCATGCGCACGTCAACGCTGTGATCAAGCGTCTCACCCGCCCGTTTCTCCTGCTGCTTGCCGCCGGGTTCCTTTTCGAGGCATGGCTGTGGGACAAACTCACCGAGGCTGGGCATTGGTTGCGGGGTTGCATCCCGTTTCAGGCATTCAAGCGCTGGGTTGCCACAATCATTGCGCGTATTCCAGCGTGGGCAGCGCTGCTGCTGTTTGCCATTCCCGTAATTATCGTACAGCCCCTCAAGTTTGCGGCTCTGTGGCTGATGGTGCAAGGCCATGTGGTGCTGGGCTTACTGGGCTTTGTTGCCATCAAGATCGTGGGCTTTGGCACGATGGCATTTCTGTTTGATCTGACGCGCGACAAGCTCATGACCTTTGGCTGGTTCGCATGGCTTTATCAGCGCGTCCTGTGGCTGCGCGCCAAGGCGAGCGCCTTCATTGCGCCCTATACGCGTGGCTTGAAAGCGCACGTCACGGCACTCAAACTGGCAGTCTTTGCCTTGCTGGGCCTCAAGAGCGAGCGCCGCTCGCTGCTGATGCGGCTGCGCGCGCGCACGCCGTTTTTAGCACTCCATTAAGGTTAATCCATTACGCACTTCGGGCATCGGTGCAGCCGTTCGCGCACCTGTCCGGAGCCATGCACATGCGGTTGAAAACCCTCATCACAGCCTCTCTCATCTGTGCGGGCGCGGCCACAGGCGCAGCAGCCGCAGACCTTCGCGGCACGTTGAAGCCTCTCCCCTACGCGCCCATTCCCGTACCTGCCTTCACGTGGGCAGGTGCCTATGTCGGCCTGCATGCGGGCTACGCCATGGGCTACGACAGCGACGCCACCACCACGGGCACGGCAGGCTTCCAGGGCCTGATTGCGCCCGGCTTCGTGCCCGCCAAACTCAAGGTGGGCCGTGATGGCTTCGTGGGCGGTGGGCAGGTGGGCTACAACGTGCAGTTCGGCAACCTCGTCACCGGTCTGGAGGCGGACCTTAGCCTGATGCCCAAGGGCCGCGATGCAGGCTTCATCGGTGCGCCCGTGCTGGGCACGCAGCTTGTCACGGCTGCGGGGAGCGAGATGCGCTGGTTCGGCACGGTGCGTGCGCGCCTCGGCGTCGCCAGCGACCGCACACTCATCTACGCAACAGGCGGCTTGGCCTTTGCGGACCTGAAGACATCCGCCAGCGTCACGGGCGTGCAGGCCCCCGGCCTCGTGTGGAGCGATGCCAAGTCACAGACCAAATTCGGCTGGACCCTGGGCGCCGGCCTTGAATATGCCGTGACAGCGAACTGGACCGTGAAAGGCGAATATCTCTATTACGACCTGGGCAAGAGCGATTTGCTCGCCACCGGCAATGCCGCCGTACGCGCGATACCTGCTCTGAACGGTGTGGATTATGGCACCGGCATCGCTGCCAAGGGCAGCATCCTGCGCACGGGTGTGAACTACAAGTTCTAAGGGTTTAGCCCGTCACACGAAGGGCAGGATCGTCGGCGCGATGAGGCCGATCGCCATCAGCACGGCGGCGATCACACCAAAGCCGCCCGCCAGAAACGCCAGCGCCGTCACGCCGGTGATGATGGCGGCGGATGCGATGACGATGGACACCTGAAAGATGGCGGACGAAATTTCCAGTGCCTCGTTCTTCTTGTTCTCGTAGTCGCGCTTGGCTTCAGCGGCCTTGGCGCGGGCCATGAGTTCGCGGCGGCCTTCATTGGTTTCCGGTTCGGATTCGAGCCGCACCGCCAGCTTTTTCCATGTGTCGATCTGCTTGGCGATGGCGGCCTTCTTCGCTTCGTCTGTCACACCGATGGCATCGATGTCCATGGCTTCAGCGGATTGAATGGCCGCGGCGCGGCGGATGGTCTTGGCCTGAAAGAACGACCACAGGTTGCTCGCCTCGATGTTGGCTTGCATGGAGGATTTCTCGGCATTCTTGCCCGTCATCTCCGACAGTGCCAGCATCAGTGCCAGCACGGCGATCATCAAGGCGATGTATTTGTTGTTGCCACCTGCTTCAGCAGCTTCTTTGGCGTGATCGGCACCGGACATGTTTTGTTTTCCTGCGGTCTTGTTCGGGCAGGCATAGACGTCCGTGCTTCATTTGCAAGCCGCGTCTGTGGATATCTCTGCCTCGTCGAGCCGCCGCGCCAGCCAGGACAGGATGCGATCCTCGACACCGATGTCGCTGAGCAGCCGCGCCGTGTTGCAGACGTAGTCACGGTTGGGTCCCATGCTGCCGTGGCTGCGCTCCACCAGCCGCAATTGGTCGGCTGGCGGCAACCGACCGGCGAACTGACGGTGGCTTTCATCCACCACGTAGCAGAGCGCACGCACCACGTGCCCGTCGCGCAGCCGCACGGGGCGAAACTGTTCATGATAGACCCGGCTGATCTGCTCGCGCGCCGTAAGGTAGCTCAGCGTTTCGGCGGCCTCGGCCCCGCGCACCTTGAAGGCCATGCCATGGCAGCATCCGCCGCGCACCAGGCCCAGCACGAGGCCGGGGTTTTCCGGCGTGCCGCGGTAATGAGTGGAATAGACGCAAAGCCGGCGGTGGACGCCATAAGCGGTGGCCGGCTGGCGTTCGGCATAGGCAAAACCCGGCTTCCACATCAGCGAGCCATAGCCGAAAACCCAGAACCCCTCCGTCACGGCAGAGGGGTGCAGGAGATCAGCCTTGATATTGTCGTGGTGCATGATGATTGTTTCTTCGCTATCAGCCTGCAGACTTGTCTTCAACACCAAGCCTTTTTCTCGAACAGCCCGCCTCTTCAACACCAAGCATGGATTGTGCCGATGCAAACGACGCCCCAGACCATGGCCGGCCACATGCGCAAATCCCGGCTGGGTCTTTATGTCCCTTTCGGCCTGTTGGCGCTGGTCATCCTTGGCTGGTCGGCGCTGTGGCTCTATGGCCGCCATCGCACGGCGCAGGAGATGGACCTCTTCATGGCCCGCCAGGCGGGGTTGGGGCGGGTCTGGAATTGTCCGGATCGCAGCATCAGCGGCTATCCGTTTCGCATTGAAATTCGCTGTGCCAAGCCCACTTTTCAGCAGGTCGAAGAGGCTGGGCGCCTCCCGACCACCGGTTCGCTGGGCGCACTGACGGCCATCGCAACAACCGCTGGCGCACTCACCATGGGCCATGTGATTCTGGAGTTTGCCAGCCCGCTGCGCGTGGTGCGCGAAGGCGCGAGCGACATGACTGTGAACTGGGAAAGCGCCCGCTCCAGCGTCAGCGGATCGCTCAGCCGCCTCGACCGCGCCTCGCTGGAAGTCGTGAAGCCGGAGGTTATCGTCACGGCTGCAGGCTCCGAGGTGTTTCGTTCCAAGGCGGACAAGCTCGATTTGCACCTGCGCGAGGCTTCTGGCCAGCCTGCCGGCACGTTCGATGTGGCTTTGGCGCTGGTGAACTCCGCCACGCCTCTGCTGGATGGGTTGATGGGCAACGCCGATCCGTTCAACGCCAGTTTCGATGGACGGATCTTCGGCCTGACCACCATTGACCGGCGCGATTGGAAGGCAACGCTCGACACATGGCGCACCACGGGCGGCGTGATGCGTGTGGAGCGGCTGGCGCTTGCCAAGGGTGTGCCGCGCGCTGAGGGCAAGGGCGAGTTGCGCCTGGACAGCGAGCGGCGCGTGGCGGGGCAGCTCGACGCCACATTCATCAACGCGGATGCGCTGCTGCGCCAGTTCGGCCTCAATGCGGTGGACAACCTTATTGGTAATCTGTTGATGGGCAGCAGCGGTCGGCGCAATGAGCAACCTGGCGCGCCGCCGCGCGAGCGCAGCATGCGCCTGCCCATTACATTCGTCGAGGGGCGCGTGGCTGTGGGTCCGTTGCGGCTGCCGGGTGTGCGGCTGTTGCCGCTGTATTGACGGGAAAACGACAATTATGGGCGCATGAAGCACACGGCTCGTCCAACGCACACAGCACCGCTCAGCATTCGAATTATACACATTTAAATCGTTTTATAAATTCACAGAAATCCAATGGTGTTAACTTTCAAGGCAGGGCACTGAATCCCCTTGAAATGGAAAAAGACTAGGATAGTTTGATGACATCGGCCCGCAGAGGTCGAGTGATCCATGGGAGAGACAATTCAATGACCACGCCCACGAAGTCAGTGCCGACATCCCGTCGCCGATTCATCACAGGTGCTGCGGGTGCAGGCGCCGCTGCTGCCGTGATGGCCCCCAACGTCGTGCGGGCGCAGGCCCCCGTCAAACTCAAGTTTCAGTCCACCTGGCCGAACCGCGACATTTTTCACGAGTTCGCCACGGATTTCGTGCGCCGTGTCAACGAGATGGGTTCGGGCCGTATCGAGCTCGAGCTTCTGGCCGCCGGTGCTGTGGTGCCCGCCTTCCAGCTCATCGATGCCGTGCATGCGGGCGTGCTCGATGGCGGCCACGGCGTCTCTGCCTACTGGTACGGCAAAAACAAGGCCTTCTCTCTCTTCGGCACCGCCCCTGCCTTTGGCTGGCGTGCGGAACACATGCTGGGCTGGATCCGCTACGGCGGCGGCCAGGCCCTCTATGAAGAGCTCATCAATGACGTGATGAAGCTCAACGTGGTGGGGATGCTCTATGGCCCGATGCCGACGCAGCCCATGGGTTGGTTCAAGAAGGAGCTCAACACACCCGCCGATCTTCGCGGCCTGAAATACCGCACGGTTGGCCTCGCGGCGGACCTGATGCGCGAAATGGGCGTGGCCGTGACGATCCTGCCCGGCGGGGAAATCGTGCCCGCCATCGACCGCGGGCTGATCGACGGTGCGGAGTTCAACAACCCGTCCTCCGATCTGAATCTCGGCTTCCCCGATGTCTCGAAGCTCTACTATGTGCAGAGCTACCATCAGGCGCTGGAATCCTTCGAATTGCTCTTCAACAAGACCAAGTTCAATGCCCTGCCGAAGGAAGTGCAGTCGATCATCCGCACCGCATCCGATGCCTCGTCCGCCGACATGAGCTGGAAGGCGCAGGACCGCTATTCCAAGGACATCGAAGCGATCAAGGCGCGCGGCGTGCGTGTGATCAAGACGCCGGATGCCATTCTGCAAGGTCAGCTTGAGGCGTGGAAGAAGACCATAGCGAACCTCTCGGTGGACCCGTTCTTCAAAAAGGTCATCGAGAGCCAGCAGGCTTGGGCGAAGCGGGTAGTCGGCTTCCAGCTCGATTACGAGGTCAGCCAGCAGATGGCCTACGACGCCTTCTTCAAGGCCTGATCCCAAGGTCGTATGAGATTGGACAGTCCGGGCCGTGGACATTCACGGTCCGGATACTTTAAAACAGAAATTGTTTGTGGTTCGCCCGTGCGTCGGGCTCAACAGGGGCGCGGGCATGAATGCATTCGTCACAGCCGTTGACCAGCTCAACACCTGGATTGGCAAGTTCTTCGCTTGGAGCATCGTGCTGTTGACCCTTGCGGTCTGTTACGAGGTCTTCAGCCGTTATGTCATGGGCGCGCCGACCGACTGGGCCTTTGATGCCAGCTACATCCTCTACGGCACGCTGTTCATGATGGCCGGAGCCTACACGCTCGCCCGCAACGGGCATGTGCGGGGCGATTTTCTCTATCGCCAATGGTCACCCACCCGCCAGGCGCGCACGGATCTGGCGTTGTACATCCTGTTCTTCTTTCCCGGCATACTGGCCTTGATCTATTCGGGCTGGGGCTTTGCCAAGCTGTCCTGGCTGCTCAACGAGCGTTCCTCGTTCAGCCCCAACGGGCCGATCATCTGGCCTTTCAAATTCCTCATTCCCGTCACCGGTGTGCTGATGCTGCTGCAAGGCATCGTCGAGTGCATCCGCTGCGTGCAGTGCCTGCAGACGGGTGCGTGGCCGCAGCGCATCAACGATGTGGAAGAGATGGAAAAACTCATTCTTGAAACAGCCGAAGCCGCCAAGATGCAGGCACAAGCAAAGGCGGGGGCCTGACCATGCTGGCAATCCTGACGTCCCAGCCCGCCATGGGCGTGCTCATGCTGCTGCTGTTCCTGGCCTTTCTGATGCTGGGCTTTCCCATCGCCTTTACGCTGATGGCGCTCGGCGTCGGCTTTGGCTACTACGCCATGGGGGACGCGATCTTTCAGCTCTTCGTGCAGCGCACCTATTCGACCATGGCGAACGACGTTCTGCTGTCGATCCCGCTGTTCCTGTTCATGGGCTATGTCATTGAGCGGGCGAATATTCTGGATCGCCTGTTCAATTCCATCCAGCTTGCCATGGGCTGGGTGCCCGGATCACTGGCCGTCGCCACGCTGATCACCTGCGCCATCTTCGCCACCGCCACCGGCATCGTCGGTGCCGTGGTGACGCTGATGGGCCTGCTCGCCTTTCCGGCCATGCTGCGCGCGGGTTACGACACCAAGATCGCCGCGGGCGTGGTCTGTGCAGGCGGCTGTCTGGGCATTCTCATTCCGCCCTCCGTGATGCTGATTCTCTACGGCGCGACCGCAGGCGTCTCGGTGGTGAAACTCTATGCCGCCGCTTTCTTCCCCGGCCTGATGCTGGCAGGGCTCTACATGCTCTATGTCATCATCCGCGCCATCATTGATCCTTCCCTTGCGCCCAAGCTCCCGGCGGAGCAGCGCAACGTGCCCATCAGCAGGATTGTGTGGTCGCTGGCGGTCAACTTCTTCCCTCTGTTCTTGATGATCGCCGGCGTGCTGGGCGCCATCGTCATGGGTCTTGCCACGCCGTCGGAGGCCGCGGCCGTGGGCTCCGCCGGTGCGGTGCTCCTTGCTGTGGCCTACCGGGTGGTGGGGGCCAACAATTTCGGTTTCCGCCAGGTGAAGGAATCGGTGTTTCTCACGGCGCGTGCGTCGGCCATGGTGTGCTGGCTTTTCGTGGGCTCAGCGGTCTTCTCGGCGGTCTTTGCCTATCTGGGTGGGCAGAAGGTGGTGGAGGATTTCATTCTCGCGCTCAACCTCAATGCCATCGGCTTTCTCATGCTGACGCAGGCCATCATCTTCGTTCTGGGTTGGCCGCTGGAATGGACCGAGATCATCGTGATCTTCCTGCCCATTTTCCTGCCGCTGCTTGATGATTTCAACGTGGATCCGATCTTCTTCGGCATTCTGGTGGCGCTCAACCTCCAGACTTCGTTCCTCTCGCCGCCGGTCGCCATGGCCCCGTTCTATCTCAAGGGGGTCGCGCCCGCGCATGTCACGATCGACGAGATATTCGCCGGTGTCATGCCGTTCCTCTGGATCGTGGTGGGCTCCATGGCGCTGCTCTACATCTTTCCCGAGATCGCGCTGTGGTTGCCGCGCAAGCTCTATGGCTGAGGCCTTGTTCACTGCTCAAGCACCGCCCGGTTGGACAAACCGGGGCGCTTCTGTATAGGACACGCTTGACCCAATTGCCGCGCGCACAGCGTTGTTTTAGAAGGAGCATTCCCATGTCCACATTTGACACGGTGGCCGATATTATCGCCGACACAGCCGACATTTCCCGCGACAGCATCACACCCGAGGCCCATGCCATCAACGATCTGGGCATCGACAGCCTGGCGTTTCTCGACATCGCCTTTGCGGTGGACAAGAAGTTCGGAATCAAGATGCCGCTGGAGCAATGGACGCAGGAAGTGAACGAGGGCAAGACGCCGGCGGAAAACTACTTCGTGCTGAAGAACCTCTGCGCCCGCATCGATGAATTGGTGGCTGCCAAGGCAGCCTGACCCGCCATGCGGCTTGAATATTTCGAGATGATCGACACCGTCACGTCCTTTGACCGGGATGGCAAGGCGCTCACGGCCGAGGCACTCGTGCCCGACACCAGCCCCGTGTTCGAGGGGCATTTTCCTGGCCATCCGCTGGTGCCGGGCGTGCTGTTGACCGAGACCATGGCGCAGGCCTCCGGCTATCTCCTGCTGGCGCTCAACCGCCTCTCGCACATGCCATTCCTGATGGGCGTGGATGAGGCTCGTTTTCGCGCCTTTGTCACGCCCGCCCAGCGGCTCATCATCGAGGCCACCTTCGATCAGGATGGCTCGGGCTACGCCGCCACCAAGGCCAAGATCCGCGTGGATGGCAAGCTCGTGGCCAGCGCTTCGTTGCGCTTTGCCCTACAGGCTTTTCCCGCTGACATGAAGACGCTGATGCAGCGCCAGATCACACGCATCGGGCTTGGGCCTGAAATGGGGCGTGGCTCTGAAATGGGGTTTGGCTCTGAAAACAACCTTGGTTCTCCAACCCTGCCGTGATACCCGGTCCGCACCTGTTTCAAGCTTGCGGTTTCCATTCATTCCATGTCCCCACGTGACGTCCTTATAACCGGCATCGGCATTGTCACTTCGCTGGGTGAGGGTGTGGCGCCTCACGTGGCTGCGCTCAGTGGCTTCACGCCCCATGTCGACACCACGACCTTCGCGCCCTATGCGGTGCATCCTGCCGTGGCCGTGGAACTTGACAAGCATGTTCCGAAAAAATCCGACCAGCGGCAGATGGAGGCCTGGCAGCGGCTGGGCACCTATGCGGCAGGAGCCGCGCTGGATGATGCAGGCCTCAAGGGGCAGAGCGAACTCCTGGCAAAAATGCACCTCATCGTCGCTTGTGGTGGCGGCGAGCGCGATTACGCCGTGGATGGGGCAATCCTCACGGGCCTGCGCACGGCGCACAACCCCGGTGTCTATCTCAACGAGCGGTTGATGTCCGACATCCGGCCCACGCTGTTCCTGGCCCAACTCTCCAATCTCCTCGCGGGCAACATTTCCATCGTGCACGGCGTCATTGGTGGTTCGCGCACCTTCATGGGCGAAGAGCAATGCGGGGTGGATGCCCTGCGCGTGGCGGAGGCGCGCATCCGCTCGGGACAGACCGATCTGTTCCTGGTCGGCGGCGCCACCAGTGCCGAACGCCCAGACCTGATTGTGACGTACGAGATGGGCGGAGCCGTCTGGCGCGATCCGGCGGTGTCGGTGACAAACCGCAACGGCGGCGGCTTCGTGCCGGGCAGCGCCGGCGTGTTTCTCGTGCTGGAATCCCGGACCCATGCCGAGGCACGGGGCGCGCGGGCTTATGCGCGGCTCGCCCCTGTGCAGGCGGATTGGACCCGCCGCAATCCGGGCGATGCGGCCCGTGCGCTCACCTCCATGCTGAACACGGCAGGCCCGGCCCCCACCATCATTTCCGGCAACACCGGCGCGGGCGCAGTTGCGGGCGAGGAGCAGGCCGTGCTGGCAACCTGCGCGCCGCAGGCCCGGGTCATTCTGTCGGGCGACATGATCGGTCATTCAGTGGAAGCGCAGTTTCCCTACGGTGTGGCGCTTGCCGCCGCCGGGCTGCACGCGGGTGCTTTGCCGGGCGCGGCCCTGGTCACCAGCCTGGGCCACCACCGGGGCGAGGGCCTCGCAAAAGTGGAGAGGCTGTGATGGGCGCGCGCACAATTGACAAGCAGGGCCGCCCGGTCGTGGCCGTGACAGGTACAGGGGTCGTCACCTCGCTCGGCGTCGGCAAGGCCGAGAATTGGGCCAAGCTCACGGCGGGCCTCTCGGGCATTCACCGCATCACGCGCTTTCCCACAGAGGGGCTGCGCACCACGATCGCGGGCACGGTCGATGATGTAGAGGTGCCTGCACCTTACTGTGCGCCCAACCTCAGCACGGCGCTGGCGCGGCTGGCCGCCGAGGAGGCCATCACCGAGTCAGGCATCGGCACGAAGGGGGATTTTCCCGGCCAGTTGTTCATCGCGGTCCCGCCGGTCGAGATGGAGTGGCCGCAGCGCCAGGAGTTGGCCAATGCGGGTGGCCACGGCGCTCTGACCTACACGGATGTGTTGGCAGGGGCGGCCACCGGGCGCTTCAAGGCCTATCACGACCTGTTCCTGTTTGGCACCGTGGCGGATCGCATCGCCGATGAGTTTGGCACGCGCGGCTCGCCCATTTCGCTCTCCACCGCCTGTTCCTCGGGTGCGACCGCCATCCAGCTCGGCGTGGAAGCGATCCGCCGCGGTGAGACGGCGGCGGCGCTGTGCATCGGCACCGATGGCTCGGTGCATGCCGAAGCGCTCATCCGCTTCTCGCTGCTTTCGGCCCTGACGACACAGAACGATCCGCCCACCGGCGCGGCCAAACCCTTCTCCAAGAACCGCGATGGCTTCGTCATGGGCGAGGGCGCGGGCGCGCTGGTGCTGGAGGATTATGACGCCGCCGTGGCGCGTGGCGCGACCATTTTGGGCATTCTGGCCGGCGCGGGCGAGATGGGCGACGGCTTTCACCGCACCCGCTCGTCTCCGGATGGCAAACCGATCATCGGCGCGATCAAGGCGGCACTGGATGACGCGGGCCTGCGCCCGGACCAGATCAGCACCATCAACGCCCACGGGACATCGACGCCGGAAAATGACAAGATGGAAGCCATGGGCTGCATGGCCGTTTTTGGCGCAGACGTGCCGCCGATCACGTCCAACAAATCCATGGTGGGCCACACATTGACGGCGGCGGGGGCGGTGGAAGCGGTGTTCTCGCTGCTCACAATCCGCACCGGGCGCATTCCGCCCACCATCAATTTTCACATCCCCGATCCGCTGATACCCGTCGATATCGTGGGCAACACCTACCGCGATGTCCCGGTCACCAGCGTGCTGTCCAACTCCTTCGGCTTTGGCGGGCAGAACACCTGTCTGGTGGTCACCGCCGAGCCTGTCTGATTTTCCACAAGCCCTCATCCTGAGCCTGCCGAAGGATGAAGGGGCCATCTGCACAAGAGGTTTTTCATGACTGATACCAAGCGCATTCTCGTCACAGGCGGCGGCAAGGGCGTGGGCGCGGCCATCGTGCGCCAGCTTGTGTCCCAGGGCTTCGACGTTGATTTCACCTATCGCTCCTCCGGCGATCAGGCCAAGGCATTGGCAACCGAGCTCTCGATGGGCGGGCGCTCCGTTCAGGCGCTGAGCCTGGATTTGTCCATGGTGGAAGCGGTCGATGCCTTCGCCAAGGCCTGCGAGGGCACCGGCTACCACGGCTTCGTCCACAACGCGGGCCAGCCCTATGATGCGCTGACCATGATGATGGACCAGGCCAAGGGCGAAGCGGCCATGCAGGTGAATTTCTGGTCCTTCACGCGCATCGTGAAATCGCTCTCGCGCAACATGATTCGCACGCGCGCGGGCCGTGTGGTGGTCATCGGCTCGGTGACGGCTCTGCAGGCCAATGCGGGCAACGCGGCCTATGCGGCCTCCAAGGCGGCGCTGCTGGGCTATTGCCGCACGCTGGCCATCGAGACCGCCAAGCGCGGCGTCACCGTCAATTATGTGGCGCCCGGTTTCATCGCCACGGACATGATGTCGGCCTACGAGGCCTACCGCGAGAAGATGGAAAGCCAGATTCCCGCCGGGCGCTTTGCCAAGCCCGAAGAGATCGCCGCCGTCGTCGGCTTTCTGATGTCGGATGCCGCGGCTTATGTGACAGGCGCGGTGATTCCGGTGGACGGCGGCCTCACGGCCCAGATCGGCATTCACCGCTGAGAATCGCGGTGCCTTGACACAGAGCTTATTTTCCTATAAACCGCATTTATTGTCCTTGAACGGAGAGCTCCAGTTGAGGGACAGACCTGATCTGCAGGTGACCACCACACCTGCGGATGGCCGGGGCCCCGTGAAGCGGCGCTCTTCAAGCCACCTGAATACTTTGTCCCCAAGACACCGGCCGGATGGGCCGCTGCGCACGGGGCCCCGGCTTCTTTCATGCGCACAGTCCTTCCGGCGTCAGCGCGGAAGTCATTCGGCGTGGGATCAACCCGCCTGCCAGCCAAAGGCCAGCCGCTCGCAGGATTTGGCCCCGAAGCTCTCATGGGCGCGGCCCACCATCAGCCCGCCAAGTTGCTCGTAGAAGCGCAAGGCCCGCTCGTTGTCCGCCAGCGACCACACCACGACCGAGCCCATGCCGTGGCTGTTCAGCTCCCGTTGCGCGGTGCGAAACAACCGGCTGCCAAAGCCGAGGCCCTGATACTCCGGCTTGAGGTAGAGCTCGAAGATTTCGCCCCGGTAGGGCAGGGACATCGCACGGTTGCGGCCATAACTGGCATAACCCACCACCTCGCCCGCCATGTCCAGCACCAGAATGCGGCTGCCGCGTGCAATGGCATGTGCCCACCAGCGGGCACCCCGCCGTTCCACCATGCGTTCCAGATCCTGCCCGGGTATGATACCGCGGTAAGCCTCGCGCCAGGCCGCATCATGCACACCCGCCACGCCTTCGGCGTCGCGGGTTTCAGCCATGCGGATCTTGTTGGTGCGGATGCTCATGGCCCAAATCTTAAGGCGCGTTAACCCTGTTTCACAAGCCTAAAATCGCCCGATCAAGGTTTGTCCCTCACCTGTGATGCGCTGGTCCAGCAAGGTGAGCGGCGCGGGCAATGCGATCTCCAGCCCGGCGCGCTCTTCCAGCACCACCACGGCACCCTGGGCCAGCCAACCGCCCGCGAGGGCCGATTGCAGGGCCAGTGCGCCCAGCCCCTTGCCGTAAGGCGGATCGCAGAAGACAAGGCTGAAGGGCTCGAATGGCTGAACGACACCCAGTTTTGTGGCGTCCCGGCGCAAGATACGCGTCACGCCCCCAAGGCCAAGTGCTTCCACATTGCCGCGCTGCAGGCCGCGGGCCTCGGTGCCCTCATCCACCATCACGCCGTAGCTGGCCCCACGCGACAGCGCCTCGATGGCGAGCGCACCCGTGCCGGCAAACAGATCGAGCACGCGCGCGCCGGCGATGGCATCTTCCACACCGTGTTTGCCAAGGCCGTGGGCGAGCACATTGAAGAGTGATTCGCGCAGGCGATCCGAAGAGGGGCGCAGCCCCTCGCCGCTGGGTCCGAGCAGCGCGCGTCCGCGCAACCGTCCCGCGATCACGCGCATGGATTATCTGTCCCGGCGCGGCGGGCGGCTACCCGGGCCTTTTGGACCGGAGCGATTCGGCCCTGACCCTTTGGGACCATTGCGGCTTGGGCCTGACCGGTCCGGCCTGCCAGCGCCTTGTGGCGGGCGGCCGTCCCGGCGCGGCGGGCGATCACCTGTGGGCGCACGTGGGGACCTGTCAGAAAACTCCCGGCGCGGCGGGCGATCCCCCGTGGGCGCACGTGAAGGCCTGTCAGAAAACTCCCGGCGCGGCGGGCGGTCACCTGTGGGCGCACGTGGGGACCTGTCAGAGAACTCCCGGCGGGGCGGGCGATCCCCTTGCTGGGTGCGCGGGGTACACTCTCGGGGTTTGCACTCCCCACGCGGCGTG
>JANMMT010000093.1:0-13117 GCA_031373545.1 Hyphomicrobiales bacterium
TGCGGACCTTGCCTCAAAAAAAACCGAGAAAGATCAAGCCGAAGAAGGGCAGGGCGAGGGAAAGGACGTCAGCCATGAATGGGGCTCATTGCTCCAGATCCACAGCGGGTTAGCAGCGCGGCGCGCCTGCGTCCATTGTGCCAGTCAACGAAGTCCACTGCCCCCTTGCGCTGGCGCGGCGCTTGCTTACATTGAAGCAGACATGAAAAACCGCAGCGCAAAATTCGGCATTGGAACCGTGGTCAAGCACAGGCTTTACCCGTTTCGCGGCGTCATATTCGATATTGATCCGGAGTTTTCCAACACTGAAGAGTGGTGGAATTCCATTCCCGCTGAATCGCGCCCTTCACGCGACCAGCCATTCTACCATCTGCTGGCCGAGAACTCCGACACTGAATACGTGGCTTATGTGTCGGAACAGAATTTGTTGCCGGATGAGTCGAAGGAGCCTCTGCGCCACCCCCAACTCAGCGAGTTCTTCACCAAGACACGGGGCGGTCAATTGAAGGCGCGCAGCCTCAATATGCACTGATCGTCTCAAGCGGTCTTTCGCGCGGGTGCAAAACCTGCTTTAGGCGACATCATGTCCATGCGCCTGCTTTCCGGCCTGCTCAAACGCTTCATACGCAACGGTTCGCTGACCGTGATCGACACGAGCGGCGTGCGCCACATGTACGGAAACCGCGCGGGCAGTGCCGTCACGGTGCGCATGAAAGACGACAAGATCGCACGCAAGATTTTCTGGAATCCGGAACTGGCCTTCCCTGAAGCTTATATGGATGACCGCATTGCCTTCGAAGAAGGCTCATCGATCTATGATCTCCTGATGCTCTTTTCTGAAAACCGCTCCGGACTGAGCACCCATCCGGTGCAACAGGCACTGCGCACGGGTTGGCGCTCCGTGCGGCGCTGGCAGCAGCGCAACTCCATCACGCAAGCATCGAAGAACATCCGCCATCATTATGATATCAAACCGGAATTTTACAAACTCTGGCTTGATTCCACGATGAACTATTCCTGCGCCTACTTCACGCATCCAGAAAACACGCTGGAGCAGGCGCAGCAGGACAAAATGCGCCATATCGCGGCCAAATTGCGTTTGCAGCCCGGCATGACCATCGCCGAGGTGGGTTCAGGCTGGGGCGCGCTGGCCTGCTACCTCGCCAAGGAGTTTGGCGTTACCGTGACCTCGGTCAGCCTCTCACCGGAGCAGATCGGCGTGGCCAGGCAGCGCGCGCTCGACATGGGTGTGGCGGACCGCGTGACTTTTCTGGAGCAGGATTACCGCCACATGAGCGGCACCTACGACCGCGTGATTTCCATTGCCATGATGGAGGCCATCGGCATTGCCAATTTTGACAACTACTTTGCCAAGCTGAAAAGCCTGATAAAACCGGGCGGCTTTGGCCTGGTGCATGCCATCGGACGCATGTCGCCGCCGGGCACGACGGCCCCGTTCATCCGCAAATACATCTTTCCCGGCGGCTATTGCCCCGCGCTGTCCGAGGTCTTTGCCGCCACCGAGCGCACCGGCCTCTGGGTCGCCGATTGCGAGGTGCTGCGCCTGCATTACTACTGGACGCTCAAGGCCTGGCGCGAAAACTTCGCCAGGATCCGCGATCAGGCCGTCGCGATGTACGATGAGCGCTTCTGCCGGATGTGGGAGTTTTACCTCATCTCCTGCGAACTGGGCTTTCTGCACGGCTCCAATATGATCTATCACATCCTGATCAGTGAAAAACGCGATGACGTGCCGGTGTTGCGCGATTTCATCACCGATGATGAGCGCGCGTTGATGCAGCGGGGCATTTGATGCCGCTTTATTTCGCCTACGGCGCCAACATGGATGTGGCGGCCATGGCCAAGCGCTGTCCGAAATCGGTGGTGATCGGCCCGGCGCGCCTGCCGCGCCACCGCTGGATCATTTCAGCCGATGGTTATGCGAACGTGACGCGCGACCCGCGCACCGAGGTGCACGGCATGCTCTGGACGCTGGCGCTCTCAGATGTGCCAACGCTCGACCGCTTTGAGGACGTGCCCAAGCTTTATTCCAAGGTGCTGCAGCCCGTGATCACGCCAACGGGCATTCGCCGTGCACTCGTCTATGTGGGGCGCAGCCATGAGTTGGGGCGCCCAAGGCCGGGTTATCTGAATGATGTGATCAAGGCGGCGGAAGCAGCGGGCCTGCCTGCGGCATCCATCAGTGCCATGAAGCGCTTTGGTGAGGCGCGCCCGGCCTTTGCCCCACCGACGACAGCCACGCGCCAGCAGAAGTGGCAGTGGACGCCGTAACCTCTGTCTCAGCATTCTTGCGCGTGGGCATTCCTCTGGGTGTTCCCCTTGGCGTTTTTGGGCCAACAGGGTTATGAGGCGTCGAGAATTGTTGTGAGGCTTCCTTGATCCATGCATCGGTCCAAGCCGGTTCCGTCCGCTTCCAAAACGGCGCACCCATCGCGTTGATTGCTGGCCCCTGCCAGATGGAAAGCCGCGAGCACGCGCTGATGATGGCAGGTGAATTGAAAGCCATAGCGGACCGACTCGGCATGGGCCTCGTGTTCAAGGCCTCCTACGACAAGGCGAACCGCTCTTCAGGCAAGGCGCAGCGCGGCATTGGCCTTGAAAAGGCGCTTCCTGTGTTTGCCGAGATCAAAGAACGCTTGGGCTTGCCTGTACTGACCGATGTGCATGATGCACATCAATGTGCAGCGGTCGCCGAGGTGGTGGACGTGCTGCAAATCCCGGCGTTCCTGTGCCGCCAGACTGATCTGTTGCTGGCCGCCGCCGCCACGGGGCGCGTCATCAACGTGAAAAAGGGCCAGTTTCTCGCGCCGTGGGACATGAAAAATGTCGCGGCTAAGATCACGCAGGCCGGCAATCCCCATGTCATGCTGACCGAGCGCGGAGCCTCCTTCGGTTACAACACGCTGGTGTCCGACATGCGGTCGTTGCCGATCATGGCAGAGCAGACCGGCGCACCGGTGATCTTCGACGCGACGCACTCTGTGCAGCAGCCGGGCGGCAAAGGCGATTCATCGGGCGGTGAGCGGCGCTTTGTTGGCACCTTGGCGCGGGCAGCCGTCGCGGTCGGCGTGGCGGGCGTGTTCATCGAATCCCACGAGAATCCTGACGCCGCGCCGTCCGATGGCCCCAACATGGTGCCACTGAGCGAACTGGAATTGCTGCTGCGCAAGCTCATGGCAATCGATGCGGTTGTGAAATCATGAGCCGGCCCCTCAAGGCGCCTGTGCGCAACGGGGCGCTCGACAGCGCCCGCGCTGCCGCCATCCGCACGCTGGATGTGGAGATCGACGGGCTCAAAGCCTTGGGCGAGGCGCTGAGCGGCGCGCTCGGCGACAGTCTGGCCGCCGTGGTGGAGTTGATCCGCGACGGCGACCGGCGCGTCATCATTTCCGGCATGGGCAAATCCGGCCTGATCGGCCGCAAGATTGCCGCCACGCTGGCCTCTACGGGCACGCCCGCTTATTTTGTGCATCCCGGAGAGGCGAGCCATGGCGACATGGGCGTCATTCAACCGCAAGACGTGGTGCTGGCGCTGTCCTGGTCGGGCGAAACGGCAGAGCTGGGCGATCTGATCGCCTACACGCGCCGCTTCGATATCCGTCTCGTCGGGCTGACCTCACGCGATGAGAGCGCGCTGGCTCAAGCCGCCGATATCGCGCTGGTGCTGCCGCGCATGGCGGAGGCCTGCCCCAACCAGCTTGCGCCCACTACCTCTACCACCATGCAGCTGGCCCTGGGCGATGCGCTGGCCGTGGCATTGCTGGAAGCGCGCGGCTTCGGCTCTGCCGATTTCAAGGTGTTTCATCCCGGCGGCAAGCTGGGCGCGCAACTCAAAACCGTGGGCGATATCATGCACCGGGCGGGCGCTGTGCCGCTGGTGTCGTTGCAGACCTCGATGCGCAATGTGATTCTGGAGATGACCGCCAAGAGTTTCGGCTGTGCGGGCGTCACGGATGCGCGGGGTCATCTCGTCGGCATTGTCACTGACGGCGATCTGCGCCGCCATGTGGCCGACAACATGCTGACGCAAATGGTCGAGCAGGTCATGTCCAAGGCGCCCAAGACAATCACGCCCGACATGATGGCGGCTGAAGCGCTGGCGCTGATGAATGCCTCGCGCATCACGGTGCTGTTTGTGGCCAACGGTGAGGGCGCGCCCGTGGGCATTCTCCACCTGCATGATCTGCTGCGGCTCGGGGTGGCGTGAGCATCCCGGTGTTGCGAAAACCTTGTTCAAACTGGTAACGCTTGGGATGTGACCAACACCATCGAAACCAAACTGCAGGCGAGCGGGCTGCGTCTCACGGGGCAGCGGCGCACGATTGCGCAGGTGCTCGCCGGGGCGCTTGACCATCCGGATGTGGAGGAACTCCACCGCCGTGCACAAGCGATCGACCCCCGGATTTCGCTCTCCACGGTCTACCGCACGGTGTCACGGCTGGAGGCGGAGGGCATTCTGGAGCGTCACGCCTTCAAGGATGGTCGCGCACGCTATGAGCCCGGCGGGCGTCAGCACCACGACCATTTCATCGATGTGCGGACAGGACGGATCATCGAATTCAACTCGCCGGAAATCGAAGCCTTGCAGGCAGAAATCGCCCGCAAGCATGGCTTTGCCATTGTCGATCACCGACTGGATATCTACGTGCGCCCGCTGGTCGATCAGCCCGACAAGAAATCGTAGACCAGTTTCATGTTGAGCGCGACAAGGATGGCCGCGATTACGATGGCGATGGACGACAGCCACGTGGGGGCCACGAGCGCGCCCATCTTCAGACGGTCACGGGTGAACATTACCAGGGGGATCACCGCGAAGGGCAGTTGCAGCGCCAGAACAACCTGACTGAAAATCAGGAGCTTGCCCGTGCCGCTCTCTCCGTAAAGCAGCGTCACGCCTGCCGCAGGCACGATGGCGATCATGCGCGTGATCAGCCTGCGCAGCCAGGGTTGAAGCTGGATTCGCAGGAAGCCCTCCATCACGATCTGTCCGGCCAGCGTGGCGGTGACGGTGGAGTTCAGTCCGCAGCAGACCAGCGCGATGGCAAACAGCATGGGCGCGATGGAGGCCCCTACCAGTGGGGCCAGCATGGCATGCGCCTCGCCCAATTCCGCCACGTTAGTCTGTCCCGCCTTGAAGAAGGTGGCGGCTGCCAGCACGAGAATGCCGCCGTTGACCAGCAAGGCCAACGACAGCGCGATGGTCGAGTCAATCGTGGCATAGCGCAGCGCCGAGCGCTTTTCAGGCTCAGTTACGCCGGTGTTGCGGGTCTGCACAATGCCCGAATGCAGGTAGAGGTTATGGGGCATGACGGTCGCGCCGATGATGCCCAGCGCGATGTAGAGCATGTCCGGGTTGGTGACGATCTGTGTGGTGGGGATGAAACCGCGCAGCACCTGCCCCCAGTTCGGGTCCGCCAGCGCGATCTGAATGCCGAAGCACACGAAAATCACGATCAGCAAGGCAATGACAAACGCCTCCAGCTTGCGAAAGCCTAGGCGTTGCAGCGCCAGAATTAGAAACACATCGAGTGAGGTCAGCAGCACGCCCCATTCCAGTGGCAGACCAAACAGCAGGTTGAGCCCGATGGCCGTGCCCACCACCTCGGCCACATCGGTTGCAATGATGGCGATTTCAGCCAGCACCCAGAGCACGAACGAAACCTGCTTCGGGTAAGCATCGCGGCAGGCCTGGGCCAGATCACGCCCGCTGCCGATTGCAAGACGCGCGCACAGCGATTGCAGGATGATCGCCATGATGTTCGACATCATCACGACCGCCAGCAGCGCGTAACCGTATTTGGAGCCTCCCGCCAGCGCCGTCGCCCAGTTGCCGGGATCCATGTAGCCGACCGCAACAAGGTAACCCGGCCCGGCAAAGGCCACTGCTTTGCGCAGCCCACCCGCATCGTACCGCACGGGCACTGAGCCATGCACATCCGCCAGGGAGGGTTCGGTGCGGGCGCTCCGCCAATTGCTGTTGCTAATCATTTGCAACAAATTATGGCGGAATGAGGCAGCCGTCAAATGAAAAGAATGCCGGGTGACGCTCCTGAGCAACGTTTCCGGATGAGGTCTGGCGGGCTGCTGCGCAGTGCGAGAGCACACGGGAATTTCACCTCACCGGCCCTTGCCGGAACGGCGACGAACCCATGATCACGCCCTGTTGATGCTCAGTGACAGGCTGTGACATGCCATTGCAGCCGAGCCATGAGAGCCTGCAATCAGGATACATCGGTGATTTTCATGCTGCTTCCAGACTGCGCTGCGCCTCTTCGGAATAACTGGTCTGCATTGGTGCGGGCGTTTCTCAGCCACGACAGATCAACGCCGGAGCATCTTGCCAGGTTCATTGACGGTGAGCCCGACAACCCGCTTGGGCCGCTGATCAAGGGTTTCATGCTGCTCTTGCTGGCGCGCGCGGAACTTGTGCCGGGTGCGCGGGAAGCCTTGGAAGAGGGCGAGCGCAAGCTCGCTGGTGGCGCTGGCCTGCGGGCCGGGCTGTATGCAACCGGCTTGCGGTCCTGGCTTGACGGCGATCTGCGCGGTGCCATTCGCGCCATGGAACGCGTCATCGATGATAATCCACTGGATGCGATGGCCATCAAGCTAGGCCACGGCATGCGTTTTCTGGTGGGGGATGCCGATGGCATGCGTCGCTCCCTGGCGCGCGTCGTGTCGGCCTACACCGACACGCGGGCTCATGCTGGATTTATTCGGGGGTGCTATGCTTTTGCACTCGAGGAAACGGGCGATTTTGCGCAGGCAGAACAGGTGGGGCGGCGTGCCGTTGACATCGAGCCTGCCGATGCCTGGGGGCGTCACGCGGTCGCCCATGTCTACGAAATGACAGGGCGCGCCGCGGAGGGCCGCAACTGGCTCGCCAACCCTGCTGACTGGAGCCATTGTAACAATTTTTCCTTTCACATGGCCTGGCATGTGGCTTTGTTCGAGATCGAACTTGGGCGTCCGCTTGCCGCGCTTGAACTCTATGACACCGCCGTGCGCGTCGAACAGACCGACGATTACCGCGATGTCGCCAATGCCGCCTCGCTGCTGGAGCGTCTGGAACTGGAGGGCGTGGCTGTCGGCAGCCGCTGGGAGGAACTGGCGGATATTGCCGAGCGCCGCGTGCATGACAGGCGGCTCGTCTTCGCGGATCTGCATTATCTCATTGCGCTGCTGGGGGCCGGGCGAGGGGTACCGGCCATGTGTCTCGTGCAAGGGTTGATGACGACCGGAACCAGCACAACGAATGGTGAAATCACGGGGCAACTCGGCGCACCGGCCGCTGCAGGATTGATGGCTTTTCATGCGGGACGCCATGCAGAAGCCGCGCGCCTGCTCGAACCTGTGATGGACCGTTTGCAACCCATAGGGGGCAGTCATGCGCAGCGCGATGTCTTCGAGCAGGTCTATCTGGAGTCGTTGATTCGCAGCGGCACGGCGGGCGCCAATCCGCGGCTTGCCCAGCGCATGGCATCCCGCGCCGGGCGCAACCGTTTTGCCAGCACCCGCCTGACGCGCATTCTGGGCACAAGGGTAGCCGGCCAAGCCGCGCTTGCGGCCCTTGCGTTGACGCCTGCCTTGCAAGTGCATTGATGGGCGATGCGACTTCGCCGCTGCTTGCGTGGACGGGAGGCGTCGGGTATCTCGCACTTGCACCATTTAATGCACCACCCGTGCGTGGGGGATAGCGACGTGACACCGGATCTCGTGGGCGATTATCTGCCGCTTGTCATCTTCATGGGCCTTGCGCTGGTGATCGGTCTGGCCCTGCTGGCAGTGCCATTCGCCGTGGCGTATCAGAATCCGGATCCGGAAAAGCTTTCGGCCTACGAATGTGGGTTCAATGCTTTTGATGATGCACGCATGAAATTCGATGTGCGGTTTTATCTCGTGGCGATCTTGTTCATCATTTTCGATCTGGAGGTCGCGTTTCTGTTTCCGTGGGCAGTCGCGTTTTCCGAGCTGGGCTGGTTCGGCTTCTGGTCGATGATGACGTTCCTGGGCGTGCTCACCGTGGGCTTTGTCTACGAATGGCGCAAAGGCGCGCTGGAGTGGGATTGACGCGATGCGAGCAGGAAAAGTGGCTTCCGGTTTTCCGTCCGCGAGCAGAGCAGGGGATACGATGCGAGCAGGAAAAGTGGCTTCCGGTTTTCCGTCCGCGAGCAGATCAGGGGATACGATGCGAGCAGGAAAAATGGCTTCCGGTTTTCCGTCCGCAAGCAGAGCAGGGGATACGATGCGAGCAGGAAAAATGGCCTCCGGTTTTCCGTCCGCGATCAGAGCAAAAGTTATGATACGTGCAAGGAAATCAGCACAATGACCACAGCACTTGATCGTGGCAACGCGCTTGCCGTCCCCGCACCCAAAGGCCTGCTGGGGGCCGATGGTCAACCCGTGGGCAGCACGGATCCGCTGTTCGTGTCCATCAACAATGAGTTGGCGGACAAGGGCTTCATTGTCACCACCACCGACGACCTGATCAACTGGGCGCGCACCGGCTCGCTCATGTGGATGACGTTCGGCCTGGCTTGCTGCGCCGTGGAAATGATGCAGCTCTCTATGCCGCGCTATGATGTGGAGCGCTTCGGCTTCGCGCCGCGCGCCAGCCCGCGCCAATCGGATGTGATGATTGTGGCGGGCACGCTGACCAACAAGATGGCGCCTGCGCTGCGCAAGGTCTACGACCAGATGCCCGAGCCGCGCTATGTGATCTCCATGGGCTCCTGCGCGAATGGCGGCGGGTATTATCACTACAGCTATTCCGTGGTGCGCGGCTGCGACCGCATCGTGCCGGTGGACATCTACGTGCCGGGCTGCCCGCCGACGGCCGAAGCCCTGCTCTACGGCGTGCTGCTGCTGCAAAAGAAAATCCGCCGCACGGGGACGATCGAGCGCTGAATACAAAATGCATTTTTAGTGCCCATATATGAGGGCAGTGAAAAGGAGAGACCCATGGCTGAACCGACTGATTTGATCATGCCGATGCTGCGCGAGATGCGCGCAGAAACGAAAAAAGAGTTCGCTGATGTGAAGCAGAAGCTCGACAACCATGAAGTGCGGCTCGACCGCATCGAAGAGCGGCAAAAGAGCTTCAGCCAGGCGCTCGCGGGCGACTCGTTCATGAGCAAGATGCTGATCGGTGATTGGGAGGAGCGCATTGAGGCGCTGGAGAACAAAGTGAAGAAGCTGGAAGCCGCAAAATGACCGACACCCTCACCACCCTCGGCGCGCATTTCGCCGCGATCCCCGGCGTGACAGGCTGCGCCGTGACGTTTGGTGAGCTGACGCTGCATGCCGACGCGGCCCAGATCGTCGGTGTGCTGGAAGCCTTGCGCGATGATCCGCAGGGGCGTTTTATCAACTTCATTGATCTGGCAGGCGCGGATTACCCTGCACGCGAACAGCGCTTCGATGTGGTTTACCACATGCTCAGCCCAAATCTGAACCAGCGCATTCGCATCAAGGTGCAGGCGGATGAAGCGACCCCCGTACCCTCCATCACCGGAGCGTTTCCCGGCGCGGTGTGGTTCGAGCGCGAGGCCTATGATATGTACGGCATTCTCTTTTCCGGCCATCCGGATTTGCGGCGCATTTTGACAGATTACGGCTTCGACGGTCATCCGCTGCGCAAAGACTTCCCGCTCACGGGCTTTGTGGAAGTGCGCTACGATGATGAGGAAAAGCGCGTGGTGTACGAGCCTGTGAAGCTCAACCAGGAGTTTCGCAACTTTGACTTCCTGAGCCCCTGGGAAGGCACGGAATATGTACTGCCCGGCGATGAAAAATCGGGGACACATTAATGTCAGACGACGTCAAGAAGGGCCGATGCCTCTGCGGTGCCGCGCACTTCACGGCGCGTGTCATGAAGAGCCACGCTGACGCATGCCATTGCAACATGTGCCGTCGGTGGGCTGGCGGTCCTTTCATCGGGGTCGAAGTCGCGGATTTGACCTTCGAGAAGGATGCTCAGCTGATAGTCTATCGTTCATCTGATTGGGCAGAACGGATTTCTTGTGCGGCGTGTGGCGGCGGGCTCGCCTGGCAAATGCAGGATGGCAGCTTTTCAAATGTTCCGACGGCTGCTTTCGATCCGCCCTTGGACTTGCCGCTTGATCTGGAAATTTACATTGACGAAAAGCCGGTGGGGTATGCATTTGCAAATGTCCCTCGGCAGATGACCGGCACTGAGGTCATTGAAGCGTTCGCAGGGAAGCAGTCCTCATGACCGAACAACCCAACCAACGCTCCTTCCAGATCAACTTCGGCCCGCAGCATCCAGCGGCGCACGGCGTGCTGCGCCTTGTGCTTGAACTCGATGGCGAGGTCGTCGACCGCGTGGACCCGCACATTGGCCTGCTGCACCGGGGCACCGAAAAGCTGATCGAAGCCAAGACGTACATGCAGGCAATTCCTTATTTCGACCGCCTCGACTATGTCGCGCCGATGAATCAGGAGCATGCCTATTGCCTGGCCATCGAGAAACTGCTTGGCATTTCCGTGCCTTATCGGGGGCAGCTCATTCGTGTGCTCTACTCAGAGATCGGCCGCATTCTCAGTCATCTCCTCAATGTCACGACGCAGGCCATGGATGTGGGCGCACTCACGCCGCCGCTCTGGGGCTTTGAAGAGCGCGAGAAGCTGATGATTTTCTACGAGCGCGCGTCGGGCTCGCGCATGCACGCGGCGTATTTCCGGCCCGGCGGTGTGCATCAGGATATTCCCGCCAAGCTGGTGGAGGACATCGCGGCGTGGTGCACCCCGTTTCTGTCGGTGGTGGATGACCTCGACAATCTGTTGACGCCCAACCGCATCTTCAAGCAGCGCAACGTGGACATCGCGCCCGTGACACTGGACGACGCCTGGAAATGGGGCATGAGCGGCGTGATGGTGCGTGGGTCCGGCGCGGCGTGGGATTTGCGCAAGAGCCAGCCCTATGAATGCTACGCCGAGATGGAATTTGACATTCACGTGGGCAAGAACGGCGATTGCTACGATCGTTATCTCGTCCGCATGGAGGAGATGCGCCAATCCGTCCGCATCATGCGCCAGTGCTGCGCCAAGCTGCTCTCACCCGAAGGGCAGGGGCCGGTTTCGACCAGCGATGGCAAGGTGGTCCCGCCCAAGCGGGGCGAGATGAAGCGCTCGATGGAAGCGCTGATCCACCATTTCAAGCTCTACACTGAGGGCTACAAGGTGCCTGCGGGCGAAGTATACGCCTGCGTGGAAGCCCCCAAGGGCGAGTTCGGCGTGTATCTGGTGTCGGACGGCACCAACAAGCCCTACCGGTGCAAGATCCGTGCGCCGGGCTTTGCCCATTTGCAGGCCATGGATTTTCTGTGCCGGGGCCATATGCTGGCCGATGTGAGCGCCATCCTGGGCTCGATCGATATCGTGTTTGGAGAAGTTGACCGGTGAAGCATTTCGTATTCGTGACCGCGCTGGCTCTGGCCTGCGCGGCCTGCAACACATCGACACAAGGCATCCAGACAAGTCGCGCCGAAACTTCAATACGCAAGGCTTGCCCCGCCTTCAAAACGGGGCCGTTCAGCAACGACGCCGCGCGCTCCTACGGCAGCGAGCAGATCACGACGTTCAGAAACGATTCGAAATTCAACTGTCGCTGCGTTGTCAAATCCGCGGAGCAGGCCCCCGTGTGCCAGCAGGTGCGCCGCTTCGTGCTCGGTGATATTGAAAACTGAGTTCCAGGCGCGTCACCATTCGCTCTTGTGCGCTGCAATGATGATGTTAGACCGAAACAAAACAAGGCCTTTGGATTCATGACCGTTCGCCGTCTTGCTCCCGATGATGTGCAACCGACATCCTTCGCGTTCTCGCAGGAGAATGCGGATTTCGCCGCGACGGTGATCGCGCGCTATCCCGCAGGACGTCAGGCATCTGCTGTGATCCCGTTGCTGTGGCGCGCGCAGGAGCAGCATGATTACTGGCTGCCCAAGGCGGCCATCGAGACGGTGGCAAACATGCTCGGCATGCCGGTGATCCGCGTGCTGGAGGTGGCGACCTTCTATTCCATGTTCAACCTCACGCCTGTCGGCACGTATTTCGTGCAGGTCTGCGGCACCACGCCCTGCCGCTTGAGCGGCGCGGAAAAGATCATCGATGTCTGCAAGGCCAAGATCGGCGAGGAGCGCCATGTGCGCGCCGATGGCAAATTCTCGTGGCTCGAGGTCGAGTGTCTTGGCGCCTGCTGCAATGCGCCCATGGTGCAGATCAACAATGATTATTACGAAGATCTGACGGAACAGAACTTTGCGACGTTGATTGATGATCTGACTGCCGGCAGGCAGGTCAAGGTTGGGTCGCAGACAGGCCGGGTCACCTCCGAACCTGCGGGCGCGCTGTCGTCACTGACTGATCCAGGAATAGCCGGCGGGACCATCAACGGCGACTGGAAGAAGGCTTTCGCAGAGCGCGCAACGGCGGCCGAGGCGGCCAAGAAGGCAGCAGCTGCTGCCGCGCCTGCGAACGCGTGAGGGGATTGTCATGCTAGCTGACCGCGACCGCATCTTTTATAACCTCTACGGCCAATTTGGCGCGGATTTGAAATCCGCCCAGAAGCGTGGCTGCTGGGATGGCACCAAGCAACTCCTTGATATGGGCCGTGACTGGATCATTGACGAGATGAAAGCCTCCGCCCTGCGCGGGCGCGGTGGGGCGGGCTTTCCCACAGGGCTGAAATGGTCCTTCATGCCCAAGGTGAATGACGGGCGCCCACATTATCTGGTCGTGAATGCGGATGAATCGGAGCCCGGCACCTGCAAGGACCGGGAAATCATGCGCGGCGATCCGCATTTGCTGGTGGAGGGATGCCTGCTTGCGTCGTTCGCCATGGGTGCGCATGCCTGCTACATCTACATCCGCGGTGAATATATCTACGAGCGCGAGGCGCTGCAGCGCGCTGTCGATGAGGCCTACGAGGCCCGGCTGATCGGACAGGACAACATCAACGGTTACCCGTTCGATTTGTATGTCCACCTTGGGGCAGGAGCCTATATCTGCGGCGAGGAAACGGCGCTGCTCGAAAGCCTCGAAGGCAAGAAGGGCATGCCACGCCTCAAACCTCCATTCCCCG
>JANMMT010000088.1:0-2698 GCA_031373545.1 Hyphomicrobiales bacterium
GTCGCGGCGCGCCTCAAGCAGTCAGGCCGCAATTTCGAGGGCTCGTCCGCCCGCACGGGTGCAGCTGTGACCTTGAGCAAATAGACTGGCGCTTTCGAAAAAGGCCTGACATCGCGGTGGTCCGGCCTTTGAGAAAGAGTGCGAGATGGGTCGGCGATGATGTCGCGAAATGGTTCAGAACCTCCAAGCCAATTTGGCTTGACCACCCACGCTGGATCCCTCGCCGCCGCCCAAAGAGGGGGAAAAAGGATCAGTTCCAGGACCATTTCCGGCCCATCCGCTCACTTCGATGTTGAGTGACGGTGTGATCTTCTGCGTCACGCCGGCCTGCACATAGGCGCCAAGTGTTGTGGGAGAAACACCAACAGGCACGTTGCTATCCAGGCGGTGGTTCAACCGCGCGCCGCCTTCCACAAACAATGTGGTCGACGATCCGGCCTGTTGTGTCAGACGTGCACTGCCAGCCACTTGCACAGTCTGCTGCAAGGGCAGGCTGTCCGTCCGGGAATTCACAAGGGCAACGGATTCGTTCAGCTGGAGTTTTGTATCTGGACCAACCTGAAAGGTCTGTTGGGATGTCATGCGCGCGCGATCAGCAACGGTCGTCGCGCCAGTCACATTGTTTTCTGTCGTTGCGCGCTGCACATCCACGCCCACGGTGACCTGCGGGTTGGATTTCTTGTCAGGCGTGAGGTTCTGCGTAACACCCAGATTGATGATGTCGGTTGACTGATCGAAAGGCGTTTCACGCACCTGGAGCGCGCCTGTGCGCGGGTTGGTTGTTTGCGTGGTTGTCGTTCCGGTAAAGTCGCGCTCGATGTTCTGAAGCCGCATGTTTGTGTCACGACCGAGAGGGGCTGTCACAACCGTCTGCGTTTGAATCCCGACGACATCTGTACTTGCTGTGCCGTTTGTCACAGGGCGTTCTGAGCCGGCAGACCCATACGTTGTTGAACTGTCGACCTTCACCTTGGATTCAGGTGAGGTGTTTCGTGGCAGATTGATCGGCGTCTGATCCTTCAGAAGCGCTCTGGGCTCAAATACGGGCTGGTTCGAATAGGAAATGGGCGTGGTGCCGAGCAGCGCGGCTGCAGATGTAGTTGACATGATCATCTCCTCTTCAATTTGCTATACAGTATATGAAAAATCGGACAGTTCAATTACATAATTACGTCATATTGGATTTTATTGACCGCAATACGGCACAGGCACGGCCATCCACTCTCAAGCAGCGGCGCGTGGCTGCGCGGTATCCATTGCGGACATTGCGGGCCACAGCGCAGTCACGGGGCGAGCCTGAACACTTGCATGCAACTCTGTTGAAACACCCATTCCGCCGAGGCGAACTCCTCCGTCCTGCGTTTCGTCCACCGTAAACCAGGCTTCACCCGCGCGGAGCGTGCCGGGCATGGGGTGGCGCATATCACGAGGGCATGTGCACCAACCGCTGTGTTGGGCACTCAACACGGCTGTCGCCCGCTCGTTCAACGACAGCAGGGCCGTTGCTCCCGGCAGCGCGCGGCCGAGCACGACCGGGCGCTCTGGATTGTAGGTCAGGATGACGGGATGATCCGGATGCAGCAGAGGGCCACGCACCATGCTTTCAGCAAGGCCCGGCAGCAGCACGGGAATGGCCTCATGGCGGGCAACCTGCTCCACCAGCACATCGGCATCGAACGGACCATGCAGGTGCAACGCCGCGCCCGCCAGCAGAGGTGCAACAATGGCCGCAGCGACGGTTCCTGCCGATGTCGGCATGAGGGCGGTAATCACTGCGCCGGCATTGAACAAGGGGGTTCGTGCCAGAATTGCGAGAGCTATGGCAACAATCTGTGCATGCGTATGCACGATCGGCGCAAGAGTGGCCCGCTTCCTGTCGAACGTGATGAGGGCCGCATCCGACGCCTTCAGTGTGACTTCGCGGGGCCTGGCCTCGCCGGCACAGGCCATGGCCTCGTCCAACGGCACGATGCCGAGGGTCACATCCGCACCAAAGGCGCAGACATGGCGCACCGAGGGGCAGGCCGAGGCCGCAACGGCCGCACATTCCATCGGCGTGTGTCCGGCCAATCGACTGCTAGTGATGATCATCGCGGCTTCGACAGCGGACCCCGCCTGGCCCATCGCCGATGCGCCTTGGTCGGGTGTAACGATCGCCGGAATGGCCCCCACCGAGAGAATGGCCAGCAGGGTGATGGGTAAATCCACCGTGTTGGGAAGTGCAACGAGCACGCGCTCACCCGCTCGCAGCTTCAATGCGCACAAAACCGCGCCCAGACGTGTGACCTCTGCGCCGTAGCGCGCGAAGTCGAGTTGCCGGGGCTTGCCGCAGGTCCACGCCGCGCGATCCGGAGAGTCGATCACGGCAGGGCGTTCGCCCCGGGCACGCAGGCATGTCTGCAACATTCCCGGCAGGGTGAGATGGCGCCAAGGTTCCTGGAGCAAAAACGGTTCTTGGAGCAAAAACGGTTCCTGGAGCAAAAACGGTTCTGCCACGAAAGACGCTTCGGACACGGCAGGTTTCTCCACGGCAGGTTTCTCCACGGCAGATTTCTCCATGGCAGGTTCCTGCACGCCATGTGAAAAGGACACCAGATCGGTCATTCGCGCCACCAGCTTTCCAGATTCATCTCGAAGCGCGGCAGGCGTTCGGGCCGCCGCACAGCCTGAGCGCGGGCAAACCAGCGGTCGGGCAGGT
>JANMMT010000154.1:0-3669 GCA_031373545.1 Hyphomicrobiales bacterium
AGGTGCCGATCATCGTGGCGATCAACAAGATCGACCTGCCCGATGCCAAGCCCGAGCGCGTGCGCACGGACCTGCTGCAGCACAACATTCAGGTGGAAAGCCTGGGCGGCGACACGCTTGAAGTGGAAGTCTCCGCCAAGACAGGCAAAAACCTCGACAAACTGCTCGAAACCATTCTGCTGCAATCGGAAGTGCTCGATCTGATGGCCAACCCTGACCGCGTGGCCGAAGGCACCGTCATCGAGGCCAAGCTCGACAAGGGCCGTGGCCCGGTGGCAACGGTTCTGGTGCAGAAGGGCACGCTTGTGCACGGCGACATCGTGGTGGCTGGCTCCGAGTGGGGCCGCATCCGCGCCATCATCAACGACAAGGGCGAACAGCTCGATTTCGCAGGCCCATCGATGCCGGTGGAAGTGCTGGGCTTCTCCGCTGCGCCAGAAGCGGGCGACCGCATGGCCGTGGTGGAAACAGAAGCCCGCGCCCGCGACATCACCTCCTACCGCCTGCGCACCAAGCGCGAAAAGGCGCTGGCCCGCGTGGCGGCCTCCGGCAAGTCGCTGGCGGACATCATGAGCCAGATCAAGGAAGCCGGCAAAAAAGAACTGCCCCTCATCATCAAGGGTGACGTGCAGGGCTCGGTGGAAGCCATTTCCGGCGCGCTGGAGAAGATTGGCACCAGCGAAGTCATGGCCCGTGTCATCCACTCGGCCGTGGGCGGCATCACCGAATCGGATATCACGCTGGCCAACACCACCGGCGCAGTCGTGCTGGGCTTCAATGTGCGGGCCCACAAGGAAGCGCGCGAGAGTTCCGAGCGCTCGGGTGTCGAAATCCGCTACTACAACATCATCTATGATCTGGTGGATGACATCAAACTGGCCATGGCCGGCTTGCTGCCGCCCACGCTGCGCGAGGAAATGCTCGGCAATGCGAAGATCCTGGAGGTGTTCAACATCACCAAGACCGGCAAGGTCGCAGGCTGCATGGTCACCGATGGCAAGGTGGAGCGCGGCGCGCGTGTGCGCCTCATCCGCGACAACGTGGTCATCCACGAAGGCACGCTCAAGACCCTCAAGCGCTTCAAGGACGAGGTCAAGGAAGTGGTTGTCGGGCAGGAGTGCGGCATGGCCTTCGAGAAATACGAGGACATGCGCGCAGGCGACATCATCGAGTGCTACCGTGTGGAAGAGGTCAAGCGGACGCTGTGAGGCCATCCCTTTCCCGCTGTGCGGGAGCGGGACCAACCTGAGGCCCAACCATCATGAACGCACCTGCTTCCACCGGCTCCCTCCGCCGTCAAATTTATCTTACCCTGTTTCTGCTGGGGTTGATTTTCTGGTCGACCGAATCGGCGCTTGCAGAAGTCTGTGACAAATTTGATGAAAGTTGGAAACGAGGCGACCCTCCGTTATACTTTGTTCCATGGACTGGTGCGCAAATCCTGCAGAAACCGTTTTTCATTGGTCTGTTTTTGATTTCGGTTTTCATCGTATGGATGCGTTTGGGAGGTCTCTGGGGTGGCGTCCCCGTCTTTCTGCTTACTGCTGTCTGGAGTCTAATATGCTTGTTCTATGTCCTGTTGGGCTCATTAGAGGATTTAAACGAACCAGTGATGAAAGCAGCAATTATGGAGGGTTGTATCGGTGATGCTCGAAGTGGCATCGAGCTAATTTTTATACTGTTTGGAATAAGTGGCCTGTTGGTTTACCTAGGCTTCGACATAAAACGGATACGCGCCTCTCAAACATGAACGCACCCGCTTCGACCGGACCCTCCCAACGCCAATTGCGCTTCGGCGAACTGATGCGCCATGCCCTGGCGGATATTCTCTCGCGCGGGCGTCTGATGGACCCTGATCTGGAGCGGCGCATCATCACCGTGCCAGAGGTGCGGCTCACCGCTGATCTCAAGATCGCGACCGTCTACGTCACGCAGCTGGGCGGCGGCGATTCCAAGATCATCGTGAAGGCGCTCGCCCGCAACGCGCGGTTTTTGCGGGGGGAACTTTCCAAAAGCCTGCGTGATCTCAAATACATGCCCGAACTGCGCTTTCGCTTTGACGAAATGTTTGACGAGGCGAACCGCATCGAGAAACTGCTGCATGATCCGCGCGTGACGCGCGATCTGGCCGACGCCAGCGACGAAGACTGATCTTCAAAGGACATCCCATGAACAAGCCGCGCCGCGAGCGCCTGAAGGTCGATGGCTGGATCGTGCTGGACAAGCCGGTCGGCAACACTTCGACCCATGCGCTCTCCATCGTGAAGCGGTTGTTCAAGGCCGACAAGGCGGGCCACGCGGGCACGCTGGACCCGCTCGCCTCGGGCATACTCCCTCTGGCGTTTGGCGAAGCCACCAAGACGGTGCCGTATGTGGTGGACGGCGAGAAGGCCTATCGCTTCACGGTGACCTGGGGTGCGGAAACCAACACCGATGACAGCGACGGAGAGATCACCAACTCCTCCGCCGAGCGCCCAAGCCAAGCTCAGATCGAGGCGGTGCTGCCACGCTTTCTCGGCGTGGTGTTGCAGGTGCCGCCCCAGTTCTCCGCCATCAAGGTGGCCGGCGAGCGCGCCTACGACATCGCCCGTGAGGGGGAAACTGTAAAGCTGGAGCCGCGCGAGGTGGAAATTCTCTCGCTGGTGATCACCGAGTACAGCCCCGAGTGCACCACCTTCGAGGCGGCCTGCGGCAAGGGGACGTATGTGCGTGCGATCGCGCGGGACATGGGGCGCATGCTTGGCTGTTTTGGCCATGTGACGGCCCTGCGCCGCACGCGGGTGGGTCCGTTCACCGAGGCTGAGTCCGTCACCATCGATGTCTTGCAAGCGGCGGGAGAACAAGGCCCGCTGGCGGCTGACCTGCTCGCCTTGCTGCAGCCCGTGGAGCGCGGCCTGTCAGAGCTGGACGCTGTTCCCATCGGTCCCCACGAGGCCCAGCGCCTGCGCAATGGGCAAAGCGTGATGCTGCGCGGGCGCGATGCACCCATCTTTGAAGGCATGGCCTACACCACACTCAACGGCCAATTGGTGGCGCTGGTGGAAGGCGAAAACGGCGAGCTGAAGCCCCGCCGCACCTTTCATTTGTAACTCAGGCCGCGCCGCCAGCAGCCGTCGCCAGCCACGCCGCGCCGCAGGCTTTGGCCAGTTCGCGCACGCGCAGGATATAGCCCTGTCGGTCCGTCACGGAAATCACGCCCCGCGCATCGAGCAGATTGAAGGCGTGGCTGGCCTTGATGCACTGATCGTAGGCCGGAAGCGCCATCTGATGACGGGCGCACGGGTTGTCACCTTCAGCCACCCAGCCCGCTGCAAGATAGGCCGTGCAGGCTTTCTCGGCCATTTCAAACTGCTCGAAGAGCATCTTGGCATCAGAGTGCTCAAAGTTGTGGCGGGAATACTCTTGCTCGGCTTGCAAAAAGACGTCGCCGTAACTCACCTTTTCCACGCCCTCGCGGCCGTTGAAATTAAGGTCATAGACGTTTTCCACGCCCTGCACATACATGGCGAGCCGCTCCAAACCGTAGGTCAATTCGCCGGCAACTGGTGCGCATTCGAACCCCGCCACCTGCTGAAAGTAGGTGAACTGGCTGACCTCCATGCCGTCGCACCAGCACTCCCAGCCCAGCCCCCAGGCGCCCAGCGTCGGGCTTTCCCAATCGTCCTCGAC
>JANMMT010000186.1:0-1996 GCA_031373545.1 Hyphomicrobiales bacterium
GTATGCGCGCTTTGCTAATCCCGTCATCCGTTCCTCCCGGATATGCGCTTCAACCGCATACAGCGCACCAATGGCGTCCAACGCCTCACCCGCCGGACCGGGCTCGATGTCTTGTGCTTCAAACACCTTGCGTCTGGCATGCGCCCAGCATTGGGCATGGGTCAAGCTCAACTTCTTTGCGTATTGCGCATAGGCGGTATAACCATCGGTCTGCAATACCGCCCCGGTCGGCGGCGATTGTCCAAGCGCCTCCTCGACATGCTTGGCCGCCCGGCTTGGGTAATAGAGGAAGCAGATTTCATCCTGTTCGCCATAGACCGGCCAGAAATAGGCCGCCTTCATCTTCCCCGGTCCGGCCCGTCCGGCCTTGATCGGCGTTTCATCCATGGATTTCACCCGACTCGCCCGGATCGATCCCAGTTGTCCCGCATGGATCGGCTCCAGCAGCGCTACTGAGGCTTGCATCACTTGCGTCAACCAGGGTCGACTGACTTCGATCCCGGCATCAAGCAGGCGCTGGTGCTGACGATAGAGCGGCAGATGGAAGGCAAACTTGTCGATCATCATGCCGACGATGAAGCTGACATCGGCGCGGCTGCCATCGATGACGCCCGCCGGGGCGGCGGTACAAGACAGCACTTGCGTGTCGCGCCGCTTGATGACTGGCCGCACATATTTGAGGATCACGTAGCTGCCAGGGCGTTGTGCCAGACGGTAGCTGATCTTCTCGTTGATAACCTCATAGTCGTCCGCGCCCAAGCCGACGACGTCCGGGTTGGGGACGTTGATGGTTTCGACCGGCACCTTCTTCTCGTCGAAGAACAGGCTCGATTCGTCGGCGCTGTCGGTGGGCTGTTTCGGTTTGGACGCGCGCTCATAGCTGGCGATGATCGTTTTCTTGGCAGGCGACACGACATCAGGGACGGCGGCAAACGATTCGCCCAGCGTTCCCTGCACGCCATCGGTCTCCGGCAGGCGCTTCTCGCTCTTTTGCCCAAAGATCTGCCGCTGGAACCACGCTACCTGGCGACGCAGGTTGACGATCTCGTGTTCTTGTTTGCTGACCAGTTCGATCAACTCGGCGGGTGCCAAGGCCTTCATTTCGCGCTCGGATTTGGCGACGAAATCGGCAGTGGAATGAGTCGCAAATGACATGCATTCATTATAGCGCGGACGACGTTTTTATTGGGTGTTTTTACCTATGAAACGGCATCTTTTTGATAGCGTTTCCTGACCCGTTTTGGCTCGATGCCTTCGAGCAATAATTTCAACCCCGTCCAGTCCATTTCGCGACTGCTGACGCTATCCCAATTGCCGATCAGCCGTCCCTGTTCGAGCCGCTTGGACCAGACGCATAATCCGGTCCGGTCAAAGTACAGGACCTTGATCTGGGTGGCGCGGCGATTGATGAATACGAACAGATGACCCGACAGGGGATCCTGTTGCAGGCGGTGACGCGTCAGGGCATAGAGCCCATCGAAGGACAGACGCATGCTGACCGGTTCACCGTAAAGAAAGACACGTACTTGTCCTTCCGGGAAGAACATGGTCAGTGCCTCGCGATGTGCAGCACCATGCCGCCACCCAGGTCGAGGCGTATGTTGATTGCTGCAGCTTCGTGGTGGGCGACATGTGTGTCGATTGAGGCGGTTGTGCTGATTGCACGATGACTGATCGATCCGAGGTCGATGAATGGCGAAGCCGCAGCCACCGGTACAGCGCGCGATGCTGTCAGTGCTTTGCCCTGGCTGTTGCGAAGGCGGGTCCGCCATCCATAGAATGATGCCACTGACACCGCTTCGCTCCGACAAAATGCCTCGACCGTTTGCTTAGCCGCAGCAAAGCGCGCCAGCCGATTCCGCCATGCCGTTTCCCGCTGCGCTCCACCTGACCCTGATGCTCGTTTGCTCATCTGCCTCTCCGTGTTATTGAACGTGAGGGCATTGTGCCGAGACTATGAGCCGGTGACTATGACGCCGTGGGGTTAACGGTTACT
>JANMMT010000195.1:0-4132 GCA_031373545.1 Hyphomicrobiales bacterium
GATCAGCGGCACGCCTGCCTTGTCGGCAATCTTGGCCACCGCCGCGATGTCGACGATGACGCCGCCAGGGTTGGCGATCGATTCGATGAAGATCGCCTTGGTGCGCGGCGAAATCGCGGCTTCGAAGGTTTCCACATTGTCGGTATCAGCCCAGACCACGTTCCAGCCGAACTTCTTGTAGGCGTGGTTGAACTGGTTGATCGAGCCGCCATAGAGTTTTTTCGCCGCGATGAACTCATCGCCCGGCTCCATCAGCGTGTGAAACACCAGATGCTCCGCCGCATGGCCCGAAGCCACCGCCAGCGCCGCCGTGCCGCCTTCCAGCGCCGCCACGCGCTCTTCCAGCACCGCGCAGGTGGGGTTGCCGAGGCGCGTGTAGATGTTGCCGAAGGCTTGCAAGCCGAAGAGCGAGGCGGCGTGGTCCACATCGTCGAAAACGAAGGATGTCGTCTGGTAGATCGGCGTGGCGCGTGCGCCTGTTGCGGGATCAGGGGTCGCGCCTGCGTGAATAGCGAGGGTGGCAAAACCGGGTGTGCTGGTCATGGGAGGCTCCTGTCCGTTGCGGTCTCTGGTAAAACGCAAGCGTCCGCTTTGTCAACCGTATTGTTCGGATAAAAGAACAGACTGCGGCAACCCCCTTGCCGATGCAGGCGCGTGCTTCTATAGCGATGGCATCTCGTCGGGGTGCCCGTGTCGATCGCAAGATCAGGGCTGAGAGATGAGCCGGGACCATGTCCGGCCCATCAACCCGCCGAACCTGATCCGGGTCATGCCGGCGGAGGAATCGAGATGACACATCTGGCCCATGGCCGGGGGCATGCCCTCGCGTCCGGCGTCACCCTTTCCAAGCTGTCCTTCGGCGCACGCGCCGTGGCATTCGCTCTTCATCCCTCAACGCTGGCCATCGCTGGTCTTCTGCTGGCCTGGGAATGGGCGGTGTGGTACTTTGCTGTGCCGGTCTGGTATGCGCCCAGCCCCAGCCACATCGCGGTGACACTGGCAAAAAACCTCTCTTACATTCTCCCGCAAGCGGGCGTCACGGCCAGTGGCACGTTGCTTGGCCTCGCCTTCGGCATCGCCATCGGCATGGCTCTTGCCCTCGCCATGGGCGCATCCCGCTTTATGGCACGCGCGCTGTCTCCGCTCACCGTCATCAGCCAGGCGATCCCCTTCATCGCGCTGGCCCCGCTGATGATGATCTGGTTCGGCTTCGGCCTCACCTCCAAGATCGCCATGGCCGCGCTGACGATTTTCTTCTCGGTCACCGCCGCTTTCTACGAGGGCCTGCGCCGGGCGGATGAGAACCTCATCGACCTGGCGCGTCTCTACGGTGCCAGCGAGCGCCAGATCCTGTTCCAGATCCGCGTGCCGGCCGCCCTGCCGCATCTGTGCGCAGGTCTCAAGCTTGCGGCAGCTTATGCGCCGCTGGGTGCCATCGCGGGCGAATGGGTCGGGTCCGAGGGTGGCCTTGGCATCATGATGGCCTATCACAACGCGCGCATGCAAACCGACATGGTCTTCGCCGCCATGGTCGTGCTGATCGCCTTCTGCCTCGTGACGTGGCTGGCGATGTCCCTCTTCACCACGCACCTTCTGCGCCATTTTCCCGACACGCTGAAGCGTGTGGGCTAACCGGAGACACCGATGACAAGACGCTTTTTCACCCTACTGCTTGCCGCCTGTGGCCTCATGCTGGCCGCGCCGCTCCAACCCCCGGCATCTGCGCAGGCGCAGCTCGCGCCGGACAAACTTACCCTGTTGCTCGACTGGTTCGTGAACCCCGATCATGCGCCCATCATCGTGGCGCAGACGCGCGGTCTGTTCAAAAAGCACGGTCTGGACGTGACGATCATCGAGCCGTCCGACCCCTCCGCCCCGCCGCGCCTGATCGCTGCAGGCCAGGGCGATATCGCGGTGAGTTATCAGCCCTCCTACACTCGCGCCATCAAGAGTGGCATTCCCGTCATCCGTGTCGGCACGCTCGTGGCGACACCGCTCAACACCCTGACCGTGCTGGAAGACGGGCCGATCAAGACCCTCGCGGACCTCAAGGGCCGCACCATCGGTTACGCGGGCTCGGGCATTCAGGACATGATGCTCAAGGCCATGCTGGCCAGCGTGAACCTGAAGCAGGAGGACGTGAAGCTGGTCAATGTCAACTTCGCGCTCACGGCTGGCCTTGTGTCAGGCCGCGTAGATGCGATCATCGGCGGGTTCCGCAACTTCGAGGGCACCGAGATCGAACTGGCGGGCAAGAAGCCCAAGATGTTCTTTCCCGAAGAGCACGGCGTGCCCGCTTACGACGAACTGATCTGGATCGTGAAGCAGGAGCGCTTTGCCGACCCCAAGGTGGATCGTTTTCTCGCCGCTATCGAGGAGGCCACCATGATGCTGTTCAATGATCCAAAAGGCACATGGGCGGATTTCATCAAGGCCTATCCCAAGCTTGACGACGAGCTGAACCGCAAGGCCTGGACCGCCACGCTGCCGCGCTTTCAGGCCGCGCCCAAGGCGGTGGACCCCGAGCGTTACCTGCGCGTGGCCAACTTCATGAAACAATTTGGCATCATCGATGTGGTGGAACCCATCGAGCGCTACATCGGCAAGCGGTAAGGCAATAATTCTCCCTCCCCCCCACTTGTGGCGGGGAGGGTCGGGGTGGGGGGGCTCATATACCCACCCGCGCCGTCACCTCGATCTCGACCTTCATTTCCGGCTTGAGCAGGCTGGAGACCACATAAATGCCTGCGGCGGGGCGAATATCCCCCAGCACCTCGCCACAGACCTTGAGCACGGGCTCGCAGTAGGTGCGATCAATCACGAAAGTCTGGCAGCGCACGATTTGCGCCAGCGATGACCCGGCCTCGATCAGAGCGGCCTCGATGGTGTGGAAGATGTTGCGCGTCTGCGCCCCCACATCGTGCGGCATTTGCAGGGTGGCGTAATCATAGCCCGTGGTGCCCGACACGAAAACGAGGTCCCCGTCCACCACCGCGCGGGAATAGCCGTAGCTCTGCTCGAACGGCGAGCCGGTGGTGATGAGGCGACGGGTCGGGCGGTGGGCCATGGGAACCTTTCAGGCAGGATGGAGACGCGGATCAAGAGCGAAGCGCTCCTGAGCCAGCACCCTACAATGGGTTGCCGCGCGCGCCGCATCAAAAATCAGGTTCCAGCTGCGCGCGGACACGGCACTGGGAATGGCAACGAAATCATGCCGCGCCAACAATGCACCACCAAACGCACGCTGTCCGGCGCTCGGCGGGCCGGGATGCAGCCAATGCGGGTTGGGCACATCGGCGGGCTGAACGACATGCACCCGAAATGCCTCGGGGATGACGAAGGATGTCAGCACATGGGGAACGGTATCGAGCGCGGCGAATCCCTTGTGGACAGCCAGTTCCAGCACGGCTGTCGCCGGGTCGAACGCCGCATAGACCGCACGCAGGCCCCGGTTGTTCCAGCGCCCGCCATAGCGAAATGCGCCTTCGCCGCTGTCCCATGACGGTGCAAACTGCGCTTCGTCAAGACGCCAGAGCGTGAGCGGCCCGCCGCCCAGCGGCGCAGGCAGTGGCGTCATGTATAAACGCCGTAGCGCATCTGCCCCAGCAGGTCTTCCACCAGCGACACACCTGCCGCCGTGCTCAGCAGTGCCAGCGGAGCGCGCTGCCCCAATGCCAATGCGGGCTGCTCCAGCCAGCGCTCGGCGGCTTCCTGGGAACCCAGGATATCGGTTGCGTCGGTGAGGATGTGGGCGAAGGTCCAGGCGCGGCTGCTCTGCTCGGGGCTCAGCGCCTTCTTGGGTTCAAGGCGCGAGCGCTGCAATGTGCGCAGGCTGACGCCGATGGCTTTATCCAGAACAATGGAAGGCTCGATGATGCGCAGGCTGTCGAAGAGATGGTGCAGCGCCTTGCCCGGCAGACCGCGCTCCAGCGCCTCATGGGCCGCAAAAGGTCCATCCATCCGCTTGCCCAGGGAATCCGGGCCGCCCAGCAGGTCGCTGATCCGATCCAGCGGCTCGGCTTTGTCCGCAATCATCTGATCCATCAGGGCACCTCAACGAGAGCGTTTTTGCCCCGCGTCATATGTCGCATAAATAATGACACGTGTCATCTGCGTTTTGCAGAAGCTTATC
>JANMMT010000210.1:0-38555 GCA_031373545.1 Hyphomicrobiales bacterium
CATTGAGGCGCGCCGGTCAATTGTCTCTTTTTCAAGGCCGAGCAAATAAGGGCGCCAGACAGGCGCCCTTTCTGGACTTGAGACCACTTCAAGCCGACTTCATTGCCGCTTCATGCATTTCGGCCACATATTCCCAGTTCACGAGGTTCTCGATGAAAGCCTTGCAGTAATCGGGTCGGCGGTTGCGATAATCGATGTAATAACTGTGCTCCCATACGTCATTGCCCAGAATGGGCATGGCGCCGTGCACGAGCGGACTTTCGCCATTGGGAGTCTTCATGACAATGATCTTGCCGTTCTGCACGGCCAGCCAGTGCCATCCCGAGCCAAATTGCGTGACGCCCGCCTGGATGAAATCCTCCTTCATCTTCTCGATCGACCCAAACGAATCGACCAGAGCCTTTTCCAGAAGACCCGGAATGGAGCCGCCACCATTCGGCTTCATCCAGTTCCAGAAATGCATGTGATTGTAATGCTGGCCTGCATTGTTGAAGAGGCCGGCATTCTTGCCGAACGAACCCTTGACGATGTCCTCCAGGCTCTTGCCTGCGAATTCCGAGCCCTCAAGCAACTTGTTGCCGTTGGTGACATACGCCAGATGATGTTTGTCGTGGTGATATTCGAGCGTTTCCTTCGACATGTAGGGCTGCAACGCATCATGGGCGTAAGGCAGTTCGGGGAGCATCATGGTCATGGGTAACCCTTTCAACTGGCGTCTGGCCGACACAAAACAGGGCGGGCGCAAACGTCAATGGGCCCGCATGTCATAGCTAAGCCCTTGCGGAAGGCGCCGCAACCACCGCGACCCGTTTCAATCGTGACGTTTTCCATATCCAAAGCTCGCAGAAGGGGTGGTTTCGTACTTGAATTAACATCGGCTGTGCGCATCAATCTGGGCGTTGCGTGATTCTTGGTTGCATAGTTCTTGGTTGCATAGTTCTTGGTCGTATAGTTTTTTGGCTGCGTAATTCTTGGAGTGCGCCGATTTGACATGGTTCATCATGTGCCTGGGAGTGCTGCTGGGTTTGGGCGGTGCGACGTCATTGTTGTTCGGTTTCGAGATCATGATGACCGAGCGCGGCATGGCGATGACCATCAGCGGTGTGATCGCACTCACGGGCAGCGCCATCACGCTGGCACTTGGCTTCATTCTGTTGCGGTTGGGGCAGTTGCTCCGTGTCTCCGGTGAGCGCAACGGACGGAGTGTCACCCACCGAACGCCGGATCGCCCTGTGGTTCATGTCGTGACCGACCATTTGGAGTCAGCCAAACCCGCCACGCTGGGCGCTGGGCTGGTTCTGGGCGCCGCCGCCGGTGTGGGTGGTGCGCTGGCGCTGCGTCCAGGAGCCCTGCCGCAAGGCAAGGACAGTGAAATCGTGCAAGAGGCCGCCGCGCAAATGGCCGAATCCGCGCCTCCTGCACCGCCAGATGTAGCCTCGGATATGGCCTCCTTTGCACAGATTGATGACAGCACTTCGCTGCCGCCCATGGCCACACCTGCAGAATTTGAGGCGGAGTTGCAGCGGGCGCTGGCAATCGAGGATGTGCTGGCCCCCCAGCCTGAGCCGGAAATCGTGGATGATCTCTCTCGGTTGTTGAATCGCGATCCGGTCGCGGAGCCCGAGATTGCGGATGAGTCGCCAAGTCCGTCTCAAGCGATGGCAGACATCAAAGATGAGGCCTCGGATCCTGTGCCCACTGGCGGTCGCGATGAGCCTGCCTGGGTTGACGAGCCTGCCTGGGTTGACGAGCCTGCCCGGGTTAATGGCCCTGCCCGGATTGACGAACAGGAGCCACCATCCAGCGAGGATGATGCAGTTGCCGTTTCTGAGACAGGTGAGGTTGGCGTCACCACGCTTTCCGTCCCCGCGGCCACTGGCCAGCCTGCGCTGCATGAAATTGAAAAGATGCCTGACTTAGAGGACGCGCCTCAGCCTGGGCCTGCTACCGGCAACCTGACGTCCGATGGGGGCGAAAAGCGGCTTCAATCCGCTGAGGGTATGGCAGAATCGCCTGGTTTCAAGCCTGCTGTTCTGGGCAGCTACAAGGCGGGCGGTCGCACATACACGATGTATGCAGATGGCATGGTGGAGGCGATCACCGATGAGGGGGTGGAACGCTTCGTGTCACTGGATGCCTTGCGCAAGCATCTTGCGGAGACCTGATCAACCGCGTGGCCCAGCTTCGAGACGTGCAAGGTCGAAGGCGGCCACATCACGCAGCAGGCTGATGAACTCATGTGCCACATGGTCAGCAATGACGCGGCCCTTCTCGGCGGTGGCCAGATGCGCCTCTCCCACCACCCCGTCCGGGTTGATGTCCTGGCTCATCCAGCCAAAGCCGATGGGTTGCGTGACGCGTAGCCTGGCATAGCGCGCGGCGTAATCTTCGGCCCGCGAGGGAAAATCGCGCACCTTCTCAAGCCGTACCAGTTCGGGGCGGAAGGCAAGCATAAGAGAGGTCTCATAATCGCCGCCGTGAATGCCGTAGCTCTGTTCGCGTGGTGACGTGAGGCCCTCAGGCTGGCCCAGCCGCACCCAGGCGCAGCTCACAGCCAGCATGCTGGCCCGCACGCGCAGCTCCCGCGCCACGATGTCCATGACAGACATGTTGCCGCCGTGCGCGTTGACGATGACCATGCGGCGGCAGCCTGCGCGCGCCACGCTTTCGCCAATCTCGGTCCAGGCGCGGATGGCTGTTTCGGCCGAGAGCGTCAGCGTGCCGGGAAAGGCGAGATGTTCATTGGATTTGCCGATGGCCTGCACAGGCAGGAACAGCGCGTCGACCTCTTCGGGCAACAGCGCTTTCACATCCGCCAGATGTCCTTCCGCGATCATCGTGTCGACGCCCACGGGCAGATGCGGGCCATGCTGCTCAATGGCAGCAATGGGCATGATAGCGATGGTCCGCGCCATGTCGCGGTTGGCAAAATCCTGCCACGTCAGCTCGGCCCAGTGCAGCTTGCGCATAGTGCTTGTCCTCAAGGTGCAGCGGCAATGACTTCGATCTCGACCTTGTAGATCTCGGCCGCAAAGCCCGAGACGATCATCAGGGTCGAGGCTGGCGGCGGATCACTCACGAAGCGGTCGCGCACGGCCATGTAATCCTTGAGGTAGCTGCGGTCCGTGACGAAGGCATTGATCCGCACGATGTTGCCCAAGCCCATGCCCGCGCTTTTCAGAATCTCGGCGATGGACGCAAAGCACAATGTGGCTTGCCCTGCAGCATCCTCCGGAATCTGCTTGTCCGGTGCAATGCCGAGCTGGCCGGATACAAACAGGACTCGGTGTCCCGCCGGGACTTCAACGGCGTGGCTATATCTGGCGAAGGGCGGATGCAGGGCAGGGGGCGTGTGGGCAGTGAGCATGGCGTATTATAACCAGCGTTTGCGCCGTTTGTAATGCTTCACGTCCTTGAAGCTCTTCTGCGCCCCTTCGGCCACACCGAGATAGAACTCTTTCACATCCTCGTTTTCGCGCAGGGCCTTGGCCTCGCCGTCCATGACGATGCGGCCCGTCTCCATGATGTACCCATAGGTCGCATAGCGCAGCGCCATGTTGGTGTTCTGCTCGGCGATGAGAAATGAGACATTTTCCCTGGTGTTCAGATCTTTGACGATCTCGAAGATTTCCTCGACGATCTGAGGGGCCAGACCCATGGAGGGCTCATCCAGCAGAATCATCTTGGGGCGGCTCATCAAAGCGCGGCCGATGGCGCACATCTGCTGCTCACCGCCCGAGGTATAGCCCGCCATGGAGCCCTTGCGCTGCCGCAGACGCGGGAAATAATTGTAGACCATCTCCATGTCGCGCTTGATGGCGGCGGAGCCATCCCGGCGGGTGAAGGCCCCCGTGAGCAGGTTTTCCTCGATGGTGAGGTGGCCAAAACAATGGCGCCCCTCCATCACCTGAATGCAGCCGCGCTTGACCAGCTCGTTGGGGGACATGCGGTCCACCCGCTCGCCCTCGAATTCGATGGAGCCCTTGGTGACTTCGCCGCGCTCAGCACGCAGCAGGTTGGAAATGGCTTTCAGCGTGGTGGTCTTGCCCGCGCCATTGGCCCCCAGGATGGCCACGATGCCGCCACGCGGCACCATGAGGGACACGCCCTTGAGCACGAGGATGACGTGATCATAGATCACCTCGATGTTGTTGATCGCCAGAATGGGACGGGCGGGTTCTGGGGCAAGCGCTGCAGACATGGTGACCTCGGCAGTGGGCTGTCGGCAGTCGGGATGAGCAGTGATGCGACTGCCCATTCCCGACTGCCTGTTGCCTGTTTACGACGGGCTCTGGCAGGCTTCCGCTCGCGCAGGCCAACCGGCGTTCGATGCCGCGTAGGCTTTCGCGGCTTCCTCAAGCAGCGGGCGCACTTCGTTCTTCTGCGGCTGGATATCAGCAGAGAGCCGCTTCCAAGCCTTGCCGTCCCACTCCATCACATAAACCGCGCTCTGGCTGTTGTGATCTTTGCAGGTGATCTGGAACGGCGAGGCAAAGCCGGGTGCGCCCAAGGCCGTCCAGCGCTCGGCCGTCATGTTGAGCGCCTCGAAGCCGCGCCGCACGTCTTCTCCTGTCACGGCTTTCTTGCCCGTGATGGACTGCGCATTGCGAATGGCCTCCGCGATCAGGATCGCCTGATACACGCCGCGATTGTACAGATTTTCGCCCACCTTTTCCTTGGTGGCGAGCGACTGACCCTTGTCGACGACGTGCTTCACGATTTCTTGGATCACCGGGAAATTCGAGCCGGTCTGATGCCAGTTCAGCGCGCGGTAACCCTTGGCGGCATCGCCCGACGGGCGGGGGTCATCATCGGACCCGGCCCACCACACGCCCACGAGCCGGTTGACGGGGAAGCCTGCGCGGCCTGCCTCGCGCACGGCGGTGGGGTTCATCGCGCCCCAGCCCTGCAGGTAAACCCAATCGGTGCGGTCACGGCGGATGCCCAGCCACATGGAGGATTGGTTCTGCATTTCAGCTGGCGGCACGGGATAGAGCTTGAGCGTGAACCCGTGCTGCTTGGCCATGGCTTCCAGCACCGGTATCGGCTCCTTGCCAAAGGGCGCATCGAGATGCAGCAGACCGATGGTCTTGCCTTTCAGCTTGTCGAAGCCGCCCTCCTGCTGCGCCACATGCTGAATGAAGGCGTTCGCGCCGTCCCAGTACGTGACGGGCAGGTTGAACACCCATGGAAACACATCGCCCACGGCGGAAGCCGAGAGTCCGTAGCCCATGGAAAGGATCGGAATCTTGTCGATATGCGAGCGCGGGATGGCGGCGAGAGTCGCACCCGTGGACCATGGCACATAAAGCACCGTGTTCTTGGATTTGGCCTGCTCATAGCACTCCACAGAGCGCCGGGTGTCATAGGCGGTCTCGCACTCCTCGAAGTTGATCTTCACGCCGCCGATGCCGCCGTCCCGCGCGTTCAGCATGGCGAAATAATCGCGCACGCCGTCGGCCACTGGAATGCCGGAGCCTGAAAAGCCACCGGTGCGGTAGGTGTTGTGCACGAAGTTGATGGACTCCTGCGCCAGTGCAGGGGCCGTGAGGGCCGCCAGTGAGACACCCGCAGCTGCCAAGCCCAGTTGAAACTTCTTCATCATGACCATAGTCCTCCCTTGTCCTTTGCCATTGCCTGATCCTCCCCGGACCCGTTCTTTCATGCAAGCGACATTTGCGCCCGCATGCTCTTCGCTGGGCCTGGCATCGATCCTAGTAAGGAAAGGGCCAGGTCCGCAGTTTCTGCTTCATGATCTGCCATAGCCTTGCCAGGCCGTGGGGCTCGACGATCAGAAGATAGATCGTGAGCGCGCCGATGATCATGTAGACAATCTTTTCCGCCGTTGCGCCGGTGATGGCAATGCCGATGGCCGGCAGGCCGAACTTCAGGATCGTCGGCAGCGCCACGATGAAACCCGTGCCCAGGAACGAGCCGATCATCGATCCCGCGCCGCCGATGATGACCGCGAACAGCATGAGAAACGACAGGCGAATGGCGAACTCCGTGCCGGCCTCCGCACCGCCCAGATAAAGAAACACGAAGAGCGCGCCGGACACGCCGCAATAAAATGACGACACCGCGAAGGCGAGCAGCTTGGCGTTGAGCAGTTTGATGCCCATCAGTTCTGCCGCGATGTCCATGTCGCGCACCGCCATCCAGGAGCGGCCAATGCGCCCATGCACAAGGTGCGTGGCCAGCACCGTCATCAGCACCACGAAGCCCAGACAGATGAGGTATTTCACCTCGAGTTGCGCCGTCGGCCCCGTGATCGGCACCCCGAACAGGGTGCGCAGTGGCACCTCGATCGCACCCGAAGCGTTGTAGTTGAACAACCACGGAATGCGCCCGAAGCACCACTGCAGAAAGAACTGCGCCGCCAGTGTCGCCACCGCCAGATACAGCCCCTTGATGCGCAAGGACGGCAGCCCGAACACCACGCCAATGATGGCGGAGAAAAAGCCCGAGACTAAAATCCAGATCAGGATGTTCACATCCGGAAAGATCGTCGTCAGCTTGTAGCAGGCATAGGCACCCACGCCCATGAAGCCCGCCGAGCCCAGCGAGATCAACCCGGTGTAGCCCGTGAGGATGTTGAGGCCGATGACGGCCACCGACAGCGTCAGAAATGGCAGCAGGATGGTGTTGAGCACGAAGTCACTGGCGATGAATGGCAGCACGCCAAAGGCGAACACCAGAATGAGCGCAAGCCCGATCCGGTCCTGGCGGATTGGAAAGATCGCCATGTCAGCTTCATAGGTGGTCTTGAACTGGCCCGTCTCGCGGTAGAACACTGTGCTCAAATCCTCTCGATGATCTTTTCGCCGAACAGACCCTGCGGCCGAAACAGCAGGAAGCCGAGCGTGATGATGTAGGCGAGCCAGGTCTCGATGCCGCCGCCCAGCAGCGGCCCCCAGTAGAACTCGCCAAGCTTCTCGCCGATGCCGATGATCAGCCCGCCGACAATGGCGCCCGGAACCGAAGTGAATCCGCCCAGAATCAGCACGGGGAGCGCCTTGAGCGCCACGGTTTCCAGCGCAAAGGAGACATCCGAGCGCGCCCCCCACATGATGCCCGTCACCAGCGCCACCACGCCCGCTGTGAACCAGACGATGACCCAGATCTGGTTGAGCGAAATGCCCACGGAGAGCGCCGCCTTGTGGCTGTCCGCCACCGCGCGCAGGGCCCGGCCGATGCGGGTTTTCTGAAAGAAGACCGCGAGCGCGATGATCATGATGGTGGCGATCACGGCGGCGGCGACATCAAGATGTTGCACGTTCACACGCCCGCCCAGAATGTTGAATGAAGACTGACCCGTCGGCAGACCCAGCTGCGCCGTGATCATCACCTTCGGGCTGCCACCAAAGACATATTCGCCAAAGCCGATCAGAAAGTACGTGAGGCCCACGGTCGCCATGAGCATGATGATCTCGTGCTGGTTGACCAGCGGACGCAGCACCACGCGCTCGACGACCACCGCCAGTAGGAACATCACGGCGAGCGCTATCGCCAGCGCCAGCAAGGCGACCACCGTGCCGGGCGGCAGGCCGAGACGTTGCGTCATGATTTCATAGGAACCCACGAGCGTCAGCGCCGAAAACACCACCATGATGCCTTGGGCGAAGTTGAACACGCCGGATGCCTTGAAGATCAGCACGAAGCCCAGCGCAATCAGCGCATAGAGAATGCCGCCGACGGTGCCTTCCCAGAGCGTCTGCACCAAGAGATCGGGGAAGTCCCGCATATCGACAAAGGGTCCAGCCAAAATCTTGTAGGCAAGCGAGCCGCGCGGCATGGCCCCGCTCTGGACCAGAAGCGTGATGGCTGCGGCGACAAGCGCCAACACGCCAACGGTCTTGGCCATCGGCATGACCCAGCCGGGCAGCGCAGGGGAGGCGGGTGTGGCTTCAGCAGTGCTCATGACCATCCCCTCAATGCGCCACGCCCAGATAGGCGTCGATCACCTTCTGGTCGGCCTTGACGACATCGGGCGTGCCATCGGCGATCTTGCGGCCATATTCGAGCACAACGACGCGGTCGGAGAGGTCCATCACCACACCCATGTCATGCTCGATCAGCGCGATGGTGGTGCCAAAATGCTTGTTCACATCAATGATGAAGCGGCACATATCCTCTTTTTCTTCGAGATTCATGCCAGCCATGGGCTCATCCAGCAGGAGCAATTCCGGCTCCATGGCCAACGCGCGCCCCAGTTCCACGCGCTTTTGCAGGCCGTAGGGCAGCTTGCCCACGGGCATCTTGCGTATCGCCTCGATCTCCAGAAAGTCGATGATTTCCTCCACCTTGCGGCGGTGGGTGATTTCTTCCCGCATGGCAGGTCCGTGGCGCAGAAGCTGCCAGAAGAAGCCCGATTTCATCTTGAGTGTGCGCCCCACCATGATGTTGTCCAGCGTGGTCATGCCCTTGAAGAGCGCCACGTTCTGGAAGGTGCGGGCAATGCCGCCGGATGCAGCCTCATGGGGACGCACCTTCTTGCGCCGAATGCCCTTGAAGGTGATGGCGCCTTCCTGCGGGTGGTAAAATCCGTTGATGCAATTGAGCATGGAGGTCTTGCCCGCGCCGTTGGGGCCGATGATGGCGCGAATTTCGCCCTTACAGATGTCGAAGGAGACATCGGAAATCGCTTTGACGCCGCCAAAACGCAGGGAAATATTGTCGACCGAGAGCAGTGCCTCGCTCATGCCGCATGCTCCACGAGTCTTAGAACGTGCCTTTGACCAAACAGCTTTTGCGCCAATTCTTCCATGGTGCGGACGACGTTAAATTTTGTTTTAATAATGAGACGAATTCTCTGGCGAACCAGTTTCTCCCCCTTTGCATTGCCTTTTGTATGTTTTGCAAATTTATCACCTAAATCAGGCAGTGGTTGTCCAGCAGGGCCTCCGAACCAACGAAATTCTTTCAATTGCAAATCATCTTTGTCGAAAAATATCCAAATCACACACCCGCTTGGTTTTTTTGATAATTCAATATTGATCTTTTGGCTGCTGGTCTTTGATCCAAAATAGCTCGATTTGAGTTGGATATGGCGTAGAATACCATTGCAATCGATCACGATATCGTAGCCGCTGCCGTCAAATTCGGACCTCAGCACTTCAACATGATGCATTCCAGAGAACCAAAGTGTTCGGAGCAGCTCCCCAACAAACAGGTGCTCAATCACCTTTTCGCGTGAGGACGATTGCTCGAATAAATGAATGTCATCGTGCTCGCTCATGCCGCATGCTCCAGGGGCTTCGGTTCCAGCTTGACTGGCGCAAAGACTTTCGCATCACGGATTTTTACAAGGCCGGAGATCACGCCCTTGCGGCCATCCTCGAAGGTGACTTCGGTGGAGATGCTCTGCTCGGTCTTGCCTGCGTAAAGCGCATCCACCAGCGGCAGATAGCGCTCGGAAATGAAGCTGCGGCGCACCTTCTGCGTGCGGGTCAGCTCACCGTCATCGGCATCCAGCTCCTTATGCAGAATGAGAAAACGCTTGATCTGACCGCCCGCCATCATGGCTTCCCCAGCCAGCGACTTGTTGGTTTCATCCACATGGGCCGCGATGATGTCATAGACCGCGGGCAGGCTCGCCAGCTCCTGATAGCTGCCGTAGGAGACATTGTGGCGCTCCGCCCAGTTGCCCACCGCCGTGATGTCGATGTTGATGAAGCAGGTCACGCATTCCTGATCCTGCCCGAAGGCCACGACCTCCTTGATGTTGGGATAGAACTTCAGTTTGTTCTCGATGTATTTGGGGGCAAACAGCGCGCCGTTCTTGAGCTTGCCCACATCCTTGGCGCGGTCGATGATGCGCAGATGGCCTGAGGTGTCGAAGAACCCGGCATCGCCGGTTTTCACATAGCCATCTGCCGTCATGGTCTCGGCGGTTTTTTCCGGCTCCTTGAAATAGCCGATAAACTGGCCGGGCGAGCGATACAGCACCTCTCCGGTCGCATCGATCCTCACATCCACGTTGGGCGTGGGCGGGCCAACGGTGTCGGATCGGATCTGCCCGTCAGGCTGTGCCGTGACATACAAGAAAGCCTCGGTCTGGCCGTAGAGCTGCTTGAGGTTCAGCCCCAGCGAACGGTAGAAGGAAAACAACTCGGGTCCGATCGCCTCGCCGGCGGTGTAGGCGACGCGCACGTTCGAGAAGCCAAGCGCGTTTTTCAGGGGCGCATACACCAGCATGTTGCCAAGCCCATATGATGCACGTGCCAGCAGAGGCACGCTCTCACCATTGAGGATTTTCTCGCCCCATTGCTTGGCGACTCCGATGTAATACTGGAACATGCGGCGTTTCAGCCAGCTTGCATCTTCCATGCGGATGGTCACGCGGGTCAACAGGCTCTCGAACACGCGGGGCGGCGCAAAATAGAAGGTGGGGCCGATCTCGCGCAGGCAGATCTCCACTGTGTCGCTGCTTTCGGGGCAGGCGATGCAGAAGCCCGCCACCAGCGCCTGCGCATAGTTGAGATAGTGGTCACCCACCCAGGCCAGCGGCAGATAGGCGAGCACGGTGTCATCTTCAGTCAGCTTGTCGAAAGTGACGGTGTCGCGCGCCGCGTTGATACAGCCCTCAGCCGATAGCATGACGCCCTTGGAGCGCCCTGTGGTGCCGGAGGTGTAGAGCATGATGGAGACATCTTGGCCCCTGCCTGCCGCGATTTCGGCATCAAGCGCAGCGGCAGCAGCGGGATCGGAGGCCAGCTTCGTGCGCCCGGCAGCAATCACGCCGCCCAACCCGTGCAGCGCCGTCAGGTCATAATCTTCCAGCCCGCGCTCTTCATCGAACAGGATATGCTTGAGCCCTGGCACCCGCTCGCTAACCGAAAGCAGCTTGTCCACCTGTTCCTGATCCTGCACGGCGGCAAAGCGCACTTCGGCATGGTCCAGCACATAGGCCAGCTCATCGGCAATGGCGTCGGAATACACCGGCACGGGCACGGCTCCCAGCATCTGCACGGCCATGATCGCATAGTAGAGATGTGGTCGGTTGTTGCCCAAGATGGCGATCTTGTCGCCGCGCGAAAGGCCAATATCCTTGAGGCCCTGCGCGAGGGCGCGCGCATCGGCATTGACCTCGCCCCAGGTCCAGCTCTGCCAGACACCAAACAACTTGAAGCGCATGGCCATGCGGTTGGGGCGCACGCGGGCATGCTCCGCCAGCAATTTGGGGAATGTGTCGAGACTTCGGCTGGAATGGTCCGCCAAACGCATCTGCAGCCGAGGCCGCACTCCCTGTTGGTGGCAATCGGTGCAGGTTGGTCCCCGCACTCTGCCTGTTCAGTTGCATATGTAACCAATTGCGCTTTGATCAAGGGCTTCTTTCGTCGCGCTGTCCAGCGAAAGCACGTGAGCGTGTCCGGATCGCAGATGCAATTAAGGTTAAACAAGCATGAAGCAGGCATGCCGTGCAAACCTCTGTTAAGGTCTTGTCAACTTCTTCCGATGTGGCGTTAACCAAAAGGCGTTGAGTGATGGGTGGACAGGTGCATGATGGCGTGGGCGCAGCCCCTTTCGCGATCTCTTTCGCGGAGCGGCTGGTGGGGTCAGAAGGGTTCCGCGCCCTGTTTTCTGAAGGAATGGGCCTGGTCGAGCAGACGGCGGCCTATCTTGATGGCAGCGGGCGCACGCAATCACGCGAACTGCCGCGCATGGCGGCGCTGGCCTATGCCTCCGAGAGCATGCGGCTCACAACGCGCCTGATGCAGATCACCTCATGGCTGCTGTTGCAGCGCGCCGTGAATGAGGGTGAGCTTTCGCGACTTGAGGCCGATCGCGAGCACCGCAAGGTCAAGCTCGACCCATCCGAAACGCCGACAGCCGCAGATGTGCTCGTGCTGTTGCCAGAAGCGTTGAACGAACTGATCCAGCAATCCGTGCGCTTGCAGGACCGGATCGTGAAGCTTGATCGCCTGCTGCGCGCGGGTGAACACGAGATGGAAGACAAGCCGCAAGACAACCCGGTCGCACAGCAGCTTTTGATGCTTCAGGCTGCCTTGAACCGCGGTCGCGCCTGATCGCATTGGCTGTCCGACGCAAAAAGGCCCGGTTGAACCGGGCCTTTTTATGGAAGAAAGCAAACTGCTGGGACCTCGTATTATTCCTTGGTGGCAGCGCCCAGACCGGCAAAGCGGTTCTTGAAGCGCGACAGGCGGCCGCCGCGGTCCATCAGCTGCGCAGAGCCACCGGTCCAGGCCGGGTGGGTGCTGGGATCGATGTCGAGATTCAGGCGGTCGCCGGGTTTGCCGTAGGTCGAGCGCGTCTGGTACTCGGTGCCATTCGTCATCACGACCGTGATGAAATGATAATCGGGATGGATGTTCTCTCTCATGGCAGTCGAACCTCTTGGCGCGATCTGCCGCGCCTGACCAATGTTTGTCTGAAGGCGCGTCCCATATCGCAACTGCACCGGTCGCACAAGTGAGGCGAGACGAACCTGTGACCTGCGTGATCGTGGGGTTGCCTTGGGCCTGCGATACGGTCACATCGGCTTGGTCGAAATCGAGCAAGGTCATCCATGTCGCGGTTGAATGAAGATGTCGCAACCTTGATGCTCATCCCGCTGGTCGTCAGCGCGCGTGTGCCCGTCCTGGTGGCAGAGACATTGCGCAGCCCATTTGACCGCCCCGAGACATCGCGCATGGTCACTGAAAAGATCGCGGCGATGCAGGAAAGCTGGTGGGCGATGGGTCTGGCCGCCTCGCAGAGCAGTATGGTCATGCCATCCCTGTTCTGGCCGCCGGGTTGGAGTACGCTTGGCGAAGCAGCCCACTCCATGGGCAGTGCCATGATGCGGCCCATGGCCAAGCGCGTGAAAAGCAATGCCAAGCGCCTCAAGAATCGCCGCATCTGAAAAAGCGCTGAAGGGTCGCGCTTCCAAAACATGGATTTTGGCCTATGATCTGGTGATCAGCCGGATAAACCCTTCATGACTTTTGCATTGACATATGATCAATCTTCCATCCGCGAGATGGCACGGCAGTTCGCCATGGACCGTCTGGCGCCCCATGCTTTGGAGTGGGACGAGAAGCGGCATTTTCCTGTCGATGTGATCCGAGAGACAGCCGCCTTGGGCATGGCCGGCATTTACGTCCGCGAGGCGAGTGGCGGCACCGGACTTGGCCGTCTTGATTCAGCCGTGATCTTCGAGGCCCTCTCGGAGGGTTGCCCCACGATTGCCGCATATATTTCCATCCACAACATGGTGGCGTGGATGGTGGACCGCTTTGGCAACGAGGCCCAACGCACGCAGTTTCTTCCCGCATTGCTCTCCATGGAGCATCTGGGCGCCTATTGCCTGACCGAGCCCGGATCGGGATCCGATGCAGCAGCGCTCAAGACCCGCGCGGAACTGGACGGTGGTGATTACGTCCTGACAGGGCAGAAGCAGTTCATCTCGGCAGCCGGCAGTGCAGATCTCTATCTGGTCATGGCACGCACGGGCGGTGCTGGCCCCAAGGGCATTTCAGCTTTTCTGGTGCCCAGGAGCACACCCGGCCTGAGTTTTGGCGCGAACGAGAAGAAGATGGGCTGGAATGCACAGCCCACGCGCGCGGTGATTATGGACGGCGTTCGTGTTCCCGCGTCCAGCCTGCTGGGTGCGGAAGGCGAGGGCTTCACCATTGCCATGTCGGGGTTGGATGGTGGGCGGCTCAATATAGGCGCCTGTTCTCTGGGGGGCGCACAGGCCGCGCTTGACAAGGCCATGATATATGCCGGCGAACGCAAGGCTTTTGGCAAGGCGCTGAACGAGATGCAATCGGTGCAATTCAAGTTGGCGGACATGGCGACCGAACTGGAGACAGCCCGCATCATGCTTTACGCCTCCGCAGCCGCCTATGATCGCAGCGATCCCCAGACGACAACGCGCTGCGCCATGGCCAAGCGCGTGGCGACCGATACGGGCTTCAAGGTGGCCAACGAGGCGCTGCAAATTCACGGGGGATACGGTTATCTGCAGGATTATGGCATCGAGAAGCTGGTGCGCGACCTGCGAGTCCACCAAATTCTGGAAGGCACGAACGAGATCATGCGCCTGATCGTGAGCCGGGCCATGGTGACGGGCAACAGCGCGCGCCTGCAATAATCTGACTCTTGTCTGAGATATCAAAAACCATTAACCCTGAATCCGATTGCACCAGTTGCAACTCAGGGGTGTTGGTCCACGGGCAGCAACGGCCTCTGACAAGCGTGAGGTTGCTCAAACGGACATGACAGGGATCTAAAATGGCAGAAGGCTTGGACGCACCGGAGATCGGACCTGCAGTTCGTCAGACAAGAAGCTCTCGAAACCTGACACTGGACCAGCTTGCGCGGGCCTCGGGCGTTTCCAAATCGATGCTGTCACAGATCGAGCGCGGACAGGCCAATCCCACTTTCGCAGTTCTGTGGAGCATCACACGCGCACTCGGCATCGAAATTGCGGATCTGACGAGCTCGGAACAGAGTTTCGATTACAAGTCGATCATTGCCCTGACGCGGCACATCGGCGTGCCGCAGACCCGGAGCGAGGATGGTCTGTGCAAGTTGAGCATACTGAACCCGCCGCAGATGGCGGGCCAACTTGAATGGTATGACATCACCCTGGAGCCCGGCGGGGTTCTGGACAGTCCGGCTCATGCCCGTGGCGCCTTCGAGCACCTTTCAACCGTCGAAGGTTCCTTGGAGGTGACGAGCGGGCTTGATACGCAGGTTCTCAATCAGGGCGAGATTGCCCGCTATCCCGCAGACATTCCCCACCGCATTGCCAACATATCGAATATGCGCGCACGCGGTGTTTTGGTGCTAATTTACACCTGATAGTGTAATTTTATGTGCTAATATCTGGTATTCGAGGTTTTGTTCCTCGGCGTAAAAGTCTTTGTGCGAGGAACAAGATGCCGTGTCCGGGATGTTGACTTTCTGTGCTGAGTCACATATGTAGGAGTGTGGATTGTTTCAACTTGGAGTTTGGTCACCATGGCCGTGAATAACAATGCTGCCTTTTCCGGACCTCGCCTCGCCGTGAGTGCGGGGCAAAACGGTGTGGCCCCCCTGTCTGAAAGCGACAAGCGCGCGATCATCAACTCGACCACGAACACGTCGGGCGGAGCGACCGGGACCAATCTCATGAACACGCAGAATCGTATGGACACGGGTAACGCGTTCAAGAAGTAATCTGCTTCTATCCAGACTGTTCAGCTTGCAGCGCTGCCTTTCGAGGCGGCGCTGTCTGCTTTGGGCTGGCCTGATCTGACCTGAGATGCTTGCCCGGCGCCGTCATGTTCGGCAACTTTGGTGTCTCCCATCAGCAGCGGCAGAAACGGGTTGGGAAACCGCCGGTTCGCCGTGATGGCGTAGAAAACCTCCGAGATGCCTGGCAAAGCACCGGCGTCGATCAACAGACCCGAGGCCAGTTCATCGCGCACGACGATGGGTGGCAAGGCGCCCATGCCCACGCCTTCGCGCACGAGAAGCCGCATCATCGCCATATCGTCCACTTCCGCGGCAATTTGCGGCCGCAGGCCCAGGCGATTGCAGAATGCATCAATGTTCTGCCGCATCTCGCTGGGATGCGCTGGAAGGACAATCGGCGCGCGAGCCATCAGTTCGGCAATGCTGCTGTGTTCGCGCATCATGCTGGGCCGGCACACCAAACTGACGGGTTGCTCCGACAGACGGCGGGCCGTGAAAGGTGTCAGTGCGTCGCGCAGGGGTGGCTGGTTGGTCAATACGACATCGAGCTGGTGCGTTTTGAGCGCTTGATAGAGCTCATTGCTGCCACCCGAGCGCAGAATGACCTCCACATCCGTCCGGCCCAGGACGGGGCGAATGAAGCCGAGCTGAAAGTTGCGCGAGAGCGTGGCCAGCGCCCCGATCCGCAGCGCCACGCGCGCGCGGCCGCGTTCGCTCAGGGTTCCAAGCAGATCATCGCCTGACGAGAAGATCGCATCGGCATGGTCCAGCGCAATGCGACCCGCCTCCGTGAGGTGCAATTGGCGATTGCGGCGTTCGAAAAGCGCGTGGCCCAGCTGATCCTCCAGCTTGCGCACCTGCACAGACAAGGCGGATTGGGAGAGATTCATGCGCTCGGCGGCGCGTGTGAGGTTGCCATCATGCGCGACGGCCCAGAAGTAGCGCAGATGATTGTAGTTCAGTGTTGGCATTCGTTCGTTAAATCAGAATGATCCTGATGGAACAATGTATTTTTATCATTCATTCACGAATGATACCTGCCGTCAGCACCGCTGCGCCGGCCAGGAGAAATCATCGTGTTACATGCCTTCATCGCCACTGCTCCCGCCCTTCTTCTGCTGGCGGCCGCGGTCCATGCCCACACCGGTCCAATGATGCGGCCCGCCCGCAGAATGGTCGGCGTGGGGTGGGCCGCTCTTGCGGCAACCGCGATGGCCGTGGCTGGGATCGTGCTCCTCGTAATCCATGGTCCTGCGACAACTCCGTTGCTGGGTTGGGCTGGCCTTGGGTTTTCATGGCGGCTTGATGCCCTCAGTGTGACGATGCAGATGCTTGTTGGCTTTATCGGCTGGGTGGTTCTGCGATATTCCGCGATCTATCTGGACGGCGAGCCCCGCCAGGGGCCGTTCATGGGCTGGATCTGCGCGACACTGGCCGCTGTGCTCGTCCTGGTTTCCGCAGGCAATCTGGCGCTGCTCATGGTGGCATGGGTCGCGACGAGCCTGTGCCTGCACAAGCTGCTGCTGTTCTATCCCGAGCGGGCACCTGCGCAGCGGGCCGCACGCAAAAAATTCCTCTTCGCACGTGTCGCGGATATGGCGCTTCTGATGGCGTGCGTGCTGCTCTGGGTTGGCTACGGCACGGGTGACATCGGTTCGATCCTCGCGATCGCCCGCCAAGGCGGAGGGGCGGGGCCTTTCCTCAACATCGCCGCCGCTGCCCTGATCGCCGTTGCGGCTTTGCTGAAATCTGCCCAGTTTCCGACCCACGGCTGGTTGACCGAGGTCATGGAAACGCCAACTCCCGTCTCGGCCTTGCTGCACGCGGGCGTCATCAATGCGGGCGGCTTTCTGCTGATCCGGTTCGCGGACCTCCTGTTGCTCACGCCCGGTGTCCTGGCCTTGCTGGCGATTGTGGGTGGGTTCACGGCGTTGTTCGCTGGGCTCGTGATGCTGACGCAACCGGCGATCAAAACATCGCTCGCCTGGTCGACAATCGGACAGATGGGTTTCATGATTCTGCAATGCGGGTTGGCGCTCTTTCCCCTCGCGCTGCTCCATATCGTCGCCCATTCGCTTTACAAAGCCCATGCCTTCCTCGCGTCGGGCGGTGCGGTCGAGCAAGTGGCGTCCATCCCGCGTGCGGGTCCGGTCGCGGTGCCCAACGGCATGGCTGTTGCCAAGGCCTTCGGCTTGGGAATCGTGATCTATCTGCTCATTGGGCTGGGCATGGGGTTCGCCTTCGGCTTTCCACCCAAATCGCCGCAGTCGATTGCAATGGGGGCCATCCTGATCTTCGGCGTGGCCTATCTGATTGCGCAGGGCCTTGCGGACAGCGCCCCGGCAAAGCTGACGCTTTACACCGCCGCTTCTGCCACCATGACAGCGGTTGGCTACTTCACGCTGCAGGGTTTGGCCGAGGTGCTGTTGTCAACAACGCTGCCTGCGACACCGCCACCGGGTGCCCTTGAATGGACCTTGATGACGCTGGCCGTGGTCAGCTTTGGCCTTGCGGCCATGGCGCAAGCCATGTTTCCGCTCTGGGCCTACCACCCTGCGGCGGCCGGACTGCGCGTGCACCTCACGAACGGATTTTACGCCAACGCGCTTCTGGACCGGCTCACCGGCGGATGGCGCGCGGCGAAGTCATCCTGAATCCACACAATTCCACGTCTTTTCCGGGAGCATCTCGCCATGATCACAACCAGGGCACAGCCCACACTTGCCTCCATTCAGGCCGCCGCCAAAGCCGCCGGAACCATGATCCCGCCTGCCTGGCCGCTGGCCTCCACCGTCGCAGTCAACCCATTCCTGGGTCAGGCGGGGCTTGGCCTGCCTGAAACTGCGGCGCTGCTGGAACGTGTCGCTGGCGTGCGCGTGTGCATGCCGCGCAGCTGGTTCGAGGCCAAGATCGATAGGGGTGCCATCACGGATGCCGATCTTGCGGCGGCTCTCGCGGCGGCGCCCGCCAAGGATCGCCTCGAAAGCGTCACGGCGCTCAAGGCGATGGCCAAAGCGGCCCATCGTGTGCCCCTGGCACTGCCTACGGTCGCACATCTGGCCGCGCGGCATTCGGGACTCGACTGGCCGGGTATCATCACCGATCGCATCGGCGTTTGGGCCGGTGCCGAATTCGACGCGGGGCAGGCATTATGGGCGGCTGCGCGTCCGCCCGGCACGGGTCCTGCCACGGGTGTGGTCACCTCTTCCTCTGCCTACCCCTCAGGCTCTGCCTACCCCTCATGGCGCCGTTTTGCCACGCATGACCTCACGCCGGAGATCGCAGGCCTGCAGGGTTTCGCAGCCCGTGTTCAGGCCCTGCCCGAGCGTGCCGAAGAGGCTCTGGAAATCGTGGTGCGCCGTCTGGGCCTGAGTGACGCGGCCTTGCCGACCTGCTTTCACGCCATGCTGATGTCGATGGGCGGCTGGGCGCAGGCCGCGCGCTGGCGGCTGTGGCAGGCGGAAATGTCCGGCGGAACGGACGACACATTGTTCGATCTGCTCGCGATCCGCCTCGTCTACGAGGATGCTCTGCTTGCCCGTTATGCGGCCCTGCGCCCGCTTTGGGATGATGCCTGTCAGGCCCATGCCGTGCCCGTGAGCCCTGCTGAGGATCACGTGGTCGACGCAATCCTTCAGGAAGCGGCGGAGCGGGCCGAGCAGCGCGGTCTTGCAGCGCTGCTGGCCGCACCCACGACGATGGCCGCACCCCGCAATCGATCATCCCTGCAGGCCGCCTTCTGTATCGACGTGCGGTCGGAAGTGTTCCGCCGCGCGCTCGAAAGTGTGGATGCGGGCATAGAGACCATCGGATTTGCCGGATTCTTTGGGCTGCCGTTGTCACATCGCCGATTTGGATCATCTGTCAGCGAGGCGCATCTGCCGGTCCTCCTGTCACCGGGTATCGGGACCTGCGTGGCGGTCACACCAGAGCTTGAGGCGAAAGAAGCGCAGGTTCAGGTGCTGGCGCGCGCCAAGCGGGCCTGGAAGCGGTTCCGGATCGCGGCTGTCTCATCCTTCGCCTTCGTGGAAGCGGCGGGGCCCGTCTACGCAGGAAAGCTTCTGCAGGACAGTCTGCGCATCGCAAGACCATCTCCCGCGCCTGACCCCGCGCCTCGCCTGGACCCCGCCATTGGTCACGAGCAGCGCGTGGCAACAGCGCTTGCCGTACTGCGCGCCATGTCGATGACTTCGGATTTCGCCCGCATCGTGCTGCTTTCAGGCCACGGCGCCCATGTCGTCAACAACCCGCATGCCAGCGCCCTGCATTGCGGGGCATGCGGTGGCCAGACAGGCGAGGTCAGTGCGCGCGTGCTCGCCGGTTTGCTCAATGATCCAGCCGTGCGGGAGGGTTTGGCGGATGCGGGTCTTGCTCTTCCCCCTGACACGTTCTTCGTCGCCGGTTTGCACGACACAACCACGGACACGGTAACGCTCTTCGATCAAGATGTGGCGAGCCCTGCCCACACCAACGACATGGCGCAACTGCGCGACTGGCTGGCGCAAGCGGCGCGGCTGGCGCGCACCGAGCGAGCCTTGCGCCTGCCCCGTGCAAAGGATGAGTCGGATATCGCCGTCCGGTCGCGGGATTGGGCGGAAATTCGTGCCGAATGGGGCCTGGCCGGATGCAAGGCCTTCATTGCCGCGCCGCGCCGGCGCACCGCGGGACGTGACCTCGCGGGGCGGGCTTTCCTGCACAGCTATGAATGGGCAGAAGACAAGGATTTTGGAATTCTCGAGCTCATTCTCACAGCGCCGGTGGTGGTTGCGAGCTGGATCAGCCTGCAATATTACGGCTCGACAGTGGCGCCTGATGTTTTTGGTGCGGGCAACAAGCTGCTTCACAATGTGGTTGGTGGCATGGGTGTGCTTGAAGGGAATGGCGGGCCACTGCGGGTCGGGCTGCCATGGCAATCTGTCCATGACGGTGAAAAGCTCATCCACGACCCGGTCCGATTGACGGTTGCCATCGAGGCTCCGTGCGCGGCGATGACAGATATCTTGGCACGTCATCCCGGAGTCCGGACCTTGTTCGATCAGCATTGGATGCATCTGCTGGCACTGGATGACAACGGACAGATTGCCTGGCGGTACGCGGGCCATCTCACCTGGGAACCAGCCGTGCCGGCCTGAGCAAGCCTGGCAGATGCCCTGCCATTCAGGTTGGCTGCTCTGCGTCCCAGGCACAGGCACAGGCACAGAACCAGCCTCAGCCGGGGGCGGGCTGGCAGCGACGTGCAGTTCATCAAAATCATGGCCACCGCGGTGGAGACGGGCAAAATCGTCCGCCCCCAGCGCGCCACCAGCGATTGACCGGAACCACATGGCGCACAGCGCGTTCGAATCTTGCGACCGTTAGAAACGCAGGTTGCTTGTCTGCTATGTCCTGACGGCAAGGCCATCGAGTTTGGAGTGAATTGTCTCATGTTTACATTCGCGGCACCCCCCTTTTTCGCCTGCGCGAAATGAGCCATCTCCGGCGCGTCGCCTTCATAGGAAATTCACTGCCACGCCGATGCGGCATCGCAACATTCACCACCGACCTGCAACTGGCTGTTGAAGCCTCGCGCGCAAACCTGGCGACAGGCATTGTTGCGATGAATGATGGCTCCTATGCCTATGACTATCCTCAATCGGTGTTGTTCACCATCAACGATGCCTCACCCGATGCGTACACGCAGGCTGCGGCTTTTCTGAATCAGCAGCAGTTTGATGTGGTCTCCTTGCAGCACGAATTCGGCATTTTCGGCGGAGAGGCCGGAGAACACATCATTGGCTTGCTTGAGCACTTGCGCATGCCTGTCGTGACGACCTTCCACACCGTTCTGTCCCGGCCCAAGGACACGCAACGGAATGTGATGAACCGCATCATCGAATTGTCTTCCAAGGTCATTGTGATGGCCGAGAAGGGTCGCGAACTTCTGCTGAATGTCTACGGTGTCGCGGCCGAGAAGATCGAGGTCATTCCCCATGGCATACCGCAGTCGACATTCTGCGAGCCGGATGCTGCCAAGGCGGAACTGGGTTTCGAAGGCAAGCCCGTCATCCTGACCTTCGGGCTGTTGTCGCCCAACAAGGGCATCGAGGTGATGATTGACGCCATGCCACGTATTCTGGAGAGCAGCCCCTCCGCGCTCTATGTCGTGCTGGGCGCCACTCATCCCAATCTGGTCAGGGACAAGGGCGAGGCCTACCGCGCGAGCCTGCAGGAGCGAAGCCGTGAACTGGGCATAGAGGCGCATGTGGTTTTTCTTGATCGCTTCGTCGATCAGGAGACATTGCTGAAATTCATAACGATGTGCGATGTCTATGTCACGCCGTACATGACCGAGGCGCAGATGACCTCAGGGACTCTCGCCTACAGTTTCGGACTCGGCAAAGCAGTGGTCTCGACACCCTACTGGCATGCGCAGGAATTGCTCGCGGATGGGCGGGGTGTCCTGGTGCCGTTCGGTGCCGTCGATGCCATCGGGCGCGAGGTTGCCGATCTGCTGACTGACGACAATCGGCGCAATGCCGTGCGGCGCAGGGCCTATACCAGCAGCCGGACCATGACATGGGCGATGACGGCCCAGCGCTATCTCGGCGTCTTCGAAAGTGTTCGGCAAAGGCAGGGTCTCAAGCTCGTCGCCAGTCGCAGATCTTTGGGAGAGTCGGTCGGCACCCGGCCGCCGCCCGAAGTGCAGACCGGACATTTTCTCGCGATGTGCGATGACACGGGCCTCTTCCAGCATGCCGTTCATGTTGTGCCCGACAGGTCGCATGGATATTGCGTGGATGACAATGCACGGGCCCTGATCGTTGCCTGCACGCTCAATGCATCGCGCGGCGGCTCCATCTCGCACGAGGTGACCACCCGGTTTGCCTCCTTCATTCAGCACGCCTGGAATCCCGATACGCGCCGGTTCCGCAACTTCATGGGCTTTGACCGCAGGTGGCTGGAAGACAGTGGGTCCGAGGACAGCCACGGGCGTACGCTCTGGTCCCTCGGGGTCTGCGCAGCCGATGATATGGATCCGGCGCGCCGCGCCTGGGCGTTGGAATTGTTTACCGAGGCAGTTGGCACGGTCGAGCAGTTTCAATCACCACGCGCTCTTGCCTTTGCCATGCTCGGCCTTGCTGCCGTACACGGTGCCAGGCACGCGGACTCTTCCATGGTGAGCCTGCAAAGGCGTCTGGCTGATCGGTTGACTGCGCATTTCGATTTGGTCGCGACATCAGACTGGATGTGGTTCGAGGAGGGCCTGTCCTATGACAACGCGCGGCTTTGCCAAGCCATGATCCTGACCGGTCATGCGCTGGACGAGAAACGTTACAGCGACATCGGTCTGCAAAGCCTGCGGTGGCTCACAGCAGTACAGACCTCGGATGCAGGGCATTTCCGACCTGTCGGGTCGAGCAGTTTCGGGGATCTGCGGACGGCACCCCGGCCTTACGATCAGCAGCCGTTGGAAGTGGCCGCCATGGTTTCGGCCTATGCGGCAGCACGCCTGGTGGATGCAGATGGCCCGTGGATCGGGGAGGCACTGCGTGCCTTCGACTGGTTCATGGGGAAGAACGACCTTGGTGTGGCGTTGGTGGATCCGGCCCGTGGCAGTTGCTGCGATGGCCTTCATCCTGACCGCAGAAACGAGAATTGCGGCGGCGAATCCGTGGTATCCTATCTCATGGCTCTCCACGAGATCCGTCAGATCGCCCTGCGCGGCGAGACCCAACCAAGGAAGCTTCGCCTGCCCGCCTATGTCTAGGCAAGAAGGCGTCGCACCGAGATCGTCGAGGATACGTGTCCCCAATCCAGTTTTTCAACCGCCAAGCGCTGTACCTGCGTCCTGATTCCGCGCGCGTGGTGGTTCGCCCGTTCAAACCGGCGACGGAGCCGCGCGACCTCAACCCGACGGACAAGACCCGGGCCAATCACATTGTCGACCGGGTGCTGGCGCTCGAGCCCGCGCTCGCGGCGCAGATCCTCACGGAGGTGCTTGAAAACTTTCAAGGGCGTCACCGCAATCTCCTGCAACGGTTCGAGATGCGGTCAGTCGAGATGGAGCAGGCCCTTGCTGCGCACGTGCCGTTCTCGCAATTGCAGCGGCAACTCATCGGCTCCTATTTCCTGCATGAATATTCGTTCGAGGCTGCCGCCTTGTTCAATCCCAGCGTGGTGGCGGATCCTGATCAAAGCTGTGCACCTGACGGAGGCATGCGGTTCATCGTGAGCCTGCGCGCGGTCGGAGAGGGACACGTATCCTCCCTGACATTCCGGTCCGGTTCGATTGCAGCCGATGGTGCCATCACGATCGATCCGACGGTGCGGCTGGCCTCGATCCCGATCCGCGAGGTGCGTCAGGAAGGTCCACGCGGCGAAGATGTCGAAGTGAGTTTTGCGCCGAATGAAGACATCAGCGAGCGGGTCATTTTCCCCATCACAGAGTCCCAGTCGAATGGCATCGAGGATGCGCGGTTCGTGGCCTTCGATCATGAGGGCGAGACCATCTATTACGCCACCTACACCGCCTACAGTGGGCGTGCGATCCGCTCCGAACTGATCGAGACACGGGATTTCGTTTCGTTCAAGCTGACGCCGCTCGCGGGGTCTGCCGCGCGCAACAAGGGCATGGCGCTGTTTCCCCGCAAGCTCAATGGGCGTTACGCGATGATCGCGCGGCAGGATAACGAGAACCTCTACCTGATCTACTCCGATGACCTCTACACCTGGGAGGGCGGCGAAGCATTCCTGCGGCCACAATATCCGTGGGAATTCGTGCAGATCGGCAACTGCGGATCGCCCATCGAACTTGAGGAGGGCTGGCTCCTGTTCACGCACGGTGTGGGCGCGGTGCGCAAATACTCGATCGGTGCGGTCCTCCTGGACAAGAATGATCCGTCAAAAGTCATCGCACGATCGCGCGAGCCGCTTGTGCGGCCCGAGCCATCCGAACGGGAAGGCTATGTCCCGAATGTCGTCTATACCTGCGGCGCGATGCGGTTCAACGACCGGATCGTTCTGCCATACGCCATTTCCGACACGTTCTCGAACTTCGCCACGATCAAGATCGCCGCCTTGCTGGGAACTTTGGAGAAGGTTGGTGCATCCAGCTCCTGACCTTGCATCATCAACGTAGCGAGCCTCACGCGTTGAACCAGGTCATGATGCGCCAGCCGGCTGCAGCGACGACGGCTGTCAACACGGTGCCCCATGTCCAGTCGACAGCCATGATGGTGATGGGAAAATCCTTGAGCGTGGCGTAATTCGTGGCGTCGTAAGTGCCGTAGGCCATCAGGCCAAGGAACGCACCGTAGCCGGCCGCAGTCCAGATTGTTCCTGTTCCCAGGTTGGGAAGGATGGCGAAGAATGCGACGCCCACAGCGTAAAGCAGGTAGAACAACACGGCAGCCGCAAGCCGGGGCTCGGCAAGCAGGATGCCTCCCATCTGGCTCTCGTAATAGGGGCGCATGGTCCTGAGCCACAGAAAATCCAGCGGGAACATCACGAGGGCGGCAGCGGCCGAAGCCAATAACAGTTGACGGATCATGGGGCGCTCTCCTGCAATGAATGATCAGGTGTCGATGAATGTGCCGCGCCGGTCACTGCGCGATGGTCTTTGAAGTTATGTGCTTCGTCACGGTGGATTTTCAGTCGATTGCAGCGCAAGACATTGCCTTTTTGCGCCTTTACCAACACACAATGAGGAGCCCCGGCACATCTCATGCCGGGGCTCCTTGATGAGGGGCGTATCAGACTTCGCGCCTGATGATCCGTATTGCAAAAAGCAGTATGACCGCGCCGATAGTTGCGCCCAGGATGGCGCCGGGAAGGCCGCCAACTGTGCCCACGAAGTAGGTTCCGAACAGCCAGCCGCCGATGATCGCGCCCAGAATTCCGATGACAATATTGCCCAGCAAGCCAAAGCCGTATCCTTTGACGATCAGACCTGCGAGCCAGCCTGCGATGCCACCAACGATGAGCCAGATAACGAGGGATTGAGGTGCCATATTAATCTCCTTTGAGATTTGAGTCAGAATTGCGCCATGTGAAAGACATAATCACAAACGGACAACCAATCGTGCGGTGGATTGTTCCTTCACCCTCGAGTTCAAGCAACAGTCGGCGTGCTTGAACCGGCATATGTCTGCTTTCAGGGGCGGGTTTGCAGACAGCATTACGCCCGCTGCACTGGTGCAACGGGCGCTCTGATCAACTATCAATGATGCTTAGCAGCGGTAGCGGATCGGATTGCCATAATCATCGAATCCGCGGCACGTGCGACGATACTGTCGCTGAGGTGTCGTGGCGGCTCCGAGGATCGCCCCACCGGCCCCGCCGATGACGGCACCAGCCACGGCACCACCCGCACTGCGGGTCGCGACGCCTCCGATGACGGCACCTGTGCCGGCGCCGATGACGCCGCCAGCCAATGCCCGGTCAGTGGGGTTATAAGCGTTACAGGCTGCCAGACTTCCGGCCAGCCCGATCGCAACAAGAATTTTCTTCATCATAGATCTCCTGCAATGACGGGCTGCCCATTTCAGGCAGCCCGAATGTGAATCGGGATTACGAACGCTTCATCAGGTCGGTTGGCTTGTAAGCGGGCGCGTTTTTCAACGCTTCCTTGTCAATATCCACCACCAGCCGGGTTTTGCCAGCCTGGTCGCGGGTCATCTGGAAAGAGCGATAAGTTACAGCCACCTTCTGCTCGCCAATGCCCATGAAACCGCCAACGCCGACAACGGCGGCCAGGATGCGGCCATCGCCGTCGATGAGGAGCTCTTCCACGTCGCCGATCTTTTCGTTGGCGCGGTTGTACACGGCCTGGCCCATCGCGTCAGACGCGCGCCAATGGCTCGGCATCCAGCTTCCGGAATAGAACATGTCGGTCACGGGGCCCGGCGCGCTCATGGCAGGCGGCGTTGCAGGCGTCGTAGGAGAAGACGGAGTCATGGGGGTTGATGGTGTTGATGGGGCGGTGGTCTGCGCCATGGCTGGGAAGGCAAGGGCCGCACAAGCAGCAGTTGCAAGAAGAACTTTACGAGACATCATGGGATGTTCCTTTCGATGGGTTTGCGAAGGACGCGTGCGAGCCTGCTCACGTCTTATTTCCACCGACATTCCGGATTGAAACAGCGCATGCGCCAGCTCAACGGTAATGATTTGGTGTGACGGGAAAACGCAGGAGTGATCAAAGTTGTTCCGCGCCCTGCGGCGATAAACGCGGATCGTCGGGATGGAACCGATGACCTTGTGGTTGCGTTTGAAGCTTGATGGCGGCCAGCCAGACGGTGTCGCACCCTCCGATGTCGCCGCACAGGCGTGGCCAAACAGGGGTTTTCACGATGCATATTCGCTATGGATACGAGATCGAATTGGCTTGTGATCAGCCAACTCCCCTTGTGACCATGCTCGATGTCCACCCCTCGCGCCGCAGCGATGTCACGGAGCCCGATGACATGCAGGCAACCGCACTGCATGGTGATGGCGTCGTCGACAGTGCTGATATCTATATCGACCAGTTCGGGAGCATCTGCCGCCGCATTGTCGCGCCGGGAGGGGGTGTGCTGCTTTCGGGCAGTGGCATCATCCATGATTCCGGGTTTCCCGACCCCCAGCAACCCGGTGCCGATGTCCTGCCTCCTGACAAGCTGCCGGCAGATACATTGATGTACCTGCTGGGCAGCCGTTACTGCGATACGGACATGCTTGCAGACATGGCGTGGGCGCGGTTTGGCAAAATCGATGGGGGGTGGAGCAAAGTACAGGCGATCTGCGACCATGTGCACACGCTCATCCGCTTCAGCTTTGGCCAGGCGCCCAATCTGCGCACCGCGACAGAGGCGATCCGGGAAGGGTCGGGGGTGTGCCGGGATTTCACCCACATCGCGATCACGTTCTGCCGGTGCCTGAACATTCCGGCGCGGTACTGCACGGGATATCTCGGTGATATCGGCGTTCCCAAGGACCCCCACCCCATGGATTTCAGCGCCTGGTTCGAGGTTTACCTCGATGACGAATGGTGGACCTTCGACGCCCGCCACAACACGCCGCGCATCGGACGGATCCTGATTGCGCGCGGACGCGACGCCACCGATGTGCCCATCATCAATTCATTCGGGGCCCACAGGTTGACGCGCTTCGACATCATCACGGAGGAGATCAGTGGTGCGCGTTATCCGTTGACCTCCCATGACCGGCGTGAACACTGGGGGGGTGGAACTGAGCAGATGTCCTGAGTAATTAAAATGCGTTCATTTTTCGCCCTTGCTAGCGGATACTGGCGCGGGCCCAACGCCGTCGGGGCCTGGCTGCTGACCGTTGTCGTGCTCGTGTTTCTGGTGGCGCAGATTGCCAGTCAGGTCGCCATCAACGCCTGGGGCCGCACCTTCTTCGATGCGCTCGAGAAAAAAGACATGGCAGCGGTTTCCGTTGCCATAGGCTGGCTTCCCCTGGTGATTGCCATTGCCGCGTTGTGTCTTTCGGGCCTTGTCGTCACCCGCATGCTGTTTCAGACTCGCTGGCGCGAATGGGTGACCAATCGCATTGCCGGATGGTGGATTGCCGATCAGCGCTATTACAGGCTCGGTTTCACCTCGCCCGAACAGAGCGCACCTGAATACCGCATCGCGGAAGATGTGCGCCTTGCCGTGGAACCTCTCGCCGAATTTGCCTTGGGCCTCATCAGTGCGGTGATCACGGCCATCACATTCGCGACGATCCTCTGGCATGTCGCTGGCGCAGCGCAGGTGACCATTGGCGAAAAGACTTTCGAAATTCCAGCCTACATGGCTGTGGCTGCCGTGCTCTACGCTTTCATAGCGTCGCTGGCGGCGTACATCGCCGGGCGGCCCCTCGTGCGCCGTGTCGCGAACAAGAACGAAGCGGAGGCACAGTTTCGCGCCGAGATGACGCGGCTGCGCGAGAATGCGGAAAGCATTGCACTGATCCGTGGCGACAAGGACGAATTGCTGTCCGTGCGGGAAACCTACAGCGCAGTCGTCGCGGCGTGGCTGCGGATCATCCGGCAACAGGGGGTGATCGCGCTGGTCATGAACACCAATGGCGCGCTGTTTCCGATCATTCCGCTGCTGCTGGTAACGCCGAAGTATCTCAGTGGGGATCTGACACTGGGCGCCGTGATGCAGGTGGTTGCGGCATTCACCGCCGTGCAGGGTGCACTGGTGTGGTTCGTCGACAATTTCGTGCGCCTTGCGGAGTGGTACGCTTCGGTCGCACGCGTGCAGGAACTCACGGCCGCACTTGATGCGCTGGACCGTGGCACGCTCATGGGCGATGAAACCCACATTCATCTCGGCCTGAGCGATGATGGTGCCATTCACATCGAGAACCTTTCGGTTGCCGAGAAGGGGGGGCGTGTCGTCATCAATGACGCGTCGGTGAAAATCGAGATGGGTGAGAAGGTGCTCATCACCGGCGAGAGCGGTGCAGGCAAAAGCGTGCTCATCCGTGCGTTGGCGGGGCTGTGGCCCTGGGGTTCGGGCTCCATCCGCGTGCCACGAGACGTAAAGATCGCGTTCGTGCCGCAACGCCCGTATCTACCACTGGGCACATTGCGCAATGCCCTTCTCTATCCTGCAGGCGATGCCGCAACCAGCGACCGTGTCATCGCAGCAGCCATGAAGCGCTGCGGGCTGGCCTATTTCATCAAGCGGCTCGACGAGGAAAGCCGCTGGGATCAGACGCTTTCGGGCGGCGAGCGCCAACGCATCGCCTTCTGCCGGCTCCTGATTCAGAAGCCACAGATCATCATCATGGATGAGGCCACATCGGCTCTGGACGAGGAAAGCCAGACATCACTGCTTCTGCTGCTGCGGGCGGAGCTTAAAAGCGCGACAGTCATCAGCGTGGCGCACAGGCCCGGGATCGAGGAATTTCACGATCGAAGGATCACGCTGGAGAAACACCATGCCGGCGCGGAAATGACCTCGAACATCCTGCCGCAAAGCATATGGCACCTCCTCCCGACGTCGCTCAACCGATAGAGCGAGGCATGTTGCCGAACATTTTTCATCCGTAATTCTTGAAAATGCCAATCTCGGCAATGTCATCGAACGGGGCCGCAGTGCGAACCGTGTCCAGCCCGACGAATGCACGAACAATCCGGTGGGGCGGGTTGCCAGCCTGGATAGGGCGCATTGATGTGGCGCGCGCTGCCCGGCGCTTTCACAATGGTGAGCGGTCCGAATTGATCACAAGCACCTGGCGATTGGCGGCAAAGGCGCGGTCATACTCGATCCGTTTCGCCACCTTTCACCAATGCCGGCGAGGGCGTGCACGTATATTTTCTGGTCGTTGACGGATCGAGATTGCGCTAAATTGCATTCCTTGTTTGGGAAATGAGTCCAGTCTAGAGGATGAATGGTCATCGTTGTCAGTTGCAAGGACCATCATGCGTGCCCTCATCAAGACCCCATCCGCTCCACCAGCCGTCGGGCCTTATGCCCAAGGCGTCAGCGCGGGGGGCTTCGTGTTCTGTTCGGGACAGTTGCCGATTGAACCCGCCTCCGGTGCCATTCCGGACGGAGTGGAAGCACAGACGCATCAATCCTTAAGCAATGTCGCAGCGGTCTTGGCCGCAGGCGGTGCAACAATGGGGTCAGTCGTCAAAACAACGGTTTTTCTCAAAGACATGAATGACTTCGCCGCCATGAATGCCATTTACGCGACGTATTTCCCGGATGGCCAGGCGCCTGCACGCTCCACGGTCGAGGTGGCCCGCTTGCCGCGGGATGTTCTGGTCGAGGTGGAAGCCATTGCGATCGTGGGGCACTGAAGACAGGTCATTGGCAAGCTTTTTGTCCCCATTGATTCAAGCGTAATATTCGCTCCGTCGCTGTTCTGCAGGCCCGAAAATGTGGATTGCCGGTCTGGCAGGCAACATTGCCGCGCGCGTCGGCATCGTGCCCCAACCGATTGCACTTGGTGACATCGATCCCGCGCTGGAACGCGAAACGATCAATGCGGCTGAATACATCGGACCCTTGCGGCGATCAACGCACGGCTTTTAGAACGTAACCCAGCATGAATGTTCGCCCGGTTGGCAGGAGGGCAGCACAGGCGAGGCCGGGAGATGCCCCGCGCATCGGCTCACGCGGCACTCCACCGTTGCAGGCGCGCCAGAATGACATCACAAGCGCTGTCCACGACCAGCGCTAGGCCTGTGATCAGAAGCGCGCCTTGGATCACATAAGCGGTGTTGTTGCCGTTGAGGCCGATGATGATCGGCGAGCCCAGTGAAACGGCGCCCACGGTCGATGCAATCGCAGCGGTGCTGATGCCGATGATGAGGGATGTCCGGATGCCGACCAGCACGACCGGTGCGGCCAGCGGCAGCTCGATGTTCCAGAGTACCTGAAGCCTGGTCATTCCCAGCCCCTGCCCGGCCTGCATCGCCGCATCGGGAACCCCTTCGATGCCCGCAATGGTGTTCTCGCAGATCGGCAGGATGCTGTAGAGAAAGAGGGCTGCGAAGGCTGGCCAAAATCCGAATCCGATCATGGGAACCGCAAGGGCAAGCACGGCTACGGGCGGAAACGCCTGCCCCATCGCCGATAGGATCTCGACGATCGGGCGAAACTCCCGCCCCTGCGGACGGGTGACGACAATTCCGGCACCGACGCCGACAAGAATCGCACAGCTGCCCGATGCAGCCACCAGGCCCAGATGCGCCAGCGCCAGCATCGCAAAATTGTGCTGCTGGTACAGCGGCCGTTCAAGGAGCGGAAAGAGCCAGGCGAACAGCGGGCGGCTGAAGGGCAGCGCCGCCAGAAGCATCCCGAAGCACAGCAGCGCCAGCATGAAGCGGCGCTGGGCAACAGCAGGCCGCACCCCGGGATCAGCAGATGCGCCCGCGCTCATGTCACGATGTCCGACAGATGAAGCGTGCCGATGGACTCGCCGGTTTCGGCCGTCACGGCAAGGCGCTTGGCACCCGCGCCGACAAGCCGCGAGAGGGCCTGGCGCAAGTTGGCCATGCCACTGATCGAGCCATCGGCTGCATCGAAGTCGCCGGCCCGCATATGGTCGATCACTTTTTCGGTCGAGAGCAGCTTGAGGCCAAGATCGTCGCGCCCGAGAAAGTCCCTGACGAAATCATTCGCGGGGGCCTTCAGAAGGGCGTGGGGCATGCCTGCTTGCACGATCCTGCCGCCGTCGATAAGCACGATGCGGGTCGCGAGCATCAGCGCCTCATCGATGTCATGGGTCACAAAGACGATGGTCTTGCCCGTAGCGCGGTGGATGCGAGAGAGTTCGGTCTGCAAGCCTGACCGGGCAATGGGATCAAGCGCGCCGAAGGGCTCATCCATGAGCAATACATCCGGATCGGCCGCCAAGGCGCGCGCCACGCCAACCCGCTGTTGCTGTCCGCCCGAGAGCTGATGGGGAAAGGCCGCGCGAAACCGTGCCGCCTCCAGACCCAGAAGCGCAAGCAGTTCATCGATGCGCCGTGCCACCCGGTCTTCGCTCCAGCCCAAAAGCCGAGGCACAACCGCGATGTTGTCCGCTATGCTCCAATGGGGAAACAGTCCGATGGATTGGATGGCGTAGCCCATGCGGCGGCGCAGGACTTCCGGCCGGAAGCTCCGGATTTCTTCGCCGGCAAAGCGTATCTCGCCTGCATCATGAGCCTCCAGCCCGTTGATCATCTTGAGAATGGTCGATTTTCCCGAGCCCGAAGCGCCGATCAGCACACAGAATTCGCCTTTGGGAATCTCGAGATCAAGATTTCTGATGATGTTCAGTGTGCCAAAGCTCTTGCTGACGTTGTTGAAGCTGATCATGTGCGTGCGCCCTTGAGGCTGGTGGCGGCAACGCGAAACAAGGCGTCGACGATGATCGCCATTGCCACAATCGGAATCGCACCGAGCAGGACAAGATCGATCGCGTTGGCGAAAAGCCCTTGGAACATGATGCTTCCAAGGCCGCCGGCACCGATCAGCGCCGCAACTGCGGCCAGGCCGATGGCCTGCACCAATGTGATGCGCAGGCCTGAAAGAAAGACGGGCGCAGCGAGGGGCAGGCGCACCTGCCACAGAATTTGCCGCTCGGTCAGCCCCATGCCGCGGGCCGCATCGACAACAGGCCGCGGGGCCGCGCTAAGGCCTTCGCGCGTGTTGCGCACGATGGGAAGCAGCGAATAGAGCGTCAGCGCGATGATGGCGGGTGACAGGCCAATGCCGCTGATTCCAGCCGCTCCCAATGCAGGCATCCATTGCGAAAGCGCCGCCAACGGCGCCATGAGCAGCCCGAACAACGCCATCGACGGGATTGTCTGCACCACACTCAAGGCCGCAAGGAGGTGTTGTCCGAAGGCCGGACGCCGGAATGCAAGCACCCCCAAGGGCAGGCCAAGCACCAGCGTGGGGAGCAGGGCACCCAAGACGATGACGCCGTGGCGAAGCACCGCCTGCCAGAACACGCCCGCCTTGTTGGCGTATTCCTTCATCACCGACAGATCATCGAGATGGCCCAGCGCGACCATCAGAACGGCAGGTAGGACCGCTGCCGCAACAAGAAACAGCCGCACCCGGCTTGGCTGGCCCGCGCGCGCAAGCGCATCCGCCAAAATGAGAGCGGACGTCACAAGCATAACCCAGAAACCGGAGCCCAGAGACGTGCGGGCCGCTGGTGGTGCATCATGCGCCAACCGGCTTGCCTCGGCTCCAGCCGCGAAAATCAGGACGCCAATCATCAGGGCGGATGCGCCCGCCACGACTGCCGGGACAGACCCATGCGGGGATTTGAAGCCGGCCGCCGCCAAGATGCATCCGGAAATGATGCCCAGCGCAAGGATGTGAGGCGCGATCAACCAGAGCGACACAGGTTGGCCCGAGACAAGCCTGTTGGGGGCATGATTCAGGAAGGGCAGGAGCCAAGCCCCGAGGGCAAGCAAAGCCACCAGTGTGAACAGCGGGCGATTGCGAATCAGGGCCACAGACCGAAACGCCCGATGCTCATTTCAAGAAGTCTTTTGACCGCAGATAGTCTGCCGCGACCTTCGTGATGTCTTGTCCCTCGACTTGAACCTTCGCATTGAGGTTTCGCAGGGTTGCAGCATCGAGAGTGGCAAAAATCGGTTCGAGCAACGCCCGAATGCGAGGGTTCGCATCAAGGGCGGCCTTGCGGATCGTGGGCGCGGGCTCATAAACCGCTTGCGCCGCTTTCGTGTCGGCCAGGACGACCAGGCCAAGTGCGGCGATTGCGCCATCCGTGCCATAGACCATGGCGGCATTCACGCCGGAGGTTTTTTCGGCGGCTGCGCGGATTGTCGCCGCTGTATCCCCGCCTGCCAGAACGAGCATCTGGTTCGCAGCCAGCTTGAAGCCATATGCGGATTGAAACGCGGGCAGCGCGGCCGGGCTTTCCACAAACTCCGCGGAAGCAGCGAGTTTGAAGATGCCGCCGGTCGAAACATATCGTCCCAGATCATCCATGCTGGAGAGCTTGGCGGAATCCGCCAGATCCTTGCGGATCGCGATCGCCCATGTGTTGTTGGCAGGTGCGGCCTTCAGCCAGACAATGCCGTTGGCGCGGTCAAGCTCGGTCGCCTTGGCGTAGGCCCCCGCCGCATCCTTCCAGACGGGATCGCTGTCCATGCTGAAGAAGAAGCCCGCATTGCCGGTGTATTCGGGATAGATATCGATCTCGCCGGCAAGCAATGCGCCCCGCACGATTTTCGTTGGTCCCATCTGCACCCTGTTGACGGTTCTGATGCCGTTGGCTTCCAGCATCTGGATAATCATGTTGCCAAGAAGACCGCCTTCGGAATCGATCTTCGAGCCGACGCGCACAGGGTCTGCGGCGAATGCTGGGGCAGGGTTCAGCATCGCAGCGAAGGCGACGCCCATGAATGTTCTGCGGTTCAATAGGGTTGGCAGGATGGTTGGCATGAGCGTCTTTCCGAAATTGGCATGATGGGAAGGGTGTCGCTTGTCTGGAGCTTGTGGGCAATCAACCTGTGTCACATAGGCGGGTTCCATGTGATTCCCCCCATCGCAGCCCGCCCATACTACCAGTGAAGGCTGCCGGGCGCACCCTTGAAGGGCCCGCAGACGTGAGATGTAATCCATCCGCCGTAGAAGGCGCCAGGCTGGGGCGTCACCCGCTCTCCTTCCACAAAACAGCCGTCGAAAGGCCCCGCGTAGAAGGCGATATGATCTTTGAGGATGGCAAATGCAGGCGTCGGCGCGCTGTAGCTCCAGCCCACGGCGGGAAGGGACTGCGCCTCAGTCCCGACGTCAAAATAGCTGGCGCGTCCCTTCCATTCGCAGATCGAGGTGCGCTGGGACGGGCGCAACCTCGCCATGTCGATGTCGGCGCGCGGAAAATAATAACTGGGCGGGTGGCTTGTCTCGAGCGTGCGCACGGCGCGGTGAGATTGCGCCAATACAGTGCCAGCGTGCACAATCTTGACGTGACCAGCGAAAGCGACCGCCACGGCCGGGCGGGGATAATCCCAGACGCTTTCTTGACCAGGTTGAATGGGATCGGGCTTGATCAACGCAGATGGTCCTTGGTTGGCAGGTATCGCGATACGCTAATCCGCGCTCGGCTGCGCACCAATGGCCTTGATGTCGCACACGCCCCAAAGGTGAAGCGCTGCCGGTCAAGGCATCAGGTCTGTTGTCCATGTGACGGGGAACAAGGCAGGCCGGTCTGCGTTGAAGACCTGTTGAACGGCAATCCGCAGGCGCGGTCATCTCTTCAAGGGGCGCATGCACCGCGACTGTCTCCAGGCACAGCGCGGTCATACTTTTACCAAAGCGCAGGCAGAATTTCAACCGCGATGACAGTTCCCGATGCCATTTCCGCAGGTCCGCGTGCCCCCACCGCCTCGAACGGGCGTAATCGTCTGGCACGTCCAGAGTGTCGTGCGTTGCGACATCATATCCGGCGGACAAGTGCATGGTGAGCCATTGCGCCGTGCGCAGGCCGGGGGCATTGGTCGTGCTTGCGCCGGCTGCACTTGCGTTGGTTGTTTTCGTACCCGTGCCAGAAGCGCGCGCGCAGGAGCAGGGCCTCTTTGCCAGAACCCTTTCTGTCTTTGATCCCTTCTCATGGTTTGGGGCGCCCAAAGTCACCGCAAACCCCAACAACTTGCCCTACACACTGCGCTTCGAGGGCCCAGGTGCATCGCCAGCCCTCCTTGGCGTGGCGCGTGATGCGTCTCTCCTGCAGCAGACCCGCGATGACCCGCCGCTCGATGGCGAGGAATTGGCCCGGCGCATCGAAGCGGATCTGCCGCGCATCACGGACGCGCTGTGGGGCCAGGGTTACTATGCGGCAGAGGTGCGGGTTCAGGTCGGGTCGGCTTTCGCGACCCTTGGCGCCGTGGATGCGCGCGGGGTGGCGCGTGCCGCCGAGCGATCCCGCAATCAGGAAACCGTGCCGATTGCGGTCAGCGTAACGCCCGGTCCCCTCTACCGCTTCGCGTCCGTTGCCGCTGTCGATCTGGCGACAGGTGGGCCGGTCCGGGCTCCGCGCTCGCGCCAGACATGGCTGCCAGACGCCCCGGTCGCAGCCAGCCATGAAACTTTGGGAATTGCCGCAGGCGATGGTGCCGCGACGGCCAGCGTCCTGGCAGCGGCCGCGCGCCTGTCGGACCGATACCGCGAGGCGGGCCACCCGTTTGTGCGCGTCGCGCGTCGCCCGCCCGTGATCGATCACCGTACCCAGACGGTCGCCCTCGTGCTGACAGTCGAGCCGGGACCCGTCGCGACCCTCGGCGACGTGGCCGTGACCGGTACCAGGGATGTAGACCCCGCCGTTGTCCGCTCGTTCATCTATGCTGAACCGGGCGACCCCTATTCGCCGCAGGCCATCACGGCCATCCGCAAATCCGTTTCGCGGATCGAGGCGCTCGGCGGCGTCCGCGTCAAGGAAGCCGGCGCCCTCGACGGGAAGGGCCAGCTTCCGCTCACGGTCGATGTCACCGAACGTCCGCCCCGGCTTGTGGGTGCATCCGCGCGTTACTCCACCGTGGATGGGCCGGCCCTCAAGGCGTATTGGGCGCACCGCAATCTGTTTGGCGGCGCCGAGCGGCTGCGTCTCGATGCCGACCTCTTCTACACTCCGCTCGACCGAGATGGAAAAATGCTACGCTTCAAAACCGAGAACATCGGCGGAAGGCTCGCCGCATCGTTCCTGAAGCCGGCGCTGGGGGGAAGCCGGTTCGATCTGCTTGCGGATGCGGCTGTCGAGCGCACGCGCACGGAGGCCTACAATGCCGATCTTGCGCTTGCCACGCTGGCGCTGCGCCGTCGTTTCAGTGATACGTTCAGCCTCCAGTTCGGCCTTGAAGGCGAGGCGGGCAAGGTGATCCAGGCGCCTGTGCCCCTGACTCCGGCGGCACCGCGCCTGCGCTCGGAATACATGATGGCCGGGCTGCCGCTGTCGGTGACCTATGATTCCACTGATCGCCCGCTGGATCCCACCTCGGGCGTGAAGATCACGGCCAGCGCTGCGCCCTATCTGGGGTTCGGTGATGCGCCAGCTCTCTTTGGCATCGGCCGTGTCCAGGCTTCGACATATCTGTCGCTGGACGAAGCGGGGCGGGTGGTTCTGGCGGCGCGCGGGGCATTCGGCAGCATCACGGGCGGATCGTTCGAGGATATTCCCATGACACGGCGCTTCTTTGCCGGTGGCGGCGGCTCGGTGCGCGGTTACGATTTCAAGAGCCTCAGCCCGCGCGATATCTTCGGCCGGCCCCTGGGCGGGCGCAGCCTTGTCGAGGGCGCGCTGGAGGCACGCATCAAGATCACGGAGACGATCGGCGTGGTGCCGTTCGTCGATGTCGGGCAGGCGTATGCAGGCATGCTGCCAGACCGATCCGAGCGGCTGCGCATCGGGGCGGGACTGGGGCTGCGCTACTACACGTCGCTTGGCCCTGTGCGCGTCGATCTGGCGATGCCGGTGCAACGCCGCAAGGGCGAGTCGCCTTACGCGATCTATGTCAGCATCGGGCAGTCATTCTGATGCGCGGGCCGGGATCATTTTTCCAAGCCCTATGGGCGCGCATCAAGATGCACAGAACACGGCTTACGCTGGCTTTGGTCATGGTTGTCATTGCGGGTGTGATCGCCGCATCCGGCGAATTTGGCGAGCGGGCCCGCGCGCAGGGGTCGGACGATCAAGGCATTCTGGCCGGCTTTGTTTCGCGCCTTCTGTCCACTCCCACGTCGCGGGTGACCATCGGCGCGGTCGATGGGGCTCTTTCATCCGATTCCGTCATCCGTGACATCACGGTGGCCGATGACCGGGGCGTCTATCTCAGGATTGATCGCATCCGGCTTGTCTGGCGCCGCGCGGCGCTGTTGCAGCGCAGGGTCGAAGTGGATCGGCTCGAAATCGGGCGTATTGATATCCTGCGCAGGCCCGGCGTGACCACGGGTGATCCGGAGCCGGGTCCGATCCTCCCTGAAGTGCCTTTGAGCTTGCGGGTCGAACGGCTTGTGGTGAATGAGGTTGCGCTCGGCGAACCCGTGCTGGGGATGGCCGCCCGCTTTGCCATCGATGGGTCGGCCAGCCTCGGGCGTGCGGCGGCGGGCCTGCGCGCCACGCTGGCCATCCGGAGACTTGATCGTGCGGGCCGCGCCGATCTCTCCCTTGCGTTCCTGCCCACGGGGGAGCGCCTGACCTTGCGGCTCGCCCATGATGAGCCGGCTGACGGCATCCTTTCACGGTTGGCGGGCTTGCCCGGGTCGCCGCCCGTGAGGCTCGACCTTCAGGGCGACGGCACGCTTGATGACTGGCGCGCGACACTGGCGTTCAATGGCGGGCCGGATCTCTCGGCGCAGGGCACCGCACGCATCGTGCGTGAGGGTGCCATGCGCGTGCTGTCGCTGGGCGTGACAGGGCGGGTTGCACAATTGCTGCCACCGGTCGTGCGACCCGTTTTCGAGGGCGAGACCGCATTGACGGGCGATGTCCGTTTCCGTGATGACGGCAATGTCGAGTTGCAAAGATTGCAGCTCAGTTCACCACTGGCGCAGGCCGATGTTTCGGGGACCATCGACCAGAACCAAGTGCTGAATCTCGTGGCGCAAGCCCGCGCCCTGCCCAACGCGGATGATTCAACGGTGGTCGGCGGGCAACGGCTTGAGCGGTTCACATTCGACGTCAGTGTCACGGGCACCCCTGCGCAGCCCGACATACGCGCTGCGCTGGACCTTGCTGGCTATCAATCGCCCGAGCTTGCCATCCAATCCCTGACCGCACGGCTGGCACTGACATCGCGGCAGGGCCTGCCGCAACTCCTGGACCTTGAGGCGCGGGGCAGCGGCGTGGTTCCGGCCAATGCGGGCCTCGCCGTTGCACTGGGGCGCGATGTGAGTCTCAGTGCGCGCGGGACGCTTGCGGACGGC
>JANMMT010000211.1:0-15463 GCA_031373545.1 Hyphomicrobiales bacterium
GACACGATCAAGGGCTTTAAGGAGCTGTGCGCCGGCAAGTACGATCACCTGCCCGAGGCGGCCTTCTACATGGTGGGCAACATCGATGAGGCCGTGGCGAAAGCCCAGAAACTGGCGGCCGAGGCGGCTTGAGTCGGCGTCGGGCAATCTTTTTGATCGCGATCTACGGTGTGCCGGCGATCGCGATTGGAACACTTTTGGCAATTTTTGTGGTTGACCATCGATCTCTTAGCTGCGCAATCGCGGATTATCACGAGGCAATCTGTACTGATTACAAGATGGCTTGGGCGTTCTTTAAGGCGTTTGCACTAGGCTCATCAGCTATCTTACTGACCTTCAATACGATCTTTTATATGATCTTTGCCGTAGCCAAACGATCTGCATTCCCTTGGAGAAAGCTACCGTCATGACAACCTTCCATTTTGAACTCGTTTCTCCCGCCAAGCTTCTCTTCGAAGGGGCGGTGGACAGCGTGGCCATTCCCGGCTCCGAAGGCGACATGACCATCATGGCGGGCCACGCCGCACTGATGACCTCGTTGCGCCCGGGCGTGGTGACCATCGCCGATGGCAAGACCTCCCGCCGCCTGTTCGTGCGCGGCGGGTTTGCCGATGTGAACCCCGGCGGGCTGACCATCCTGGCCGAGCAGGCGATTCCCGTGGAGGATATCTCGCCCGAGATGATCGCGGCGGAGATGAAGAACGCAGAAGAAGATCTGCGCGATGCCAAAACCGACGAGGCCAAGCGCCTGGCTGGCGAAAAACTGGGCCAGCTCAAGGATGTGATGGCGGTCATCCGCAACTGATCTGCCGGCCTGCGGCAACCTGATCGTGGGTGCAGCGCTGGATTTGCGACTCTTTTCACTTTAATGATCGTCGGGTGAAAACAGTCTCTTTCAAAAGCCTGATGCGCGAGTGGCTGGCGCTCATCGCCATCCTTGCCTTTGTGCTGGGGCCGCTGGCGCTGGGCGTCAGCCGCAGTTTGGGCGCACAAGAGCGCGTGGCCATCGCTGCTGGCCTCATGGCATTGCCGCTGTGCCAACCCGGTGATGCGCTGGATGCAACGGGCGGCACACATGCCTTGTCGAGCTGTGATCAATGTCTGCCGGGCATGGCCGAGCCGCTGCTGCCCACTGCCGCTGCATCCCTCAATGTAACGCTTCAGCCCATGCGCTTTGTCCTGGCTGATGCCGCCACTGCGTTGCGGGCCGCCACCGGCCTGCCGCCTGCCACAGGGCCGCCTGTTTCCTTGATCTGACGATACGCAACGGGCTTGTCGCCCAACCATCTGTCTCCATTCAAGGAAATTCCCATGTCTTTCACACGTCGTGCCGCGCTCATTGCGGCGGCTACCACCCTTACAATTGCGGCGTTCACGGGCCTGTCTCATGCCCATAGCTACAAGCTGGGCGATCTGGAGATCGGCCATCCGTGGACCCGCGCCACCGCGCCCTCTGCCCGCGTCGCTGGCGGCTTTCTCACCATCACCAACACAGGCACAGCGCCCGACCGCCTGCTGTCAGCCACCTTTGCGGGTTCTGCCTCAACCGAGGTGCATGAAATGGCCCATGAAGGCGGCGTGATGAAAATGCGCGAACTGCCCAAGGGGCTGGAAATCAAGCCAGGCCAGAAGGTCGAACTCAAACCCGGCGGGTTCCACCTCATGTTCATGGGGCTCAGCGCGGGCTTGAAAGAGAATGACCGCCTTAGAGGTGTGCTGGTCTTCGAGAAGGCCGGCCGCATCGAGGTGGATTTCAAGGTGGAAAGCATGGGCTACAAGCCGGGCACCGGCGGGGCTGAGCACGACCATTCCGCCGATGGGGCCAACCACGGTGCCAACCACGGAGCAAAACCCAAGTGACCGCAATGCAGCTCATTCGTTATGGAGCCTGGGCGGCGGTGGCCGCTCTCGGCGTCCTTGTCGCTGTGGTGCTGATGACGCCGCCCAAGACGGCCGATCTGGCCCAGCCCGGTCGCATCGGCGGGCCATTCCGGCTGCCTGTTGCCACAGGCGGAGAACTGGACAGTGCCACCTTGCGCGGCCAGCCCTACGGGTTGTTCTTCGGCTTCACCAACTGCCCGGACATCTGCCCGGGCACCTTGACCGAACTGACGCAACTGCTTGATGAGCTGGACAAGGGGCCGCTGGCGGCCAAGGTCCGGGCCTTCCGCATCCTGTTCATCACGGTGGATCCGGAGCGCGACACGGCTCCCATGCTGGCGTCGTATCTTTCGGCGTTCGATGCGCGCGTGACAGGGCTGGTGCCTGAGCTTCCGGCACTGCCTGCACTCGGCAAGCAATTTGCGGCGTTTTACGAGAAGGTGCCGACATCCAGCGGCTACACCATGAACCACACCTCGGCCGTGTATCTGTTTGACAACGAGGGGCGATTCTCGGGCACGCTCGACATCACCGAGAGCAAGGCCAACCAGCGCGCCAAGCTGGAGCGGTTGCTGGCTAGATAAATCGATCGGCCAGGATCATCTCGGCGGCTTTTTCTGCGATCATCATGGTCGGTGAATTGGTGTTGCCCGAGGTGATGCTGGGCATCACCGAGGCATCGGCGATGCGCAGGCCCTCGACACCGCGCACGCGCAGGCGTGCATCCGTCACGGCAAGCGTATCGCCCTCTATTCCCATCTTCGCTGTGCCGACGGGGTGAAAGATCGTGGTGCCGATGTCGCCGGCGGCTGCGCGCAGCTCGGCCTCGGTGGTCAGATCCGCGCCAGGGCGATACTCCGTCGGCCTGAACCGCTGAAGCGGGGAGGCGGACACGATGCGCCGCGCAAGGCGGATGGAGTCCGCCGCCACGCTTAAATCCGCCTCGGTGCCGAGGTAGTTCGGGCGGATGGCCGGCGGTGCCAAGACATCCGCGCTGGTGATCATCACCGTGCCCCGGCTGGTAGGGCGCAGATTGCACACGCTCACGGTGAAAGCGCCGAACCGGTGCATGGGCTCGCCGAATCGGTCCAGTGAGAGCGGCTGGACATGGAACTGTACGTTGGGGGTATCGAAAGCCTCCGATGTGCGGGTGAAGCAACCCATCTGCGAGGGCGCCATGGTCAGCGGGCCGCGTCGTGCCAGCGCATATTGCGCCACCATGAGCGCACGCTTGAGCGGCGACTGATACTCGACATTCAGTGTCTTGACGCCCGACACCTTGAACACCGGGCGCAGTTGCAAGTGGTCCTGCAAATTCGCCCCCACACCCGGCAGGTCGACCAGCGGCTGAATGTTGTGCTGTTGCAACAAAGTCGCCGGGCCCAGGCCGGAGAGTTGAAGCAGCTTGGGCGTGGCAATGGCGCCTGCACTCACAATCACCTCGCGCCGCGCCATGACGGCGTGCTCGCCGCCTTGCATGCGCACGGACACGCCTGTGGCGCGCCGCCCCTCGAACAGCAGGCGCTGCGCCTCTGCTTGCGTGAAGAGCGTGAGGTTCGGGCGGCCAAGCGCCGGTTTGAGAAAGCCGCGTGCGGCGCTCCAGCGGCGGCCATGCTTCTGGTTGACCTGAAAATAACCGACGCCCTCATTGCTGCCGGTGTTGAAATCATCAGTCGCAGGAATGCCCAGGCTTTGGGCCGCTTTGCTGAATGCATCGAGCAGGTCCCAGCGCAGGCGCGGCGCATCCACCCGCCACGGGCCGCCACTGCCGTGATGCGCGGTTGCCCCCGCGAAATGATCCTCCTGCCGCATGAATAAGGGTTTGACATCATCCCAGCCCCACCCGGCGAGGCCCATCTGCTGCCAGCGGCCATAATCCGCCGCCTGGCCGCGCATGTAGATCATGGCATTGATGGCGGAGGAGCCGCCGATAACCTTGCCGCGCGGATAGTTGAGGGCGCGTCCGGCGAGGCCCGCTTCCGGCTCCGTGCGCAGCAGCCAATCAGCACGCGGGTTGCCGATCGCAAAGAGATAGCCGACCGGGACATGGAACCAGATCCAGTTGTCATCGCCACCCGCCTCGATGATGGCGACGCTGTTGGCCGGATTTTCCGACAGGCGGTTGGCCAGCACGCAGCCCGCCGAACCCGCGCCGACGATGACATAATCGAAGGTGCGGGTTTCCGGGCGGTGCACACTCAACCGCCAACGCCCATCGCCGCCAACACTGCCATGTTGACGATCTCGGTGTCCTTGGCCCCCAGCGAGACGATCTGCACCGGTTTGTCGAGGCCGATCAGCAGGGGGCCGATGACGGTGGAACCGCCCAGTTCCTGCAGCATCTTGGTGGCAATCGCGGCGGAGTGGAAAGCCGGCATCACCAGCACGTTGGCGGGCCCTGTGAGGCGGCAGAAGGGATATTGCGCCATGATCTCGGGGTTGAGGGCAACATCGGCGCCCATTTCGCCGTCGTATTCGAAATCCACCTTCTGCTTGTCGAGAATTTCCACGGCCTCCTGCACGCGCTTGGAGCGCTCGGCCTCGGGATAGCCAAAGGTGGAAAAGGAGAGCAGCGCCACGCGGGGGATGTATCCCATGCGTTTGGCGGCCCCTGCGGCCTCGATGGCAATCTCGGCAAGCTCCGGCGCGGTCGGCATCTCGTGCACAGCCGTGTCGGCGACGAGCACTGTCCGCCCACGCGCCAGCACGATGGACAGGCCGATCAGCCGGTGCCCCGGCTTGCGGTTGATGACGCGTGTCACGTCTTCGAGGGCCACAGAGTAGTTGCGCGTGATGCCGGTCACCATCGCATCCGCGTCGCCGGTGGCCACCATGGCCGCGCCGAAATGGTTGCGATCCTGATTGATCAGGCGCTGGCAGTCGCGGAAGAGGAAGCCCTTGCGCTGCAGCCTGTCGAACAAATACTGCGCATAGGCCGCGTTGCGTTTGGAAAGGCGCGCGTTGTGAATCTCGATGTTCTCGCGCAGATCGACCCCCGCCAGGGCCGCCGCTTCTCGCACCCGGTCCTCGCGCCCGACCAGAATGGCCTTGCCAAGCCCCTGGTTGGCGTAAGTCACGGCGGCGCGGATGACAGCCTCTTCCTCGCCCTCCGCGAAGACCACCCGCTTGGGCCGCCGCTGCACCTGCTCGTAGACACGGGCAAGTACACCCGCCACGGGGTCACGCCGCGCCGAGAGTGCGCGTTTGTAGGCCTCGATGTCAGCCAACGGCTTGCGGGCGACTCCGGTCTCCATGGCGGCCTGTGCCACGGCGGACGAAACCGCCGACATCAGGCGCGGGTCGAAGGGCGCGGGTATGATGTAGCCCCGCCCGAACTTGGGCCGCGCCCCGCCGTAAGCCGCCGCCACCTCATCGGGCACATCCTCGCGTGCCAGATTTGCCAGCGCCTGCGTGGCGGCCACCTTCATTTCCATGTTGATCTGGGTCGCACGCACATCCAGCGCGCCGCGAAAGATGTAGGGAAAACCCAGCACGTTGTTGACCTGATTGGGATAATCCGAGCGCCCGGTGGCGATGATCACATCGTCGCGCACGGCGTGGGCTTCCTCCGGCGTGATCTCGGGGTCAGGGTTTGCCATGGCGAAGATGATGGGGTTGGGGGCCATGGTCTTCACCATGGCGGCGGTGAGCGCACCCTTGACCGAAAGGCCGAAGAAGATGTCCGCGCCTTCCACGGCTTCTTCCAGCGTGCGCTTGGTGGTCTTGGCAGCATGGGCGGATTTCCACTGGTTCATGCCCTCGGTGCGGCCCTGGTAGATCACGCCCTTGGTGTCACACATGATCACGTTGTCGGCCGCAAAGCCCATGGCTTTCACGAGGTCTGCGCAGGCCACGCCCGCCGCGCCCGCGCCGTTGACCACGAGGCGCGCGTTCTTCACATCGCGGCCCGTGAGTTGCAGCGCATTCAGCATGCCCGCAGCGGCGATGATGGCGGTGCCGTGCTGGTCATCATGAAAGACGGGGATGTCCATCAGCTCCTGCAGGCGCTGTTCGATGATGAAGCACTCGGGGGCCTTGATGTCTTCCAGATTGATGCCGCCGAAGGAGGGCCCGAGGTAGCGCACGGCGTTGATGAAGGCGTCCGTATCCTCGGTGTCGATTTCCAGATCGATGGAATCCACATCGGCAAAGCGCTTGAACAGCACGCTCTTGCCTTCCATGACCGGCTTGGAGGCAAGAGCGCCCAGATTGCCGAGGCCCAGGATCGCCGTGCCGTTGGAGATGACGCCGACCATGTTGCCGCGCGTGGTGTATTCGAAGCTGAGGGATGGATCGCGTGCGATGGCCAGCACCGGCACGGCAACGCCGGGGGAGTAGGCGAGGCTGAGATCGCGCTGTGTCGCCATGGGCTTGGTTGGCACGATCTCAAGTTTGCCGGGCTTGCCCCGGCTGTGGAAATCCAGCGCCTCCTGCTCGGTGAAGCTGGGACGGCCGCGGCGGGATTTGGGATCGAATTCGGGCATGGGAGTCCAGTGACGCATGAGTACGTGAGGGACCATCTACATACGGGGGGCAGATGCTCACGCACAAGGCATGAAAGCACATGACTTGTTGGGCAGAGCCGGAAAGTTCAGCGCAGCGCCAGACGCATGCGCTTTGGGGTGATCGGCCTCGTTGCTGGCCACAGTGCTGCGAGACGGCGCCGCGCCGGCATTTCAAAGAAGCGGTAACACAGCAGCGCCACGCCCAAGGACACGATAAACGACAGCAGCGCTGCGCCCCACATCGGTGCAAGGCCAGTGCCGAAAACCTTGCCCACAACAGCAAAAATGCCCACTTTCAGCGGCATGTGCCACATGTAGAGCGAATAGGACGCATCCCCCAGATGCACCCATGCGGGGGCCTGGAAACGGCTCACCACGCCGTGCTGTTCAGCGGCCGCCGTCAGCAGCACCACACCCACAAAACCGACGAGCACCAGCTCTGCCGACCAGTTGAAGTGCATCAATGCAGCCGTGACACCAACCGCAAGATGCGCCAGTGCCATGGGCGGAGCAAAGCGCTTCCAGCGGCCTGAGAGCAATTGGGCGATCAGCGCGCCTGTGAAAAATGTGGGCACGGCGCGCAGGGCGCCGCCGTCATACCAGGCAATGGTCCAGGGCCGCAGGCCGAGCGCATCCCGGATGAGGACCAGCGCCACCACATACAGCACCACAAGCAGCACATTCACCAACGGATGCAGCCGCGTGATCAGGAGCGCAAAGAGCGGAAACAGCATGTAAACGAACATCTCCGCGCTGATCGACCAGGACGGAATGTTGAACGAGCCGTAGCCCGTGACACCGAGGCTGTGAGTCAGCGTCAGATTGGCGAGGATGGCTGTTGCGGAAAAAATCTCGGGGTTCGTGCCGGGTTGCAACTTGTCCGTGCCGATCACAATCCCGCCCGCAATGCCCACGAGCAGCGTCAGCAGATGCAGCGGATAGAGCCGGGCAAAGCGCTTCCACATAAAGTAGCCGTAGCCCTGTGCACTGTTAATCTCCCCCAGATAGGTCCGCGCGATCACGAAGCCGGAGAGGACAAAAAAGAAATCCACCATCAGCGGGAGGTTGATGAAAAACGGCGAGAGCACCGCCAACCCGAGCACATCAGCTTTGTTGAAATGATAGAGGCAGATCAGAGCCGCCGCGATGAAGCGGTAGCTGTCCAGCACGCGGTAGCGTCCATCAAAGGCGGCAGCGGGATGCATGACACTCTCCTGATGTGTCATCATGCCCCAGATCGGGACAACGCGCCCGCGCCTCGTTAAGTTGTGGTTAAGGTCTGGGAGATGGGGTGAAGACCCCGCCCGTTAGCGGTGTGGGCACGCCTGTGGTGGTGGGCAGGCTGAGGGGCAGGCCTTTGACCGCGCGCACCGCGAGATAGCCGAAGCATTCGGCCTCCAGGAAATCACCGTCCCAACCCACGCTCTCCACGGGTTCCACCGGCACACCCAGGCGCGCGCCCAGGCGCTGCATGAAGAAGGCATTGTGCCGCCCTCCGCCGGTTACCAGCCAGCGCCAAGGCGCGCGCGGCACATGGGCCAAGCTGAGGGCCACGGATTCCACCGTGAAGGCAGCAAGCGTCGCGGCGCCATCCGCATCGCTGAGTGCGTGCACCGCCGCAGCGCGGGCATGAAAATCCTGCCGGTCCAGCGATTTGGGTGCGGGCCGGGTGAAGAACGGATTGTCGAGAAGCTGCGCCAACACCGCGCCATCGGTTGTGCCGGTGGCGGCCAGTTGCCCACCTGCATCAAAGGGCTGACCCGTGCGGCGCAGCACGAAATCATCGAGCAAGGCGCTGGCCGGGCCGCAATCGAAGGCGAGGATCGTATCCCCGTCGATGAAGGTGACATTGGCCACGCCGCCCAGATTGAGCACCATCAGCGGCTGCGCGAGGCCCTGCGCCCGCGCCCGGTGATACAGGGGAGCCAGCGGCGCACCCTCGCCGCCCGCTGCCACATCGGCGTGGCGAAAGCGATGAACCACATCAATGCCCGTTCGGCGCGCGACCTCATCAGCGAAACCCAATTGCCGGGTATAGCGTTGCGCCGGGCGGTGCAGCACGGTCTGGCCGTGCAGGCCGATGAGATCGATGCTGGCAGCGCTCTCGCCAATATCCGCGAGGTAGCGGTTCACAGCGCCCGCATGGGCCTCGGACACGCGCTGCTCAAGCGCTTGCAACGAATCGGTGGCGGCAATATCCGGCGCGGCGATCAGATCAAGGAGATCAGCGCGCAGGTCTGGTGCATAGGCGTAGGTCCGGCCCTTGAACGGGCGCACTTCAGCCTCGCCATCGGTCTCGATGAGTGCCACATCGATACCGTCCATCGATGTCCCGCTTATTACACCGATGGCACGCATGATTATTGCTTCACTTCAGACAGCAGCGGGCTCCACGCCGGGTCGCTGCCGAAAGAGGGCGTCGGCACCGAGACTTCCACTTTGCCCGTCACATCCACCATGAACAGGCGCGGGCCGCCCTGTCCGCCCGCATCGCGGAAGAAGATGAGGTAGCGCCCGTTGGGAGCCCAGGTCGGCCCCTCGTTGTGGAAGCCTTCGGTGAGGATGCGCTCACCCGAGCCATCGGGCTTCATGATGCCGATGGCGAAGCTGCCGCCGTTCTGGCGCGTGAAGGCGATGTAATCGCCCTTGGGCGACCAGACCGGGGTGGAGTAGCGCCCTTGGCCGAAGGAGAGGCGTTTGGCCCCGCCGCCGCTGGCGCTCATGATGTAGAGCTGCTGGCCGCCGCCCCGGTCGCTCTCGAACACGAGCTGCGTGCCATCGGGCGAATAGGAGGGCGAGGTGTCGATGGAGGGCGAGTTGGTGAGGCGCGTCATGGCATTGGAACGCAGGTCCATGGCGTAGATGTTGGCGTTGCCGCCCTGTTGCAGGCTCATGACGATCCTCCAACCATCGGGGGAAAAGCGCGGGCTGAAGCTCATGCCGGGGAAGTTGCCGACCACCTCGCGGCGGCCTGCGGCCACATCCAGAATATACACCTTCGGGTCTTCTCCCGGGCTGAAGCCCATGTAGGCGACCTCCTGGCTGGAGGGCGAGAAGCGTGGCGTGACCACCAACTCTTCATTGCCCGACAGCGCGCGGAAATTCGCGCCGTCCTGATCGATGATGGCGAGGCGCTTGCGGCGGTTGTCCTTGGGGCCGGACTCGTCCACGAAGACCACGCGGGTGTCGAAAAAGCCCTTTTCCCCGGTCACCTTGGCGAACACGCCGTCGGAGATGATGTGGGCGGCGCGCCGCCAGTTGCCGCCGTCCGTCGCCAGCTGCTGGCCGATGAGTTGCTCGCCGGAAGCCACCTCCCAAAGGCGGTACTGGGCCTGCACCTGGGCGCCCTGGCGGATGATGCGGCAGGTGACGAGCGCCTGAATGCCGGTGCCTTTCCAGGCCGCGAAATTGGGCGTGGCGTCGAAATTCTCGATCTTCTCGGGGTGGCGTGTTTTCTCGATGGGGCTGAACAGGCCGGAGCGCTTGAGGTTGTTGGTGATGACGCCGGAGACCCCCTGCTGGGGTGTTTCCCCCACGCAATCGGCCACGGCAATCGGCATGGGCTGGAAGGTGCCGCCGCGCAGATCGATGAAGAGTTCGGCCTGGGCGGGGGTACCTCCCGCAAAGATGGCAAAAGCGCCTGCCAAAACCTTCATCCTGAGCTTGTCGAAGGATTGTGTGTTTTGCGGACCTTGTGCTGCAGCCTCGCCCTTCGACAAGCTCAGGGTGAGGCTGTTCAACTTGTAATTCAGCTCAGTTTTTGCAGATGTCTGTTTCATGTCTTTTTTCATGGTGATCCCGCTTCAGGATCGAGTTGCACAACGATGGAACGCCAGTCGTTGTAGGTGGGTGCAAAGCGGGCAGGAATGCGAAATGGCGAGCACTGGCGAATGGCGCGCATGCCGCTGTCGGCCAGCGGGCGGAAAGCCGGATCGCCAGAGCTGTTGATGAGCGCAGGCGTGGCTCCAAGTGTGCCATCGGCGTTGAGCGCGACGCGCACCTGCGGCAGCGGATTGGGCCGTGCCGAAACAGGGATGTTCCAGCACGCACGGATCTGATCCGCCAGCAGGCCCACAAGCGCGGCGCGGTCCGAGGGGTTGAGGCGCTGGCCTGTGGCGGTGGGGGCACCGGCGGCGGGCACGCGGCTGACCACCTGACCCGTGTTGCCGCTGTTTTGCGGCGCCTCGCGCGATGAGAGCAGGGCGCGGCGCGCGGCATCCAGCGCCTGCTGGTTGCGGGCCTCCTGCTCGGCCTCGCGCTTGCGCTTCTCATCGGCGGCCTTTTTGGCGGCTTCCTGCACTTTTTTGGCGTCTTCGGCCTTTTTACGGTCTTCGGTGGCCTTGGCTTCAGCCTGCTTGCGCTGGTCCTCCCGACGTTGCGAATCTTCAGCTTTTTTCTGTTCGTCGCGCTTTTGCTGCTCCAGCAATTTGGCGAGCGCGGCCTGGTCAGGCTTGGGCGGCTCTGCTTTGGGAGGCTCAGGCCGCTTGATCTGCTTCTGGCGGATCGCTTCTTCAGCCTCCTCCTCTTCCTCAGCCTGCTTGGTGGGCGGCGGCGCGCGCACAGGCGTAGGCACGGGTTTGGGCGGTTCGGCGGCGCGGGGGGGCACAACGGGCAGGGGCGGCGTGACAGCGGCGATCTCCTTGCGTTCTTCGCGGGCGGTGGCCTCCTGCTTGGCGGGTGTTTTATCCGTGTCGATTTGCTTGGCCGCCACGCCTGGCGCGCTCTGCTCCACCTTGTCCGCCACGCGGTCCACGCGCTGCGTGGGGGCTGCCTGCTTGGCGCTCTGCTCGCCGCGCATCACCTCGCGCAGCAGGCTTTCATCCACCACTTCCACCGCCACAGCCTCGATGGCCTCGGGCAAGGGCTTGGCGAAGCTGAAGCTCACCAGCGCGGCCACCACAAGGCCTGCATGCAACCCCACCGAGAGGGGCATGCCAGGCTTGCGCAGATGGTCGAGCAGCGACATCAGCGGTGCGCCCTCACTTGCTGTTCTGTTCGGTGAGCAGCGCCACGCGCTTGTATCCCGCCGTGGTGATGGCGGCCATGACCTGCGCCACCGCGCCATATTCCGCCTGCTTTGCCCCGCGCACGAAGATGCGCTCGTCAAAACCCAGCTTGGCAATGGGTTGAATCTGCGCGGCGAGATCACTCAGCGCCACCGGCGTTTCGCCCAGGAAAATCTGTCCCTTGTCGTTGATCGACACCGTCACGGGTTTCTGATCGATGTTGAGCTGCCCGGCGCCTGTTCTGGGCAGGTCCAGCGGCACGCCCGCTGTCAGCAGGGGCGCGGTGACCATGAAGATGATCAAGAGCACCAGCATCACATCGATGAAGGGTGTCATGTTGATGTCGGCGATGGGCGCCGATTTGCGGCGGCTGCGCCTGCGCCGTCCGCCCGCCGATCCCGATCCGCCTGCACTCATGGCCATGGTCGATTGTCCCCTTGGGTTCTCAGGCCGACACGCGCTCGTCGATCTGACGGGAGACGATGGCGGTGAATTCATCGGCGAAGCTTTCGAGCCGTGCCTGCGCACGCCCCGCTTCCTTCTGGTAGATGTTATAGGCAATCACCGCTGGAATGGCAGCAGCAAGGCCAATGGCGGTGGCGAACAAAGCTTCGGCAATGCCCGGGGCCACCACGGCGAGCGATGTGTTTTTGGAGGCCGCAATGGCCGTAAAGGACGTCATGATGCCCCAGACCGTGCCAAACAGGCCGATGAAGGGCCCTGCCGAGCCGACTGTGGCCAGCACAAGCAGATTGGATTCGTAGCGCTCGGCTTCACGCTGGATCGTCACGTCGAGCACCTTGTCGAGACGCGAGGTGAGCGAGGCAAAGCCGCGGCCTGTGCCTTCCGATGCGCGCTTCCACTCGCCCATGGCGGCGACGAACACCGAGGCCATGCCGGAATTTACCTGGCCGGCGTTGGCCTCGCCCTGCAGCCGCCGGTACAGGTCCTCCAGATTTTGGCCCGACCAGAAGTTTTCCTCGAAGCTGTCCATCTGCTTGGTGAGGCGCCGAAACAGCAGGCATTTGTCGATGATGATCGCCCAGGTCCAGACTGAGCCTGCCACCAGCCCGATCATCACCAGCTTGACGACGATGTGCGCCTGCCAGAACAGGCCCCATATGGACATGTCATGGACAACTTCGGCTCCTTGCATTTTCAACTCCAATCATCCGCTGGTCCATGATCGCAGAAGCCAGCAGGCCGCTTGTGGCGCAAAATAGGTCCAAACTAGGACAAACACGGGAAAAACCCGAAAATCAGCATCGATTTCCGGGTCTTTGTTCATCTTCATCAACTGACAACGTTAACAGCGGGTTATCGCACAGATCATGGCATCGGCGCGGGGCGGGACCTCTTGTCCGAATGTTAGACTTTTATCCGTAAGGTCGAAGATTGATCGGGCTACCTACGCCAAACGTACCTCTGTTCAGGAATTCCAAACTGCACTATGTTGCAGTGCAATAAAATGTTGTCAAAGACGCGATCTCGCGTCACGCAATGACCCAGGGTGCCAGACATGCTGAATCGCAGCCTCTATTATCTCTACGAAAGCACCCATTTGGCCTGGGCACCGGCCCGCGCCATGGCAGATGCCATACGACTCTATTGCGACAGCCCCGCGAACCCCATGGGTCAATCCCAGACGGGTCGGCTGATGTCGGCTTCCGCGGAAATGTTCGAACGCGCCACGCGGCGCTACGGCAAACCTGCCTTCGGCCTCGCAACGACGAAGGTTGACGGGCAGGATGTCGCTGTTTCGGAGCGGATCGTCTGGAAGAAGCCGTTCGGCCAGCTCCTGCATTTCAGCCGGGCCCTGCCGGCCCGCACGCCGGCGCAGACCAAGGTTATCATCGTTGCGCCGATGTCCGGGCACTATGCGACCCTGCTGCGCGGCACGGTCGAGGCATTTCTGCCCGATCATGAAGTTTACATCACGGACTGGACCGACGCACGCATGGTGCCGCTGAGTGAGGGCCTGTTCGACCTCGACAGCTACATCGACTATGTTCGCGAGATGCTGGAACTGCTGGGACCGGATGTGCATGTGATGGCCGTCTGCCAGCCCTCCGTGCCTGTTGTGGCCGCCGTGGCCCTGATGGAGGCTGAGAATCATCCCTGCATTCCGCGCTCCATGACTCTGATGGGCGGGCCGATCGACACCCGCAAGAGCCCGACCAAGGTCAATCAGCTTGCGCAGGAGCGCGGCATCGACTGGTTCCGCAAGAACTGCCTGTTCAAGGTGTCCTGGCCCAATCCCGGCTTCTACCGCGAGGTCTATCCTGGCTTTCTCCAGCTCTCCGGCTTCATGGCCATGAACATCGATCGTCACATGACCGCGCATTGGGACATGTTCAGCCATCTGGTGAAGGGAGATGGGGATTCCGCCGACAAACAGGTGGATTTCTACGACGAATATCTCGCCGTGATGGATCTGACCGCCGAATTCTACCTGCAGACCGTAGATGTGGTGTTCGTGAAGCACTCCCTGCCCAAGGGCGAGATGACCCACCGGGGCGTGTCCATCGATCTTTCGGCCATCCGCCGTTGCGCCGTGATGACCGTCGAGGGCGAAAACGACGACATCTCAGGCGTGGGCCAGACCAAAGTCATGCATGATTTGTGCGTGAACCTGCCCAAGGACAAGCAACTCTACCATCTGCAGAAGGATGTGGGGCATTACGGGGTGTTCAACGGCTCGCGCTTCCGCCGGGATATCGCCCCCGCGATCAAGGGCTTCATGGCCAAACAGTCCGGGGCCAATCAGTCTGCGGCCGATCAGTCTGGGGCCAATCAGTCTGCGGCCAATCAATCCTCAGGCAAGCAGGCTTCATCCGCGCCACAACATGACAAGGCTGGCGCAAAGTCCCTGGCCAAGCCCAAGCTCAAGATTGTGCAGTCGGCCTGAATCGCGACGCGGTTTGCAACGTCGGCGATTCAGTTAGGATGGGTCCATGCTGGATCGCCTGAGACGTCTGATCAGCCCCGCGCCGTCCGGCGCTGCCGCCGTGCAGCGCTTCGAGGTTGTGCATGAGGGGATGATCTATCCCGTGCTCGTGCGGCGCGACGCCCGCGCCTCGCGTTACACGTTGAAGGTCAAGCCTTCCACGCGCGAGGCGGTGCTGACCATGCCCGCCCGCGGCAGCCTCTCCACAGCTCATGATTTTGCGGCACGCCACGGCGGCTGGCTGGCGGCACGTTATGCCAAGCTGCCGGCCATGGTGGATTTCGTAGACGGGGCGATGATTCCGCTGCGCGGCGTGCCCCACCGCATCGAATCGCGCTTCGGGGCGCGCGGCACGGTCTGGATCGAGAGCCCGACCGTGGGCGAACCGCGTCTGGTCATTGCCGGCGATCCGGCATTCGTGCCCCGGCGCCTGAAGGATTTCCTGAAGCGCGAAGCGCGCCGTGACATCGAGGAGGCCTGCGCGCGCCATGCGGCCAAGCTCGGCGTCACGATCAAGCGGATCACGCTGCGCGACACGAAGAGCCGCTGGGGCTCATGCGCGGCGGATGGCTCACTGTCGTTTTCCTGGCGACTGATCTTTGCCCCGGACCATGTGCTGGATTATCTGGCGGCGCATGAGGTGGCTCACCGGGCTGAAATGAACCATTCGGCGCGTTACTGGCGCCATGTGGCCGCAATCTACCCCGATTATGAGCGCGCCGAGCACTGGCTCAAGCGCCATGGGGCCAGTCTGCACCGCTGGGGTTAAGCTTTTTATTTTTTCGCCTCGTGCAACTTATCCGCGTCCGCTTAACCCGCTGGTAACCATGCACCCGGCAATTCTTGCCCAGTGTCATCGGGGTGGTGTGATCCGCCCTGTTGGTTCAGTCGCGGTGTTGCGGAAGGGCATCTGGTCAAGTGAACGGCGTTTTGGATGTCATCAGACGGCTCGGGCCGCAGAAGCTCATGGCCATGGGCGCGGTCAGCATCGCGCTGATGGCCTTCTTTGCCTTCATCATCATGCGCGTCACGGCCCCGACGATGGTCACCCTCTTCACCGAAATGAACATGCAGGATTCCAATGCCGTGATTCGTGATCTCGATCAGCGCGGCGTCAAATACGA
>JANMMT010000012.1:0-1878 GCA_031373545.1 Hyphomicrobiales bacterium
GAAATCCGCGATGCGCTGCTCGAAGGTGCGCCGCGCATCCAGCGGACGTGACTGGATGCTGGCCCAGGCCCCGATGCGGCTTTCGCGCGGGCGGGATTGAAAATAGGCATCCGCCTCGGCATCGGACACAAATTCCACAGGTCCACGCACGCGCACCTGCCGCTTCAGGCTCTTCCAGTGAAACACCAGTGCCGCCTGCATGTTGGCGGCCAGCTGCCGGCCCTTGTTGCTCTGCGTGTTGGTGTAGATGACAAAACCACGTGCATCATAGCCGTTCATCAGCACCATGCGCACGTCGGGCAGGCCGTCGCTGTCGGCCGTGGCCAGTGCCAAGGCATTGGGATCGTTGATCTCGCTTGCCTTCGCCTCGCCAAACCACTCTTCAAACAGAAGAAATGGATTGGTGCTTTGTGTGAAGTCACTGGCCATTAACCCTCGCATGACATGGTGATGATGTTCGTGTCGGAGTGAGATGAAGTCCGTGTTGCGTGTTGCGTCAAATCACGGTTGGGGCCTGTTAGCACAGGGCGGCTGCGCGCGTGCAGCACTTTTTCATTGTGTCCTGATCTGTGCCCCGCTTGCTCTAGGCGCCTGCAGCATCACCATGCCTTTCACGGAGCGCGAAAGCAGCTTCGTCAAGGATTCCGACATCACGGGATCCATCACGCCGCGCGCATCCGAGCGGCCCGCGCAGGCCCCCGGCCAGATCTCCCCCCTCTCTCCCGGCCTTGATGCGGAAGATTGGCGGCGCGCTCGCGCGGCCCTGGCCACCGCCCTCGATCCGCAGGGCAGCGGCGCGCAGGTGCGCTGGGACAACCCAGACAGTGGCGCGAAGGGGTTCTTCGGGGCCAGCGGCAACGCTTTTCTCATCAAGGATGACATCTGCCGCCTCTTCGTCGCAGGCGTCGGCATCAAAGCGCAAGATGACAAGGCCGCCGAGGACTGGATGCAGGGCAGCGCCTGCCGCACCGCGCCGGGAGAGTGGGACATCAAGGATGTGAAGCCTTGGAAAAAACCGGCCTGACAGCTCAGACCTTTTTCAGAATTTGAAAATAAAATCAATATTTTAGCGCGGCACAAACCATGTGACGGCTATTCAACACAATGAATGCGCATCCATCATGGTTAACCAAATCTTGATTTTTGCTTTAAAACTTGCGCAAACGGAGGTAGGTTAGCTGTGCGGCGCCTAACTATATTGTTGAGTGGAGTTGAGTATGTCGCGCACGTCCATTGGCTGGGCCAATCGCAATGATCTGGTCATTGCTCGCCTCGGTTCTGTTTTGAATCTCACCTCCACGACAGCCACATGGCTGACCATTGACGGCCTCTCGATCTCGGTCCTGGGCACTAACCTCGCCTTCACGGGCGGCGTGTTCTCTGGCCAGGTGACGACGATCACGGTGGATGACGCACGCGGTGGCTTGATTGCCATCAGCCAGATCAGCGCCTCACTGCCCACGCTCACCAACGGTTTCTCCACCCTGGAATTCCAGACCGGCCCCGATCTCATCACAGGCTCGGCCGGCAACGACGAGATCTTCGGCCTGACAGGCGATGACACGATCCTGGGCCTGGGCGGCAACGACACCATCATCGCGCAGGGCGGCAATGACAGCGTCAACGGCGGCGACGGCGACGACGTGCTCTCCGGCGAACTGGGCAACGACACGCTGATCGGCAGTGGCGGCAACGACTACATCTTTGGCGGCGACGGCAACGATGTCCTCAATGGCCAGACCGGCAACGACAGCCTGGAAGGCGGCAATGGCGATGATGTGCTGTCCGGTGAACTGGGCAATGATACCCTCATTGGCGGCGGCGGGCGCGATTACATGTTCGGCGGCGATGGCAATGACACCATCATCGGCCAGGGCG
>JANMMT010000016.1:0-3295 GCA_031373545.1 Hyphomicrobiales bacterium
GGTCGATGTCATGCAGCACCCGGATCAGGGTCTCGCCAGAGCCGAACTCCTTCAGGATGCCGCGCGCGCTGATCGCGACATTGGCGGGTTTCTCCGAGGTGCCATATCCCATCGTTCAACCCCTGAACACGACAGCAGGATCGACCGTGAGCACGCGCCTGAGACCTACGAAGGTTGACAGCGTCATGATCAGGACGGCGATCCCCGCCATGATCGCCGAGATTTGCCAAGGCAGCCAGAAGCCCTTGAGAGCTGGCGCGTTCTTGGCGGCCGTTGCGAAGAACAACGCAGCAAATCCAGTGCCGATGGCATAGCCAACCACTCCGATCACGGCAGCTTGCAGAAGCACCATGCCAATGATCTGGCCATTGGTAAGGCCGATGGCTTTCAGCGCGGCGTACTGCTTCATGTTCTCCATAATGAACATGTTGAAGGTCAGCCCGACGATAGCGATGCCGACGATGATACCAAGGATGATCACGACGCCGAAATTTGTTGGGATGCCGGTGTTGGCGATGACCCACCTAATCGTTTTCCATTGGAATTCGCCGCTCGATAGGGCCTGTAGCCCGGTCGCATTTGAAATACGTCGCGCCACAGCCTCTGGGGTCTCTCCGGGCACAGCACGCGCCAGCACGAAACTCATCTGGTTGCGGCCCGCCGGCACGAACTGCGTGGCGGTGCTGTAGCGCGCATAGACCACGGGGGCGGTAGTGAAGGTCGGCTGTGCGTCGATGATGGCCGAGATGACGGCCCGCCTGTCGTTCAGTTCGACGATGCGCCCAAGTTCGGGCTTCTCGCCGGGCCAGATCAGCTCATAGCCCAGAATGTCGAGCGCGACGGCGTCAGGGCCTCGAAGCGAGTCGATACCACCCAACACAAACTTGCGCGGCAATCCGATCAGGGTGGAATCATCAGCGCCGATCACGGTCGCCGAACTGATGCGACCCGTTTCGGTGCGCAACAGCCCATTGGCCTTGAACAGAGGAGCAGCCCATTCGACGCCCTCGACACCCCGCACGCGAGGCAGATCGCCATCTTTCATGGGCCGGATCGTGTCGATGTACTCGACACCAGTGTCCATCACCCAGATATTGACCTCTTCAGCATCGAGGATGACACTTGCCGTCCTGGCCATCAGGCTGACAAAGACGCCTGACTGCTGGCTGATCAGAAGGGTGGCAAACGCAACGCCGAAAACAAGCCCAAGATACTTGACCTTATCACCGAACAGCATCTTGAGGGCAACGATGAGCATGGCGACGTGTGACCATTCCAGGATATAGTGGACTGTTACGTCTGATTTATATATATTGGATTGAAGAGTCCAGAAATAAATGAGGGGCTGATGACAACGACCGAGCGCAGGCCACGTGGCCGCCCAAAAGACATGGACAAACGCGCTGCGATCATCGCCAGTGCGCGGGCGCTTTTCTTCGAACGTGGGTTGGAAGCTGTCAGGGTCGAGGAGATTGCAGTTGCCGCAGGCGTTTCAAAGATGACCGTCTATGCCAACTATCCGGACAAAGCGTCGTTGTTCGAAGCCGTGATGAATCAGCAGGGCGCGCGGATGCAAGACGCATTCGGGCATCTCCAGCTCAATCCGGGGAAGATCGACGAGACCCTCCTGCAATTTGGCAGAACGTTTCTGACATTCCTGTTGAGTCCCGAAATCATGCGGTTTGATGAAATCGTGAGTGCCGAAATGGGGCGACATCCAGGCCTCGGGCAGCGCTTTTACCACGGTGGTCCAAACCGGCTTTGGAATACGCTGGCAACAGTCATTGCAGCGGCCGACGGGAAAGGGGAACTCAAGACCGACGATCCCGAGCGGGCTGCGGAAGACCTGATCTCGCTATGGCTGGGCTTGGCGCCACTTCGGCACCGGTTCAACGAACTCCCTCCCATGTCGGAGCAAGAGATAATGGACAGAGTTCTTCATGGGGTCGCTGTGTTCATGAAGATGTATTGTGCCGGAGATTGACCGACTGATGTCGTAAGCCAGAGATTCCGGGCGAGGATGCGTGCCCTAGTTTTGTCGGAGGTTCTGGACACTTTTCTTGATTGTTAGCAGGCGCGTCATGTTTTCAAGGCAGACGTCCATGTAGCCACGCCAAAAGAGCTTCGCGATCAGCGATAGTGGAATGCTAGCGGCTGCGTTCGTAGCGTAAAAAGTGTAAGTCCAGGTTACCAATGTCCCTTTTTCATGAGGTTCAAAAGTCCACTCACCTACGGCTTCGGTCGCCAGCGAACGAATGATCGGGTCGCTAAAGTTCCAGACGCGATACCGAAAGTGTGCGGGCATCGACAATGCCGTGAGTTGCTCGCGTGCCGTATTCCCATCGGCCAAGTGAACGATCCTGCTCGAACCTGGCTTGTCCCATGCACCCGTATACCCGGACGTGCCGATGGCGGCAGGGAGAGGGCCATAGCCGGTGAGCACTTTAGGGAGTACGTCCTGCGCTGTTATAAATGCAAAGACAGCAGACGGCGGTCTCGGGACAAACACTTGTCGGGTGACTACAATACGGTGTGCCGCATCGGCTGGGTTGCGCTCGCCATCTCGGCCCGTCGCAGAGCCGGTCCCCACAATCAAGAGTGCGCCCATGCCTCCTAACACTGCGGCAAGAAGCACAACCGCAGCACCAGCTAACCGCGACACAGATTGAAACAGCATTGAAGCACCTCGCTATTGACCGTGCCTAATATGTGAGGAATGCTTCAGATTGTGAATTCGCATTCACGGAGAGGTATTTTGACCCCTGAAAAGCCTAGAAAAAAGCCGTCTCAGTCGCGATCCATGCATACTGTCGAGGCGATTTTCGACGCAACGATTCAGGTTTTATTGGACGGTGGGCTTGAGCGATTGACGACGACGCGCGTAGCGGAACGCGCCGGCGTATCGGTCGGCTCGCTCTATCAGTATTTCCCCAATAAGCAGTCGTTGGTGGCTGCGGTATTGCAGAGACATTTGCTCCACGTTGTGAAGGCTGTTGAAGCGGCCTGTGTGCTGGCCAAGGGCCAGCAAATCAATGTCATGGCATCGGCTGTGATAAATGGTTTCGTCTCGGCCAAGCTTGATCAGCCTGCAATTTCCAAAGCGCTTTACGCTGTCACTGCGCAGCTGGGCGGCGCAGTCGAGGTTACGCGCCTAACGATGCGCGCTCAACTCGCACTTTGTGATCTGTTGGCTACTGCCTCGGATGTCCGTTTCAAAGATGCGGGACTCGTCGCGTTTATGCTGTCAACGGCAGCGATTGGGCCAGTGCAAGCATTGCTAATGTCGGACGCACCC
>JANMMT010000036.1:0-15062 GCA_031373545.1 Hyphomicrobiales bacterium
AATTGAAGAAGATTTTCTCGCGCTCTTTAGGAATAAAGTTCGTCTGACCCGCACGCACGGCGGCCATGGCTTTTTCCGCCAGTGGCTTGACGTTCATGTACCATTGCTCGGTGAGCCACGGCTCGATCACCACACCAGAGCGGTCGCCGTGCGGCACCATATGGGTGTGAGGCTCGATCTTGGCGAGCAGGCCCAGCGCGTGCAGATCAGCGATCACCGCCTTGCGGCAATCGTAGCGATCAAGACCCCAGTATTGCCTAGGTACGTCTGCCTCCTCAATCTCATTGCCACCGAAAGCTTCACCAGCCAGCATCCGTGCTTCGGCGGTGAACAAGTTGATCAGCGGCACGTTGTGGCGCTTGCCCACCTCGTAGTCATTGAAATCATGCGCCGCCGTGATCTTCACCGCGCCGGTACCTTTCTCGGGGTCGGCGTAGGTGTCGGCGATGACGGGGATCAGCCGGTCCACCAGGGGCAGGCGCACCCTTTTGCCGATCATCCAGCCCAATGTTGCGTTGTCCGGGTGCACCGCCACTGCGCCGTCGCCCAGCATGGTTTCAGGCCGAGTCGTGGCGATGGTGATAACTTCTCCGGTCGCATTTCCTTGATCATCCACAAGGGGATAGTCAAAATAATACATATGCCCGCCCGGTTGCTTGTCGAGCAGCTTGAACAGCGCATCAAAATCAAGCGGCACGGCCTCGGAGCCGTCTTTGGGGTTGCGCTCCCATTTGAACGACCCCTTCACCTCGCGCTGCTCGACCTCAAGGTCGGAGATGGCGGTCAGGAGCTTTGGATCCCAGTTCACGAGGCGTCGATCTTTGTAGATCATACGCTTTCCATCGACTTCGGTATTATAGAGATCGACGAACACCTTGAGCACGGCCTGGGGCATTTGCCCTGCCTCGCCATCCGCGCGGTTGCCCATGGTGAAGCGCTCACGCGACCAATCGCAGGTGGCGCCGAGGCGCTTCAACTGGTTGATTATCGTGCCGCCCGATTCCTCTTTCCATTTCCAGACCTCATCGAGAAACGCCTCGCGGCCCATGTCGCGGCGGTTCCTGGGCGGCGTCTCGCTGGCCAACTTCTTCTCCACCATCATCTGCGTGGCGATGCCGGCGTGGTCCGTGCCGGGCTGCCAGAGCACATCGCGGCCCTTCATGCGCCAATAGCGGCACAGCACATCCTGCAGCGTGTTGTTCAGCGCATGGCCGATGTGCAGCGAGCCCGTGACGTTGGGCGGCGGGATGACAATGCAGAAGCCCGGCGCATCGGCGCGGGATTTGCGCCCAGCCTTGAACGCCTCGGCTTCGGCCCACGCCGCCGCCACGCGGGCCTCCACGGCAGCAGGTTCAAAGGTTTTATCCATTGTGGTCATTCCAAACACCAAAAGGACCGGTCTTGCCGGTCCCCCATTCTCTTATTGTTGTGGCTAAACCGGACTGTGCAGCGTCCGTCAACGTCCGCCGCGCGCGACACGCTCGATTTCCGCCTTCACGAGGCGTTCGACGATGACGGGAAGGTTCTCGTCCAGCCAGGACTTGATCATGGGGCGCATCATGTCCTCGATCAGATTTTCCACGGTGCGGGAGTTCTTGGCAAAGACCGTGTTGGTCAATGAGGCGAAGGCCGAAGACACGGCCTGCCCCGCGTCGTTCGACAGGAGCCGGTCATTGGAAGGCACGGGCGGTTCCAGCATGGGAGAGGCCAGCGTGGGTGCTGACGTCTCATCTTCGAAAGAAGCCATGAGCGAATCGATGTCGTCCTGACCCTTGGGAAGGGCCGAATCTTCGAATGACACGTCATTGTCGATGACGTCATCGGTGATGTAATGGGGATCGGGATCCGCTGGGCGATGGGCGCGGCGCGGCGCCAACTCCATGATCTCGTCGTCATCGGCAGGCAGAGGCTGTGCCGCGGCGGGCGCAGGTTGCGGAGCACCGGGTGCGGGCGCCGTCTTACTCTGGTCATCAGAGATGATCCGGCGAATCGAAGCCAGAATCTCTTCCATCGAGGGATCGGCGGATTTGGACTGAGCCGCTGACATGAATCGGATACCCTTGTGCACGCGAGAAAGAACTGAACCCGGCCCGAATCAACAAGCCCTTGATGTGAGAATAAGATGCGCTTGGCTGTGTCAGCAACCGCTCGAATGGGGCAACATCAAGTTACCCACCGTCACGGACCAATCTTTACCGTCCGTCAGGGGTGGTGGTTCCGACCCATTTGTCGCGCACCTGCTCGTAATGCACCTTCGGATCATATTTGGGTGCGTTGAGCGCAAGCACCCGTGAGGAGAGCCGCCCGACCGACGAGAGCACGTTGTAAGATGCGACGACACGGTCGCGCTGCGCCGTCACAAGGTTGACGCGGGCGTTCAGCAATTCCTGCTGGGAGTTGAGCACGTCCAGCGTGGTGCGCTGGCCAACCTTAGCCTCCTCGCGCACGCCCGTGAGCGCGATTTCGGCCGCAGTGACCTGCGCGCGCGCGGCCTCGATCTGCGCCTTGGCCGAAACAAGCCCGCTCCACGAGGCGATCACGGCCTGGCGCACCACGTCGCGCTGCTGGTCAACCTCGATGCGGCGCTGACCAAGCGTCTGCTTGGCTTCGCGCACACGCGAGTAAACCTGCCCGCCTTCATAGATCGGCACCGACAAACGCGCGACCACGGACGCATTGAAATTGGACGTGTCGCTGGAAATCGATTCGTAGCGCTTGCTGAGCGCACCTGACACGCTGACGGTGGGGTAAAGCTCGGATTCAACCACCTTCACCTGCAATTGCTGGGCATCGACGCCGTGCAATGTGGCAATGATAGCCGGGTGCTCGGAAAGCCCGACCAGCACGGCTGTGTCGAGATTCTTAGGCAGCAAGCGCTCGATCGGCGCGCCCGGTCCAAGGCGCTTGGGCTCGACGCCCACGCGCTGGCGGTAAGTGGCGATGCTGGCGCGCAGGTTGCCCTCGGCGACGCTGGCCTGAGACCGGGCCTGCGCCTGGCGTGCTTCCGATTGGGCAACATCGGTGCGGGTGACTTCCCCCACACGAAAACGATCCCGTGTCTGACGCAACTGCTCGTCCAATACCTCGACGTTGTTGCGCTGGAGATTGAGCAGTGCCGTATCGCGCAGCACGTTCATGTAGGCGGTGACGGCGTTGAGCAGGACATTCTGCTCGCTGTTGCGCAGGGTCTCGCGGGCGCCAAAAATGCGCGATTCCGCCGAGCGTGTGGAATTTTCGGTGCGAAAACCGTTGAAAAGGGTCTGATCGACCTGCACGCCCACCCCGCGCGGGATATAGTTGTCATCGGTGTACGTGCGGGCAGAACCGGGCGTGCGACGGGCAAAGCCCTCGGTAAAGACACGGCCCACATCGGCGGTGGCTGTGACGCGTGGGCGATAACCCGAGAGCGCCTGCGGGACGCTTTCATCAACCGCGCGCACGCTGGCGCGCTGGGCGTTCAGTTCGGGATTGTTCACATAGGCGCGCGAGAGGGCACCCATGAGTGTCTCCTGCGCCACGGCGGCCGAAGACGCTGAGATAGCGAACACCGAAAACGCCAGAGCATGACTGACAAAACGCGAGAGCAACTTCAACTCCAATGCACGGCCATTTAGGCGCGCCGACACAAGGGTCATAGCCGACGCGTTCCGACCGGTAAACAAAACCTTAACTGCATTTTTGTGTCTGCGCCTGCCATGAGAACGCTTCTCTCAAGGGGTGAGACATAAAAGCGACAGATGCGCTGTGCCTGCCTGTCAGAGCGTGAAGCCGGGCCTTGCTGCAAAGGCAGCAAGCGGCGGAGCAGAAGCATCAAAAACAATGCGCTGACCGATTGTGTCGCCCGACCGCGTGAAGAGCGTCACGCGCCCTGCCCGCCCCTGACCGATGATGGCCACAAGACGACCGCCATTTGCCAATGCCGCAAGCAGCGCATCTGGCGCAGCCGCGCACGCGCCGTTCACACAGATCGCGTCAAACGGTCCCTCGGAGGCAGCCGAATCGAACGGGATCGTTGCCGTTGTCACGGCTGTCATGCCCTGCGCATCCAGTGTCTGGCGTGCCAGTCCTGTCAGGCCGACCGTTTCTTCGACCGCGTGAACGCTGGCCCCCATCGCGTGCATCACGGCCGCGCTGTATCCTGATCCGCCCGCAACATCGAGCACGCGCGAACCCGCTTGCAGATCAAGGGCTTGCAGCATGCGGGCGAGCACCATGGGCTGCAGCAGCACGCGCTGCTCGCCCGTAGCGGCATGCACCGCAAGGGCCGTGTCCGTGTAGGCAAGGCCGCGCATGGCCTCCGGCACGAAGGCCTCGCGAGGGACCACCTCGATCGCTTCGAGCACGCAGGCGCTCGTCACATCGTAAGTGCGTATCTGTGTGTCCACCATGGTGCGGCGCTGGGCAGCCTGATCCAACATGCGCCTCACATCCTCTGCCAGAAGCCGGGGTCCAGAAAGCCAGTATGTCATGCGTGATCAGCGGCAGCGTTGGAGGCCTCGCCCGGAATCGAACCGGGGTGCAAGGATTTGCAGTCCTCTGCGTAACCACTCCGCCACGAGGCCAACCACGCTGCGGCAGGGCCGCGCCGCGCTCCTGTAGCAAGCAGTTGTGCATGAGCGCAACAGCCGTTGCGGCAGATGACGGCGAATCTGCGATCGGCGTGATGCAATTCTCCGGACGATGGCGCATTGTTGCACCTTGCGGATGCCGGCCCGGGTGGTGTAGGAGCCACCGTATTCCTCGATAGCTCAGCGGTAGAGCAATCGACTGTTAATCGATTGGTCGCAAGTTCGAATCTTGCTCGAGGAGCCAGTCCCCTGCATGGGGCATGCACCCCCCCTCACTTATGATTGATCTACATAGGTGCTCATCCGCTCTGCACATATACACGTATGCGGGTTACAGCCCCTGTTATCGCCTGCGCGGCGTCCGACGTGACCGGAGTGAGAATGCAATCGCCGTCAGGCAGCCCATCAGAAGCCGAACGGCCCGTCATTGTCTGGTTCCGGGATGATCTGCGGCTCTGCGACAATCCGGCGCTGCATGCCGCTGCCTCGACCGGCCAGCGCGTGCTGGCGGTGTTCATACATGACGACGTCACGCCGACGATCCGCAAACGCGGCGCGGCCGCGCGCTGGTGGCTGCATCACAGCCTGGCGCGCCTGCAGGCTGCGCTCGATGGCCAACTGCTGCTGCTGAGCGGTGCGGCAGAACCCGCGCTGCTGGCCCTTGCCACCAAGACTCAGGCCAGTGCGGTGTACTGGAACCGTCGGTACGGCCAGGGCGAACGCGCGGTGGATGCCTCGATCAAGGACAAGCTGAAAAGCGACGGCGTCAACGCGCGCAGCTTCAACGGCGCGCTGCTCAATGAGCCGTGGGAGGTCAAAAGCAAGGTCGGCACACCCATGAAGGTGTTCACGCCCTACTGGCGTGCGGCGCGCGACCGCGGTGAACCACCCGCTCCCCTGCCCGCCCCGGCGGCCCTCCTCTGCGCGGATTGGCCTGAGGGCTTGGGCATTGATCTTGCAGCGCTCAAGCTGCTTCCGACACAGCCTGATTGGTCCGGCGAGATGCAACAGGTCTGGCAGCCGGGGGAAGAGGGCGCGCGGGCAAACCTGGCGGCGTTTCTGGAAGGCGCGATCAAGAATTACGGCGACAACCGCAACCGCCCGGACCGCGTGTCCACCTCGCGGCTGTCCCCGCATCTGCGCTTTGGCGAAATCAGCCCCCGGCAGGTCTGGCACGCAACGCGCAGCGCATTTGCATCGGGTCAGGCACCCGCCAAGGAGTACGACGGCGAGAAATTCCTGACTGAAATCGGCTGGCGGGAGTTTTCCTACCATCTGTTGTATCAGTTCCCGCAGCTCGCCAACGCCAACTTCCAGCGCAAGTTCGATGCGTTTCCGTGGTCGGACGATGACAAGGCGCTCCGCGCCTGGCAGCGTGGCATGACCGGTTACCCCATTGTGGATGCAGGCATGCGCCAGTTGTGGCGCACGGGCTGGATGCACAACCGGGTGCGCATGGTCGTGGGCTCGTTTCTGGTGAAGCATCTCCTGCTGGATTGGCGCAAGGGCGAGGATTGGTTCTGGGACACGCTGGTGGATGCGGACCCCGCCAGCAACGCCGCGAGCTGGCAATGGGTGGCCGGTTCGGGCGCGGATGCAGCGCCGTATTTCCGCATCTTCGCGCCCGTGCTGCAGGGCGAGAAGTTCGACCCCGACGGCGCATACGTGCGCAAGTATGTGCCGGAGATCGCCAAGCTGCCCAACAAATTTCTGCACGCGCCGTGGAAAGCCCCGCATCCAGAACTTGCGCGCGCGGGTATTACGCTTGGGCTCACTTATCCGCACCCTATCGTGGTGCATGAAGAAGCGCGCGTGCGGGCCCTTGCGGCGTTCAAATCCATCTCGGCAGATGCCGGATGACGAACCTGAAGAAAGTGGATGATTGATGCGCGTTGCCGTGATTGGAACTGGAATTGCCGGCAATGCGGCGGCCTATGCGCTGTCGCAGGCCCCGCATGTAACCGCCTTGCAGGTGTATGAAGCGCAGGCCCGCATCGGTGGGCACAGCGCTACGGTCGATGTGGATTATGATGGCCGACCGATTGCCGTGGATACAGGGTTCATCGTGTACAACACGCTGAATTATCCCAATCTGACGGCAATGTTCGAACATCTTGCCGTGCCAACCAAGGCCGGGGAGATGAGCTTTTCGGTGTCGATCGGCAAGGGTGATTTCGAATGGGTCGGCCGTGTGCGCGATGTGTTCTCGGGCCTGTTCGCACAGCGCCGCAACATCGTGAACCCGCGGTACCTGGGCATGCTGCTGGAGATCATGCGGTTTCAGCGCAACGCCAATGCAGACCGTCTGAAGGGCGCGCTCGCCAACACGACGCTGGGCGAATACATCCGCCAGGGGCGATATTCCAACTACTTCCGCGATCGCTACATTGTGCCCATGGGTGCCGCAATCTGGTCGACACCGCCGGAAAAAATGCTGGATTTTCCGGCGGATAATTTCGTCGCCTTCTTTGAGAACCACAAGCTGCTGCACTGGGATCGACCGGTCTGGCGGACGGTGGACGGCGGCAGCCGCGAATATGTCAAACGCCTCACGGCCCCTTTCGCAGACTGCATCCGCATGGATGATCCGGTGACGGAGGTCACGCGCGATACGTTTGGCGTGTCGGTGACAACACAATCGGGCCATCATGCCCGCTACGATCATGTCATCATCGCCACACACACGGATGATGCCTTGCGCTTTGTCAAAGACGCCAGCGACGATGAGCGCAGCATACTCTCATCGGTCGAATATCGCCCCAACACAGTGTATCTGCACCGGGATGCGGGTTTGATGCCCAAGCGCCGCGAGGCCTGGGCGGCGTGGAATTTTCTGCGTGAACGGCCCGATGATCCCGGTGATGTCTGTGTGAGTTATTCCATGCAGCTACTGCAGGGCATTCCCGACGAGTGCCCGCTGTTCGTCACGCTCAATCCGCCGCGCCCGCCCCAGCCAGAGCTGACCTTCCGCACGTTCAACTATGCGCATCCGCAGTTCACGCGCCAAGCGTTTGACGCGCAGCAGTTGCTTGCGCGCGTCAATGGCCACAACCGCACATGGTACGCGGGCGCCTGGACCGGCTATGGTTTTCATGAGGATGGACTGGTCTCGGGCATGCGCGCAGCCGAAGGCCTTGGCGCTGCCATGCCCTGGGTGCAGCCACAGGCGGCAGAGGCGCAGCCCGCCGAATGAGCACAGCCACCGCCCCCACGCGCTTTGCGCCGCCTGCCACCGCTGCCCAGCTTTACCGCGGGCAGGTGATGCATGCGCGCATGAAGCCGAAGGTGCACCGCTTCACTTACAGCGTCTTCACGCTGCTCATCGATGTGGGGCAGCTGGCGGAAGCACACCGCGCCGCACGGTTGTTTTCGGTCAACCGGTTCAACCTGTTTTCCTTCCGTGAGGCGGATCACGGCCCGCAGGATGGGTCCTCCCTCTTTGCGCATGCCTCCGCCGCATTGATGCAGGCGGGTCTGGCCACGCCGCCCGCCCGCGTGCTGCTGCTGTGCTACCCGCGCGTGCTGGGCCACACCTTCAACCCGATCTCGGTGTATTATGCCTATGACGCCGCTGATCTGTTGACGGGCATTGTTTACGAGGTGCGCAACACGTTTGGCGACATGCACACGTATGTCTGTCCGCTGCGCGAGGGCGAACTTTCCGAGGCAGGTCTGCGCCAGACGCGCGCCAAGCTGTTTTATGTCTCGCCCTTCATGGACATGCCGATGAGCTATCATTTCCGGCTGCGCCCGCCCGGTGATGACATCGCGGTGCGGATTCTGGAAACCGATGCGGCAGGGCCGATTCTATCCGCCACGTTTCATGGGCGCAGGCGGCCCATGACAAGCGCAAGCATTCTGGCTGCCTTCCTCTCTATCCCCTTGATGACATTGAAAGTTGTCAGTGGAATTCACTATGAGGCCATGAAGCTCTGGTTCAAGGGCATGCGCTTTTATTCCCGCCCCGAGCCGCCGCCGCCACTGAGCGTCGATGGACACTTCCTGAAGACCAAAACAATGCTGGAGAGTCGCCCATGACCCTGTCAATGCCAGATGGTGGCCGGATGCTGGAAGAACCGCTGCGGGTGACCCGCGAGACGCTGGAGCGCATTTCGCGTGATCTGCCTTTCGTGGTGCGCAAGGCCTTTGGCTATGCCGTGTGCCTCAGCCATGGTCGGCTGACGGCGACCTTCCCCAATGGCAAACGCTATCTCTTCGAGGGCACCGAGCCCGGCCCCAATGCCGAAATCCGAATTCATGATCTCAGCTTCGCCAAGCGCCTGCTGGAAGGCGGGGACATCGGCTTTGCGGAGGCCTATCTGGCGGGAGAATGGGATACGCCTGACCTCACGGCGTTTCTCTATCTGTTCTGCGTCAATCACCATGCGGTCGCGACGTTGCTGCCAGGGCGCCCGATCATCAAGTGGTTCCAGCGCGTGCGGCACTGGCTGAATCGCAACACCAAATCAGGCTCCAAGCGCAACATCCATGCGCATTATGATCTGGGCAATGCGTTCTACACGGCATGGCTCGACCGCACGATGACCTATTCTTCAGCGCTGTATGCGCCCGGCGACACAGATCTGGCCGCAGCGCAGACGCGCAAATACCGCGCGCTGGCCGACGCCGGCGGTTTTCGCACTGGTGACCATGTGCTGGAAATCGGTTGCGGCTGGGGTGGGTTTGCCGAATTCGCCGCCAAGGAGATCGGCTGCAAGGTCACAGGTCTCACCATCTCGCAGGAGCAATATGATTACGCCCGCCAACGGATGTTCGAGGCGGGCCTCGCCGACAAGGTCGAGATCAAGCTGCAGGATTACCGTGATGAAACGGGGCTCTATGACCGCATTGCCTCGATCGAGATGTTCGAAGCTGTGGGCGAGGAATACTGGGAAACTTATTTCCAGACCCTGCGCGACCGGCTGAACCCCGGCGGGACGGCGGCGCTGCAGATCATCACGATCCAGGAGCGCCTGTTTGAGAATTACCGCAGCGAGATTGACTTTATCCGCCGCTATATCTTCCCCGGCGGGATGTTGCCGACGCCCACGCGGCTCGATCAATTGGGCACGCAACACGGGCTGACACGTCAGGCCACGCGCATCTTCGGCCATGATTATGCCGATACGCTGGCTGCCTGGCGCACCACCTTTCGCGAGGCCTGGCCCCGGCTGACACCGCTGGGTTTCGACGAGCGCTTTCGCAGGCTCTGGGAATATTACTTTGCCTATTGCGAAGCAGGCTTCCGTTCGGAAAACATCGATGTGCGCCAGATCGTCTATAGCCGCGCATGACAGCGCAGGTTTCCCAAAAAGTTCTTGCCCCTGCCGGCTCGCGCGAACCGCGGTGGCTGGAACTCCTGGCCTACGCCCTGCCGGCCTTGCCACTCGCATTGCTGACACTACCCTTCTACGTCATTGTGCCCAGCTATTACACCAACGCGGGCGTACCGATCGCAACCGTGGGGGCAGTGCTGCTCATCATCCGCCTGTTCGATGCGTTTTCCGACCCCATCGCCGGTTACCTCTCGGACCGCACGCGCAGCCGCTTCGGACGGCGCAAGATCTGGTTTGCAGCCGGTGTGCCCATCACGGCACTGGCGGCTTACATGGTGTTTCAGCCGCCTGAACCGGCCACCGCGAACTATCTCCTGCTGTGGAGTTTCATGCTCTCCTTGGGCTGGACCATCGCGCTGGTGCCATATTACGCCTGGGGCGCGGAGATGTCGCCAAGCTACGAGGGACGCAATCGCATCACCGCCGTGCGCGAGGGCCTCGCTTTCGTGGGCACGCTGGCCGCGATCATCCTGCAATACATTCTGGGGGATGCGCAGCGCACGCTCACCTTTTTCGGGCAGTTTCTCGCCATTGCCCTGCCCTTGCTGGCGGTTCTGACGTTGACCGCCGTGCCAGAACCGGTCGATCGCTCTGTGCGGCGTGTGAAATTCGCCGAAGGTTTCGGCTTCATGCGCAACAACCGGCCTTTCACGCGCCTTGTGATGGCTTTCCTGATCAACGGCCTGGCCAATGGCTTTCCCGCCACGCTGTTCATCATGTTCGTGTCGGACAGGCTCGGGCTGCCGGACAAGTCGGGACTGTTTCTGGTCGTCTACTTTCTGGCGGGGCTGCTAGGTGTGCCCTTCTGGCTGCAACTCGCCAAGATGCAGAGCAAGCACCGCAGCTGGTGCATCGCCATGCTGCTGGCCTGTGCGGCTTTCATCTTCGCGCCCTTCCTGCCCACGGGCAGCGAGGCGGGGTTTCTCGTGGTCTGCGTGCTGACCGGCTTTGCCGTGGGCGCAGACCTTGTGCTGCCCGGCTCGCTGCAAGCCGATGTGATCGATGTGGACACGGCGGCTTCCGGAGAGCAGCGCTCGGGGCTCTATCTGGCCATCTGGGGTCTCGCCACCAAGCTGGCACTGGCTATGGCAGTGGGGATCGCCTTTCCGCTGCTGGCCTTCAGCGGATATGATCCTGGCAATGACATGCGCACGGAAACCGGATTGAAGATGCTGGCCTTGCTTTACGCCGCCGTGCCGGTGATGCTGAAACTCATCGCCATCGCGTTGATGTGGGAGTTCCCGCTCGACGAGGCCCGCCAACGTGAACTGCGTGCTGCCATCGAACAGCGCAGACAGGAACCATACCCATGATTCAAGCCGCTGCCATCCAGGCCATCCGCATTCACGCCACCGGCGGTCCCGATGTTCTGCAGATGGAAGTGGTGAACATGCCTGCGCCCGGCAAGGGTCAGGTGCGCTTGCGCCACAGAGCCATCGGCCTCAACTTCCTCGATGTGTATTTTCGGACCGGGCTTTACCCAGCACCCGCGTTGCCTTTCATTCCTGGAAGTGAGGCTGCGGGAGATGTGGTGGCCGTTGGTCCGGGGGTCACGGATATCAAGGTGGGCGACCGGGTGGCCTACATCAGCGCGCAGGGCGCCTATGCGCAGGAACGGGTGATCGACGCGCATCTGCTGGTCAAGCTGCCCAAGACGATCAGCTATGATCAAGCGGCCGGCATGATGCTCAAGGGCTTGACAGCCGAGTATCTGCTGCGGCGCACGTTCAAGGTGAAGGCGGGTCACACCGTGCTGATCCATGCGGCGGCGGGCGGCACGGGGCAAATTCTGGTGCAATGGGCGAAGCATCTGGGCGCGACCGTCATCGGCACCGTGGGCGGCAAGGACAAGGCGAAGATCGCCAAAAAGCTCGGCTGCGACCATGTGCTGGATTCTGGCACCGATGACATCGCTGCGAAAGTGCGCAAGCTGACGGGCGGCACAGGCTGCGACGTGGTCTATGACGGGGTTGGCAAAGCCACCTTCACCGCATCGCTGGACAGCCTGCGCAAGTTCGGCACTATGGTCAGCTTCGGCAATGCTTCGGGTGCGGTTGAGGCATTCAACCCCGCAATCCTGTCCGCCAAGGGATCACTTTATCTCACACGGCCCACATTGTTTGCCCACATCGGCGACACGCAGACCCTGCGCGATATGGCGAAGGCTCTGTTCAAGGTGGTGTCATCCGGCGCGGTGACGATCGCCGTCAATCACCATTTCCCGCTGTCCGACGCCGACAAAGCCCATATGGCGCTCGAAGCACGCCAGACCACGGGATCAGTCGTGCTTGTGCCGTGAGGCGGATCGTCAACTCTTGACGGGTGGGCAACCAACGCAAAACCCTCCAGTGTGACCTGGCGGGTTTTGCATGTCCTGAACCCAAATTATCAGGGCCGCGGCGCGGTCGGCCCAGGTACGGCACCCGGAGCCGGGGCTGCATTGGGAGCCGCACCGGGAGCAGGCGCGCCGCCAGGCGCGGGCTGAATCTGCTTGCGCATCTCATCGGCACGGCGCTGCATTTCTTCCTGCAACTTGCGCTGCTGCTCTTCAAGCACGCGCGGATCGATGGCCGGGCCATCCACGCCTGCCGCAAAGCCGTCGAGCGGCAGTTGGAAGCTGACTTCACGCGCGGCCTGGTTCTGCACCTGGATTGTCAGGGCTTTGGCCTTCTTCAGCGCCTGGAACTGCGCCTCTGTCGCGGCAAACTCGGCAAAGCAGCCGTTCTGCACGCAGATGGTGTAGCGTCCTGCGATCGGCTGACCGTTGTCGATGGCTGTCCGTACGCCCGGCTGCAGCAGGAAGGTCAGCGGCAGCAGGTAGCGCAACTGGCGGTCAACGCGCGTGCCCTCTCCCTTGGTTTCGTACAGCGCAACCGCCATGACGGGCTGGTCATTCTCGGCCACGAAATCGCGGGTGATGTAGCAGGTCTCGCGCTGCGTCTGCGGATCACGCCCACAGACCTTGGTCCAGTTCGTCTGGTTGGGATCGGCTTTCAGCGGAACGACCGTGGAGGCGGCGGCCGCAGCAGCGGGCTGCGCGGGGCGCGGGGCCTGTGCAGGGGCGGCGGGGCGCGGCGTCTGCGCCTGCTGCGCAACGGCACTGCCGGCCATCGCCATTGTGAGAGACAAACAAGCGGCTGTCCCCAGACCGCGCACACTGACGAAACCGTTCATTCTTGGGGTATCCCTGACTTTGGCCACTGGTTCGATGCCTAGTATGGCTGCATTGCCCCCGCTCAAAGGCGCGAAATATGGCGGCAGCATGACTCGGCTTGCGTTGAGACTCGGCAGCGCTCATAGACCACGTCGCATTCTGATTAAATATCAAAATGCGAAAACGTGCTCCATAACTTTTATTAGGAGCACGTCGTTTTCAAATAACCGCATCACACTTATTTGCGACATGCTCTTAGCGCGTGTTTTAATACGGCGCCAGTTCTCTCCTCCCACAGCGCGGCCGTGCTAGCGTCGCATCATGATTCGAACTGCGCTGTGGCGCTTCATCGTTGTCTGCTCGTTGCTTGCCGCGCCTGCCATGGGTGCGTTTGCGGATCCGCGCCCGGGCGCGGCCCGGCACGGCATTGCCCGCCACGGCGAACCGGCGTTGTCGCCCGGTTTTGCGCAATTGCCTTATGTCCGGGCCGATGCCCCGCGCGGGGGGCGGCTGGTGGTTGGCCAACTTGGCACGTTCGACAGCCTCAACCCGTTCATCGCGCGCGGGGTGGTGCCCGAGGTCAGCCCCGGCAGCGGCCTCACCTCGCTGGTGGTGCAGCCCTTGATGATGCGCTCGCTCGATGAGGCCTTCACGCTTTACGGGCTGGTGGCCGAGACCATCGAAACAGCGCCAGACCGCAGCTGGGTGGAGTTCAAACTCAACCCCAAGGCCACCTTCGCGGATGGCAAGCCTGTGCGCGCCGCCGACATCCGGTTCACGTATGAGCTTCTGCGGGAGAAGGGACGCCCGCTGCAGCGCAACACATATCGCCGGGTGCGCGAGGTGCTGACGCCCGATGAGCGCACGATCCGCTTCACCTTCACGGAGCCGGACGGGGAACTGCCGATGATTCTGGCACTGATGCCCGCCCTGCCCCAGCATGCGACGGACCGCGACAGCTTCGAGCAGCCCACCTTCAAGCCGCCCATGGGGTCCGGACCCTACGTGCTGGCGGATATGGAGCCTGGCAAGAGCTTTACCCTCAAGCGCAACCCGGCTTTCTGGGGCCGTGATCTGCCGATCCTCAAGGGCCATCACAACTTCGACGAGATCCGGGTGGAGTTTTACCGCGACAGCAATGCGCTGTTCGAGGCCTTCAAGGCCGGGCTTTACGACGTGCGTTTCGAGGCCGATCCAGGCCGCTGGTTCGGCGGCTACGACGTGCCTGCCGTGCGCGATGGCCGGATCGTGCGCGAAACAGCACGCTTTGAAGCGCCGCGCGGCATGACGGGCATTCTGATGAACACGCGGCGGCCCTTGTTTGCCGATGTGCGGGTGCGTGAGGCTCTGACGCTGCTGTTTGATTTCGAATGGGTGAATCGCAACCTCTTCCAATCGGCTTACGCCCGCCAGACCAGCTACTTCGATCAATCCGAGCTGAGTTCGCCCGGCCGGTCTGCCAGTGTGGCGGAACTAGAATTGCTTCAGCCCTACGCCGCCGATCTGCGCGCCGATTTCATCACGGGCAACTGGCTGCCGCCCCGCTCGGATGGCTCGGGCCGCGACCGCAGCATGGCGGCACAGGCCATCGCGCTGTTGGAGAAGGCGGGGTATGCCATTCGCGATGGTGTGATGACGAATACCACCACCGGCCAACCGCTTGGTTTCGAATTCCTGGCCCTCAGCCGCGACCAGGAGCGCATTGGCCTCGCTTATGCCGATTTTCTGAAACCTGTCGGCATTGCGCTGCGCGTGCGTTTTGTGGATTCCAGCCTTTATTGGCGGCGGCTGCGCACCTTCGATTTCGACACGATGATCTGGACCTACGGTGTCTCGGCCTCGCCGGGCACCGAGCAACCCAACCGCTTCGCCAGTGCATCGGCGGGGCGGGAAGCGAGCCTCAACTACGCCGGCGTGCGCTCCCCTGCCGTGGATGCGATGCTGGAAGCGATGCGACGGGCCAATTCGCGCGAGGAATTCATCACGGCGGTGCGCGCGCTCGAC
>JANMMT010000107.1:0-2707 GCA_031373545.1 Hyphomicrobiales bacterium
ATCATCCCTGTCCATGGCGATGCCGACGCGCTTCAGCTCCGACAGGATGTTGGATTTGCCGGCCTGATCCGACACCAGCAGCTTGCGCAGGTTGCCTACGCTTTCCGGCACGACGTGCTCATAGGTCTGCGGGTCTTTCACCAGCGCGGAGGCATGGATGCCGGCCTTGGTGGCGAAGGCTGATGCGCCGACAAAGGGCGCATGCCGGTTGGGCGCACGGTTCAGCATCTCGTCCAGCGCGCGCGAGACATGCGTCAGATCCGCCAACTGCGCATCGCTGACGCCGGTGACGAAGCGCTGGCTGAAGCTCTCCTTCAGCTTCAGCGTGCCGATGAGCGTCACCAGATTGGCATTGCCACAGCGCTCGCCCAGCCCGTTCAGCGTGCCCTGGATCTGGCGCGCACCGGCCTCGATGGCCGCCAGCGAATTGGCAACCGCGCAGCCGCAATCATCATGGGCGTGGATGCCGAGATGATCGCCGGGGACAACCTTAGAGGCCGCCTGCACGATCTGCGTGATCTCGTCCGGCAGCGTGCCGCCATTGGTGTCGCACAGCACGACCCAGCGCGCGCCAGCCTCATAGGCCGTGCGGGCGCAGGCCAGCGCATAGTCGGGGTTGGCCTTGTAGCCATCGAAGAAATGCTCGCAGTCGACCATGGCCTCGCGGCCTGAGGCGACGGCGGCCCTCACGCTGTCAGCGATGCCTTCGAGATTGTCCTCGAGGCTGATCTCGAGCGCAACGCGCACCTGATAATCCGAGGTCTTGGCGACGAAGACGATGGTGTCGGCCGCCGAATTCAGCAGCGCGGCCACGCCCGGATCATTCTCTGCCGAGCGCCCCGGCCGCTTGGTCATGCCGAAGGCGGCAAACTTCGCGTGGCGCGTCGGCTTTTCAGCAAAAAAAGCCGTGTCCAGCGGGTTGGCACCGGGATAGCCACCCTCGACATAATCAATGCCCAGCCCGTCAAGCAGGGTGGCAACCTTGCGCTTGTCCTGAAGCGAAAAATCGACGCCCGTGGTCTGCGCGCCATCGCGCAGCGTGGTGTCAAAAAGGTGGATGCGGGCGGGGGTCATGGGGTTTGGCCTGATGAGAGAGGCGTCGGGTTGAGGTCATGCCAGGAGCGCGCATTATTGCGGGCGGTGTAGAGCGCCATCAGCAACCGTGTCAGCGTGGATAGAACAGCGCCAAAGCCAGCGATCACCGCGATTGCAAGAGCGGAGCTCATCGCCTGGCCTCATTTCGAACCTTGAGCGCATTGAAGAAGACATCGGAAATTTTTTGCGTCTCTTCCCTGTCTACACGGGAATCACCACAATGCCTGCCGACGGCGTGGCGCCGAAACCCTTGGGCATCCAGAACTATGTCGATGGCCAAGCGTTGGTTTAGCACATCGAAGGTTTTGGAATATTCGATAACGTCTTCGGTCAACGACTGCATGGTCGAGCTGATGAAGCCAGCGCAATTCATTTGCTCGACACGCTGATGCGCGGTGATGACTAGCAGCTTGCGATAAGCCGTATCGGCGTTCATCTGGAGCTCTGCCGCGCTCTGAGCAAAGATGGGGTTTACAGCTGCGGTCAGCAGAATGGCAGCGAGCGCCAGCCTCTTGAATCCGAGCATATGTGTCTTCTTCCGTAAGATGCGGTTTGATAGATTCACCGCTTCACCTCCCAGGTCGTCACCGGATTGCCATCGGCATCCTTGCCGTCTTTCAGCATGAGGCCCATGGCTTCAAGCTTGCCCCGAAGCGTGTCGGATTCGGCGAAGTTCTTGGCGGCGCGGGCGGCATTTCGGGTGGTGATGAGGGCTTCGATGGTAGGCTCATCAATCTCAATATCTTTTAGTTTAGAGCTAAACCAAAGCTTAGGACTCTGTTGGAACAAGCCAAAAATGCGAGCCGTAGAAACAACAAGACCAGCTGACTCGGGATCATATATATCCCAGCCGATAGCGTCACCCGCCATCATTGCTCCGGCTTGATCGCTACCAAAATATGGCCACAACTTACTCAAAGCTTTGGGTGTATTTAGATCGTCGCTAAGAGCAGAAATCACATCTGAAGCTACTGCATCTACTGCTAAATGCTGGACATCTTTCAGGTAGTTGTAACCCATATCCAACGTCTTCTCCGCCTCCTCCAGCGCCCTCACCGTCCAGTCAGTCGGCTGGCGGTAATGCGTCTTCAGCATGGCCAGCCGCAGCACCTCGCCCGGCCAACTCCGCCCGCCGAACTTCGTCGTGTTCAGCAGCTCGTCAATGGTGATGAAGTTGCCCGTGCTCTTGGACATCTTCTCGCCTTCCACCTGCAGGAAGCCGTTGTGCATCCAGACTGTCGCCATCTTGTCCGAGCCGAAGGCGCAGCAGCTTTGGGCGATTTCGTTTTCGTGATGGGGGAAAACGAGATCGATGCCGCCGCCATGGATGTCGAAGGTGTTCTTGATGGGGTCATCGCATTGAAGCCCGCCGCCGAAGGGCGCCAGCAAGGTCGCCATCGACATGGCCGAGCATTCGATGTGCCAGCCGGGCCGGCCCAGACCCGGAATGCCGCAGGGCGACGGCCAGCCCGGCTGGCCGGGATCAGACGGTTTCCACAGCACGAAATCCATCGGGTCGCGCTTGTAGGGCGCCACATCCACACGCGCACCCGCCAGCATTTCGTCCAGCGAGCGGCGCGCCAGCGAGCCGTATTTCGGCAGTTTGCCGCTG
>JANMMT010000193.1:0-2095 GCA_031373545.1 Hyphomicrobiales bacterium
GCGCGTGACGTCACTGAGTGCGGTACCGACAAGCCCACCGCCGGCAAAGCCGATCGCTTGCGCCGCGCCCCACAGTCCCATGCGCGTGCCTTCGCGCCCGCCGCCGCCGTGTCCGGCCAGAGCCATCATCGAGCCGATGGCCGCAATCGAGAATGCGCCGTTGGCCACGCCCATCAGAAAGACATTGGCGCGCAGCGGCCAGTACGCAGTGACGGTACTGCCGCCGAAACCGGCAAAGGCCAAACCGGCGAGCGCGATACACGACGCGACACAGCCCCACACCGTCCACATGCGCAGCGAGCCGAAGGCGACGCCGAACAACCGCCGCCCCGCCAAAGCGGCCAGCATCATGCCCGCCAGCGTGCCGCCGTGCTGCACGCCGGAGAGTTGTGTCGATTCACCGGGCGTGTACGCAAACATCACACCGGCAAACGGCTCGAGGATCAGGTCCTGCGCGCTGTAGGCCAGCATCGAGACGAAAACGAAGATCGTGAAGCGGCGCGCGTCGGGCTCTCGCCAGACCTCGGCAAGTGCGGCGCGAAAACGTGTCGCGGTCATCGGCGCATTGGCTTGCCCGACAGATCGGGAGTGCCCTTCGAGCCGCCACAGCGCGAGCACCGTCACCGCCACCGCGATCAGCGACACGGTGCCCGACACCGCCATCAAACGCTCCGGCGTATACGGGTCGAGGAACTTGCCGGCCGTGCCCGCCGTGACGGCAAAGCCGACGATCATCATCACCCACACCAGCGCTGCGGCGCCGCCGCGGCGTGGCGGCTCGACGCGCTTGGCCAACAGTGTGAGCAGCGACGTGCCGGCGGCGCTGACGCCCAGGCCGACGAGCATGAAGGCGAACACGGCCAATGCAATGCCGGCGCCGCGCGAAGGGCTGCCCATCCATGTCGTGGCCACCGCGCCGAGAAAGCCACCCGTGGCCAGCACGACCATGCCGCCGATGATCCACGGCGTGCGGCGGGCGCCGACATCGGAGCCAAAACCCATGCGCGGCCGCGAGATCTGCACCGCGTAGTGCATCGCGACCAGAAGGCCCGGCAGCAGTGCCGGCAGCGCCAGCTCGACGACCATGATCCGATTGAGCGTCGATGTCGTCAGCACGACAACGGCGCCGAGCATTGCTTGCACGAGGCCCAAACGCGCGATGCCGAACCACGAGAAGCCGGTCATGGGAGTCGCTCCACCGCGCGCAGCGCAAACGCGGAGACCAGCATGCCGAGCACATACAGCGGCACGCCGAAGCCGCTGTACCAGAGCGCGCGCTCGACCGGCGCGCGGAGGAAGCGGCACATCATCACCACCTGGATCGCCAGCAGTGTGATCACGCCCGCTGCATGCAGCGGCTGTCCCCAATCGAGCAGCAGCCCGATCACCGCCACCTGCGGCAACGCCATCACCCAGCAAGCCACCTGCGCTGCGCGTTGCGGCCCGAGCTGCACCGGCAGCGAGCCGATGCCCATGCGCGTGTCGCCTTCGATCGACTTGAAATCGTTGAGCGTCATGATGCCGTGCGCCCCGGCGCTGTACAGCGCCGCCAAGAGCAGCGTGGACGGGCTTGGGGCGCCGCCGGCCATGACAGCGGCGCCTGTGATCCATGCCAGGCCCTCGTAGCACAGGCCGCAGGCGGCATTGCCCCACCAGCCGTTTTGTTTCAGGCGCAGCGGAGGCGCGCTGTAGGCCCAGGCCAGAACGAGGCCAACCGCAGCAGCGGCGAGCACCCAAGGTCCGAGGGCCCAGGCGGCGGCAAGCGACAACAGCGTCCAGGCGATGGCCACATAAAGCCCCCAGCGCCCGGGGATGCGGCCTGACGGGATCGGCCGGTGTGGTTCGTTGATGGCATCGACCTCGCGATCGAACCAGTCGTTAACGGCCTGGCTGGTCGCACAGACCAGCGGCCCGGCCAGCAGCACGCCGGCAGCCAGCAGCCACCAGCGGCCGTCGAGAGAAGCCCCCGAGGCCACCGCACCGCAGGCAAAGGCCCACATCGGCGGAAACCAAGTGATCGGCTTGAGCAGTTCGGCGACCGCTGAAACCTTGGGGAGCGCAGGCGACAGCATCGGCGTATGTTGCGCCTGACACT